>JAIFMG010000120.1 GCA_020048645.1 Bacteroidota bacterium | reverse complement strand
GGGACCGTGCTCAAAAAAGCAATGATTTTATACTTGATACTTTGTTAAATTAACTTTGCTCCCTGGAAATAGTTTTTAGACTGGACTCATTCTTGATTAGGCCATGTCGCGAAAATGGCCCGCTCCAGCGCATTGTCGGGCCTGTTCTTTTGCGTAAATTTGGAAGCAAACCAATCATCCCAAAAGTACAATGGCAGACCTTACGACCCAATACATGGGCCTGGAGCTCAAAAATCCCCTGATCAAGGGAAGCTCCGCCCTGACCGAAAACCTGGATGGCGTCCTGGCCATGGAGAAGGCCGGGGTGGGCGCCGTGGTCTTGCGCTCGCTCTTCGAGGAGGAAATCGTCGAAGAGATGCAGGCAAGCCTCGACAGCATGAACACCAGCTCCGACCTCTTCCCCGAGCAGCCCGGCTACTACGAGCATCCCGCCCAATATGAGCCCCACAGCTCCGAGAAGTACCTCGACCTCATCGCCCAGAGCAAGAAGCGGACCTCCATCCCCATCATCGCCAGCATCAACTGCATCACCGCCGACGAGTGGACCTTCTACCCCCGGCTGGTTGAGCAGGCTGGCGCCGACGCCCTGGAGCTCAACGTCTTCCTCATGCCCTCCGACACCTCGCGCAAGGCCAGCAACAACGAGCAGATCTACTTCGACATCGCCCACACCATCACCCAGCAGGTCAGCATCCCCGTGGCCCTGAAGGTCGGCTACTTCTTCTCGAACGTGCCCTCCATGCTCAAGGAGCTCTCCGGCACCGACATCGACGCCCTGGTGCTCTTCAACCGCTTCTATTCGCCCGACTTCGACATCGACAAGCTCAGCGTTACCAGCTCCAGCGTGCTCAGCGCGCCCTCCGACCTGGCCACCTCCCTGCGCTGGATCTCCATCATGAGCGAGCGCGTCACCTGCGACCTCTGCGCCTCCACGGGCGTCCACGACGGCCCCGCGCTGGTCAAGCAGCTCCTCGCGGGCGCTGACGCCGTCCAGGCCGTCTCCACCTTCTACCGCCACGGCCCGCGCCGCGCCCAGGAGATGCTCGACTTCCTCAGCCAGTGGATGAACAAGAAAGGCTACCGCCGCCTGAGCGACTTCCGCGGGATGCTCAGCCAGAGCCGCAGCCAGAACCCCGCCGACTACGAGCGCACCCAGTTCCAGAAGTACTTCCGAGGCTACCGCCCCGAGCATTCCTTCTAGCCCCCCGCCGTCCGTCCGGCCCCGCGCCGGGCGGGCGATTTCTTCCTAGCCTCAGGCCTTGCGCATCAGGTAGGCGCGGAAGTCCGCGAAGTCCTTCGACAGGGGCGTGGCCACCTTGGGCAGGGCCATGCTGTGCGCCAGGCGCTCGGGCAGGGGCAGCTCCAGGCCCAGGGTCTGGTCCACGGCGTCCTTGAACTTGGCCGGATGCGCCGTGCCCAGCAGGATGCCCCGCTCGCCCGGGCGCAGGCCCTCGGCCAGGCCGTCGTAGGCCACCGCGCCGTGCGGGTCGATGACGTAGCCGTAGCGCTGGTGGATCTCCTTCATGCGCCGCCGCGTCTGCTCGTCCGTGGACCAGTGGCCGCTGAGTTGGGCGCGCATGGCCTCGACCTTGCCGCCGAAAAGGTCCAGCAGGCGGGCGAAGTTGCTGGGGTCGCCCACGTCCATGGCGTTCGAGAGGGTCGGGAGGGTCGGGCGGGCCTGGTAAACGCCCGTCTCCAGGTATTCGGGCACCACTTTGTTGGCGTTGGTGGCCACGATGAAGCGCCCGATGGGCAGTCCCATCCGCTGCGCGATCAGCCCTCCGGTGAGGTTGCCGAAATTGCCCGAGGGCACGCTCACGACCGTAGGGCGGGCGGAGTCGGGCAGTTGCGCCAAGGCCCGGAAGTAGTAGAACGACTGCGGGATGAGCCGGGCGATGTTGATGGAGTTGGCCGAGGTCAGGAACAGCGCGCGGTTCAGCTCCGGGTCGAGGAAGGCCTGCTTGACCAGCCGCTGGCAGTCGTCGAAGACGCCTTCCACCTCCAGGGCCTCGATGTTGTGGCCCATGGTGGTCAGTTGCGCCTCCTGTATCTTGCTGACTCCGCCCTTGGGGTAGAGCAGCACCACTTCGATGCCCGGCACTTTCAGGAATCCGCTGGCCACGGCGCTGCCCGTGTCGCCCGAGGTGGCCACCAGGATGCGGACCACGCGCTGCTGCCCGCGGTTGAAGTAGGCCAGCAGCCGGGCCATGAAGCGGGCGCCCACGTCCTTGAAGGCCAGGGTCGGGCCGTGCCAGAGCTCCAGCACGTGCCTGTCGTCGTCCAGCGGCACCAGGGGCGTGTCGAAGTCGAGCGCGTCCTCCACCAGGGCCTCGAGCTCCGGCTCGGGAATCTCGCCCTCGAACAGGGCCTTCGAGACCTCGAAGCCGATCTGGGCCAGGCTCAGCCTGGGCAGGCGCGAGAAAAACTCCTGCGGCAGGCGGGGCAGGCGCCGGGGCATGAAAAGGCCATTGTCGGCGGCCAGTCCTTTGACGACCGCGAAGGCCAGCGATACGTCCTGGCCGGGGCTGTTGGTGCTGTAATACATGGTGGGCAAGCGTTGGTTCGGGGCGACGTGTCGCACGGCCGCGAATCTGCGAATTTTGGCGCAAAGCGCGAAGCATTTCGCCCAACAAAATGACAGCCAAGGCTTTGCGGGGCATTTTACTTCGTTGGGCCAAGGCATTTTCGGGTCTGAAACTCTGCTGTATAAGATGTTCCGCCGGCCACGCCGATCGCCAGCTTTGGCTTATATTTGTGGACTTTTTCACCTTGGGCCGCCCCACCGTGGGCGTCCCGCAACCCGGATCCCCATTGGAACCACAGACCACAGAACTCAAGACAAGGCGGCTGTTCGCCCAGCCCTGGAAATACGGCGAAGGCTTCGTGCTGGCGGGCCTGCTCACGACCATCGGCTTCAGCCTGGAGGCCTTCTGGGGGCCGTCGGGGCTTTCGCAGATCGCTTTTCCGCACAACATTTACGTGGGCATCTTCTTCCTGTTTTTCGTGGGAAGCGCCAGCCTCATGTTCCGCAAGCATCCGCTGGTGCGCTGGTTCGGCACGGTGCACGCGGCCCTGACTTCCATCGCCAACTTCACCTTCCTGGTCTTTGTCATGGCCATGTTTCCGCAGGAGAACACGGCCTTTGGCGACATGGGCACGGTCGCGCCCTTCTTCAAGGCCATCGGGGCCACCCGCATGACCGAGAACTGGGCCTTCCTCTTCGGCCTGCTCTATTTCATGCTCTGCCTGGCCTTCGTGGCCTTCAAGCGCACGGTTCCGTTCAAGGCCAAGAACATCGGCTTCATCATCACGCACTTCGGGCTGCTGATCACCTTCTTCGCCTCCGCCCTGGGCTCGGCCGACCTCAAGCGGCTGATCATGGAGGTGGAGGAAGGCGGCCAAATCAACTGGCACGCCCACGACATGCAGATGGTCTATGAACTGCCCATCGGTGTGGAACTGATTGATTTCAAGGTCGATGAGTTCCTGCCCAAGATCAGCATCGTGGACGTACACGCCATGAAGCTGGTCTTGCAGGAAGGCAGCGCGCTGCCCATGGCCAAGACCGGACTGAAGGCCGAGCTGCTCGATTGGCAGTTGGAAGTCGTCGAGTTCCATCCGGAGGCCAAGCGCGACAGCCTGGGCAACTTCGTGCCGACCGACGAGTACGGCAACGCCCCGGCGGCCTACGTGCGCGCCTACCACGCGGGCCGCGCCGACGCTCGCGAAGGCTGGATAAGCTGCGGCAGCATCCAGGAAGACCCGCAGGCCCTGCGGCTGGACTTCGACCACTCGCTGCTGCTGCTCACGCCCGAGCCCGAGAAGTTCAGCTCCGAGGTCGTCCTCTACGGCTTCGACGGCTCCAGCACCCGCGAGACCGTCGAGGTGAACTGGCCCGTGGAGCTCTTCGGCTGGAAGATCTACCAGCTCAGCTACGATGCCGACATGGGCAAATGGTCGCGCAGCAGCGTGCTAGAGTTTGTGCGCGACCCCTGGCAGCCAGTGGTTTACTTCGGCCTTTTCCTGGTCCTGGCCGGCGCCATCGAAATGTTCTGGCTCGGCCAGCGCATCCGCCCCAAGGAAGAGCAAGAAGCCGACCCAGCGGACGGAAAACCTTGACCTCACAAGCCTCCACCCTCAAAAAAGCTACACCATGATCTGGCTCAACTTTCCCATCATCGCCCTGCTGGCCGGCCTGCTCTGGACCACGGGCATCGTCCTGAACCTCGTGCCCCGCAACGACGGCGCCCGCGCCCTGCGGCTCTCGGCCGACGCCGTCGTGCTGCTCGGCATCGGCGTGCTGGGCTCCTTCATCGTAGCGCTCTGGCTGCACCTCGAGCGCCCGCCCCTGCGCACCATGGGCGAGACCCGGCTCTGGTACTCGCTCTTCCTGACCACCATCGGCTTCCTGACCTACCTGCGCTGGCGCTACCGCTGGTTCCTGGCCCTGAGCCTTGGCATGGCCATCATCTTCCTGGTTGTCAACTACTTGAACCCAGATACCTACGACAAGACCCTGATGCCGGCCTTGCAAAGCCCCTGGTTCATCCCGCACGTCTCCATCATGCTGCTGTCTTACGCGCTGGTGGCGGCCTCGTCCATCGTCGGGGCCAAGGCCCTGTACCAGACCTACTTCGGGCAGTACGAGGCCGACACCCTGAAGCTGGCCGACAACCTGGTTTACATCGGCTTCGCCTTCCTGACCATCGGCGTCAGTTTCGGCGCGCTCTGGGCCAAGGAGGCCTGGGGGCACTACTGGACCTGGGATCCCAAGGAGACCTGGGCCCTGCTCACCTGGATTTCCTACCTTTCCTACATCCACTTCCGGTGGTTCCAGCCCGAAAAGCACCGGCTGCAGGCGTGGATCCTTTTCCTGGCCTTCTTCATCCTGCTCATGGCCTGGTTCGGCATCAACTACTTGCCTTCGGCCCAGAGCAGCGTCCACGTTTACAGCGGCAACATGTGAAATTGGTCCTTCTCGGGGGAAAAGAGTCGTTTCGATTGGGCAGGAAATGCCATTGCCCAGCACAACCATTTGGCATTTGTGCTATCTTGGCCACCGCATTTCCAAGCCATTTTCCATCGGGCCACCTGGAGCGCGGATGTTCGCGCTTTTCATTCCAAACTGCTGTTCGTCAGGGGTTTGAAGTTTTGGGCTTGGTATGCGCCACCCCAGCTCTTTTCAATCTCCCACAAAACTTGGATCATGGAAGAAACCGTTTTCAACTCATCCTTCAGGCGTATCACCTTCGAGATTGCCACCGGGCTCATGGTCAACCACTGGCATGAAGTCTCCGAAGAAGCCAACGACGCGGCGCTGCGCGAGGATTTTGCCTTGTCCTTGGAAAAGGGCATCGCCCCTTTCAAGCCGAGCTTGATCTTGCATGATCTCCGGCAGTTCAGATATACCATCCCCCCTGAGACCCAGGTATGGATCGATGAGAACATCAATGCCGCCGCCGTCCGGCTGGGCGTGAAAAAGGTAGCCTTCATCGTGCCGCACGATATTTTCACCCGCGTTTCCGTGGAGCAGGTCATGGAAGAGGGCGGAATCGGGCTGGTGCAGGTGGCCTACTTCGATACGATGGAAGATGCCCTGAACTGGCTCCGAAACTGATTTCCACACCCCAAGAGCATGAACAACATCTACATTTCCTACGCCTGGAAGGACAACAAATCCGCCTTGGGCCAAAGCCGCGAGGCCTTGGTGGACCGCATCTGCGACAAGCTCAACGAGCTGGGCTACAAGATCGTGCGCGACAAGGCCACGCTCACCCTGGGCGACAGCATCCGCGAGTTCATGCACGAGATCGGCAAGGGCAACTACGTCATCGTCGTGCTGAGCGACAAGTACCTCCGCTCGGAGTACTGCATGTTCGAGGCCGTGGAGATCATCCGCTCCAAAGGCTACGAGCAGCGGGTCTTCCCCATCGTGCTCTCCGACGCCGACATTTACAGCCACGACGGGCAGTTCGCCTACGTGGAGCACTGGCGCCAGCAGAAGCGCAAGATCCAGGAAATGGTCGATGGAATCCTGGACCGCGAGGACGACTTCGCCCTGATGGGAGTGGCCAAGAAGATCTACGAGATCGCGGATGGCATCGACGATTTCGTCAACTTCATCAGCGACAAGCTCAGCATCAACCCCGAGACCAACTTCGACGGCTTCATCGAGTCCATGACCCAGGTCATCCGCCGCGACAACGTGGCCACGCGCGCCCATCGCAGCATCCTGGTGGCGGGCACGGGCGCCTTCACGCTGCCCGACGAGATCCTCTGGGTCAGCCAGAGCCTGGGCAGGCGCATCGCCGAGCAGGGCTACAAGCTCATCACTGGCGGCTGGCAGGGCGTGGACTATGTGGTTTCCGAGGCCTTCGCGCAGGTCGTCATGGCCCAGGGGCAAAGGCTGTCCGACCGCCTGACGCAGGTGGTGCCCACCGGCCAGCAGCCCCAGTTCAAGGGAGGAAGCATCCGCCACGTGCCGCCCGGCCCCACCGAGTGGCTCGAAAGCCTGAAGGCCGCCGACCTGGTCATCCTGATCGGCGGGCAAGGGGGCACTTTCGAGACCTACCAGTACGCCGCCCAGGAGAACCTGCCCGTTCTGCCCATCGTCTGCACCAACGGCGACGCCAAGGCCGTGTTCGACCACATGCTCGAAAACTGGGCCAGCCAGGACCTGGGCAAGATCTCGCAAGAGCTTTTCAAATCGCTCAACCAGTACATCAACGATTCCAAGACGGCCGACGGGGTCTGCCAAGACGTGCTGGCCATCGCCGACGAGGTCATTTTCGCGCGCGAGGTGCTGCGGCCTTGATGTCCGTGATTTTTCCAAAGAAAACGGCCGCCTTCCGATGGGGAAAGGCGGCCGTCTTGTGTCGAAGCAACCAGAAAAGCTCAGGGAGCGACGTGCTTTTCGAGCTGGCGGATGAGGTTCTGGCCCCGGAGCGCGGTGGCGACGATCTTGCCTTCGCCGTCGATCAGGAAGTTGGCGGGGATGGAGTTGACGCCATAGAGGCGGGCGCCCTCGCTGCTCCAGCCTTTGAGGTCGCTGACGTGGTATTCCCATTCGAGCCCGTCCTGCTCGATGGCCCCGAGCCAGCCGGCGCGGTTGTTGTCGAGCGAGACGCTGAAGACGGTGAATCCTTCGGCGTTGCGGAAGGCCTTGTCCTTGAACTGGTTGTAGGCTTCAACGACAGTGGGGTTTTCCATGCGGCAGGGGCCGCACCACGAGGCCCAAAAGTCAACCAGCACCATCTTCCCGCGCAGGTCGGACAGCTTGAGCACCGTTCCGTCGGGCGAGGCGAAGGCCAGCTCGGGGGCGATTTCGCCGACGCGGGGCGTGTTGGGTTGCTCGGGGGCCACGAACTGGGGCTCCTGCTCGCGGTTGCTCAGGGCGATGGTGGCCAGGCCGACCACGAAGAGCAGGCCAACGGCGATGAATTTGAGTTTTCTCATGGGGAAGGAGGGAGTTGAGTTAAGAAACACGGCATATGCCAGCTTTCAGCGGCTTGTGGCCAGTTCGTTGAGCTTGCTTTCGAGGGCGGCGCCCCGGAGGTTGGTGGCCACGATCACGCCGCTCCCATCGACCAGGAAGTTGGTAGGAATGGCCCGGACTCCGTAGAGCGAGCTGGCAGTGCGTGCCCGGTCCCAGGTGTTGCTGGACCAGACCAGGCCGTCCTTGGTAATGGCCTCGCGCCAGGCGGCCTCGCTGTTGTCGAGCGAGATGCCCAGGACGGTGAAGCCTTGGCCGGATTTGAACTTCTTGTCTTTGAACTTGTTGTAGGCGGCCACCACGTGCGGGTTCTCCAGGCGGCAGGGGTAGCACCACGAGGCCCAGAAGTCGATGAGGACCATCTGGCCGCGCAGGTCGGACAGGCTGAGCTGCTCGCCCGACTGGCTTACCAGGGTGAAGTCGGGCGCCATGTTGCCCAAGGAGATGCCGACTTGCTGCTGCGAAGAAGCGAACGGAAGCCCTAGGGAAAGGAAGAGGAAGAGGAGGAGTAAATTTTTCGTCATGGGTTTGGGAAGGTTTTAGGTTGTGACGGAATCATGCGCCCAAAAAAAATGCCACCAGGGCAATGGCGGCTGCGAATTAACCTTTCCTTTGGGAATGGCCCACAAAAAAGGCCCTTGCCGAGCAAGAGCCTTAGAGTTTAGTATTCGATGTCCATGATTTCCAGTTCGAGCAGTCCGTTGGGCACTTGGATCTTGACCATGTCCCCGACGGTTTTGCCCATGATTCCCTTGGCGATGGGCGAGGAGACCGAGAGCTTCTTGGCCTTGAAATCGGCTTCGCTTTCGGGGACCAGGGTGTATTTCATCTGGCTTTTCTTTTTGAGGTCCTTGAGGGTGACGGTGGCCAGGACTTGCACCTTGCTTCGGTCGAGCTGCGACTGGTCGATGACGCGGGCGTTGCGGATCACTTCCTCGAGTTGGACGATCTTCATCTCCAACATGCCTTGGGCTTCCTTGGCTGCGTCGTACTCGGCGTTTTCCGACAGGTCGCCTTTGTCGCGGGCTTCGGCGATCTGCCGCGAAATGCGCGGGCGCTCGACATTCCGCATCTGGACCAGTTCTGATTTGAGCTTGTCCAAGCCCTCTTGGGTCATGTAATTCACTTTCGACATGCCAATTTGATTTTGATAGTTAATGTTCTTCGTGATTTTCCTGGCCAGGAGGCAAAGCGTTCCTGCCAAAAAGTTACCAGACCCACACCCATTTTGACAAATGGATGCGGGTCTGGTGGTCGCTGGTTTCGCGGTGGAAATGTCTTTGGGCAGTAGGCCTGGTTCAGGGGTCGGCCCGATGCCCCAAAGATAATCATTTTCGCGCAAAGGCGGCTTCCTTTGCCTGAAAAAAGCCGCGGCAGTCGGCCTTGGGCCTAGTTTTCAGAGGCTTGGCCACCGGACATTGGCTTGAGCACCCCTTCGAGCACGGTGCCCCGGAGCATGTTGCTGAACACCTCGGCCACGCTCTTGCCGCCCAGGATGGACAGCGGAGCCATGGCGGAGGCCATTTTCTCGGCCAGGGCCTTGTCGCCGAAGGCCTGCAAGGCCGCTATCAGGTCGGGGCTGAAGGCCTGGGCCTTCTGGCTCACGGCATCCACCTCGGCCTTCAGGCGCTCCAGCTCCTGGGCCATGCGCAGGGCGGCCAGCGCGATCGACTGCTCCTCGGAGGCCTTCTCGCGGCTGAGCTCCGAGTCGGCTATCTGGTTGAGCAGGCCCTCGCGGACCAGTTCGGAGTCGAGCTTGGCCTTGGCCGTCTGGTCGATCTTGCGCTGCTTGTCCAGCTCCACCTCCAGTTGCTTCTGGATGCGGGTTCGCTCCAGCTCCAGCTTTTGCAGCTCGCTGTTGTTGCGCTCTTCCTCGATCTGGCGGTTGAGCACCTCGATCTGGCTGGTATAGACTTGGGTGTTGCGGGTGGACTCGACCTCCACGCGGCGCCGCACGCTGCCATGCTCGGCCTCGAAGAGCATCTTCTCGACCGCGGCGTCCTGGATCTTGATGTTGAAGATTTCAACGTCGTAGATGCGCATCCCGTTTTCGCTGAAGAGGCCGCGGTTGCGCTTGCCTTGCTCGTCGGCCTTGCCCAGGATGATGTCGCGCAGGATGTCCATGCCCTCGGTGTAGAACTCCAGCACCGACAGCTTCTTGACGGCGTTGCGGATCACCGAGCGCATGTGGTCGGTCAGGAACTTGACGTAGTTCTCGACGTTGAACCACTTTTCGGGCTCGCCCTCGAAGTTGACCCGGTACGACAGGTGGACCGAGGCCGGGCAGAGGTCCTTGGTCTCAACGGTCACCATGTCCGAGACCTTGTTGTGCAGCACCCGCATGAAGACTGTGCGGATCAGCCGCTCGTCGGTCTTCGGCGTGCCCGTCGAAAGCTCCATGTACGAGAGCGTCTCGTCGTACTCGAGCAGGCAGGTCTGCGGCCCTACGACAACCTTCCGCGAGCCCGTCTTGCTCGTTACCAGGATGGCGTAGCCGGTCCAGACGTCCACCGTGACGGCGCCCTGGAACTTGGTGTCCAGCGTGATGGTGCGGGCCGTCATGAACGACTGCTCGCGCACGAACTCCTCGCCGGCGATGTAGGGCTTGGCCTTGCGCTCGGCAGCGCCGCCGGGGGCGGGGGCCGCGTACTTCTCGACCTGGCCCTTGGTCAGGAAGGCCTCGGACTTTTCGAGCGACGCCAAGTTGTTGAGCATCACGTTGTAGTCCTTCACGGCCTTGTTGCCCGGATACCACAGGTCGCACTGGTTGGGCGTCAGGATGCGCTGCACGATGACGGCCTCCCGCGGGTCGGGCAGGAACATGGCCGGGCCTTTCTTGAGCGAGATGAGGCCCGTCTTGCGGTTGAGGAAGTAGCGGCCCTCGCCGGGGGGAATGGCCACGGCTTGGTAGATTTCGTGCTCGCCGTACTTGATCAGGGCGTGTTCCTGCTGCGGGAAGTAGATCATCTGCTCCTTGCCCGTGATGAAGAGCTCCTGGCCGACCTTGTACTGCACGCCGCCTTCCTCGTAAGGCGAGATGACTTTCACGTAGATGCCGCTGATTTCGCTCAGCTCGATGGCCCTGAACTTGCGCATCCCGTCGTTGGTGAAAAAGGCCTCCGTCGGGTTCGGGATCACCACGTCCGGGCCTTTGATGTAGCGCTTGTTGCCGTTCTCGTCGAGCAGGATGCAGTACTCGAGCTTTTCGAGCGTGACCGCGTCGCGCACGTAGTTGCCCTTCTCGTCCGGCACGACCTCCAGGCCCGTGGGCGGGATGTAGAACGAGACCTCGGAGCCCTTGATGACCAGCAGCTTGCCTACCGAGAGGTCCGGCGCCTGGTTTTCGGCCAGGGTCTCCAGGGGCTTGTCGTCCGAGGGGTTTTGCGGCTTGATCACGGCGTTGCGCCAGTTCAGCCGCGCCTTTTCCTCCTCGTAAACCCGCACCACCAGGTACTGGTTCGAGCGCAGGCGGTGCCCCTTGATCACGCGCACCATCTGCCCCGGCCAGAGCGAGAAGAACAGCGGCCCCGGCAGGTTCACCTTGCGGCCCACCTCCAGGTTCGGCAGGTTGTTGGCCGTGCCCGGGGTCGGCTGCTTTCCGTCCTTGGGCGGGTTCTTGAGCATCACGTACCAGCCCTCGGGCACGGTCGTGAAGGTCTTGATGGCGTCGTCGAGGTTGCAGATGTTGAAGCGCTTGGTCTGCTCCTCGAAGAACACCGGCTGATCCGTGTTGGCCATGCTCGTCTTGAATGGCCCCACATAGGCCACGATGTGGCCCTTGGTCTGGTCGGAAATGTAGGCGTACTCGTTCGGTGCGAGCACCAGATCTCTCTCGCGGGTCGGGTTTGGCATTGACATGGGGTTTGATGGGGTTGTTATGGGCATTGCTTTCGGGGCGTTTACCCCTACAAGTTAAGCACAAGATCGCAGCCCCGCAAATTTTCTATCCATATTTTTTGGCCAGCGTTTCTTTTTGGGTAAATGCCTTGCCGCTCGCGCCCGCCGGGCCGCGGGCCTACCATTTGGGGGAACTTCCGCCGATTTGCCTATCTTCAAGCACCTTTTCCCGGATTGGCCCCAACGATTCCCAACCAAAACTTCTGCCATGCGCCCCGAACGCCTCCTGCTTCTGCCGCTTGTCTTCCTGGTGTTTTCCTGCGAGAAACCCCTGCCGCCGCCCGGGCCGGTGGAGCTCGAGCAGGGGCTTTTCATCGTCAACGAAGGCAACTTCACCTACGGCAACGCCAGCCTTTCCTTCTGGGACCTCGAGCGGGATACCGTCTTCGAGGATGTCTTCTTCGCGGCCAACGGCTACCCGCTGGGCGACGTGGCCTACAGCATGGCGCTGGTCGGGGGCAAGGCCTTCATCGTGGTCAACAACTCCGGCAAGGTGGTGGTGGCCGACCCCCGCGGCCTCCAGGTCCAAAAGACCTTGGGAGGACTGGTCTCCCCCCGGCAGATCCTGCCCATCGACGACTCGACGGCCTACGTCTCGGACCTGTATTCCACCCGGTTGAGCCTGCTCGACACCCGCCGGCTCGAGCTTCGGGGCGAGCTGGAGCTGGGCGCCACCTCCGAGGCCATGCTCCTTCACGAGGGCTTCGCCTACGTGGCCAACTGGTCGTTCGGCGAGTGGCTCTTCAAGGTCGATGCCCGCGCCCACCGCAAGGTCGATTCGCTGCGGGTGGCGCGCCAGCCCAACAGCATGGCCCTCGACGCGCAAGGCCAGCTCTGGCTGCTCAGCGACGGCGGCTTCCCCGGCATGCCCGGCGGCAAGCAGCCTTCCACCCTGACCCGCGTCCGCCTTTCCGACTTCCAGGTCACGCGCACGCTGGCGTGGCCCGACCCGCTGGCCTCCGCCACCGAGCTGCGCGCCAACGCCCGCGGCGACAGCCTCTTCTTCCTGCTCAACGGCACGGCGCCCGGCGCGCCCGGCGGCGTCTTCGTCCTGCCCATCGAGGCAGAGGCCATGCCCACGCGGCCCCTGGTCCACAGCCAGGGAAGGCTGTTCTACGGACTGGCCGTCCGCCCCTCCAACTCCGAGCTCTTCGTCAGCGACGCCCTCGACTACTTGCAGAAAGGCTGGGTCTTCCGCGCCTCGCCCGACGGCCGCCTGCTCGACTCCGTCCGCGTGGGCATCATCCCCGGCGCGTTCTGCTTTTACGACTGATGCCTTATTGCGTTCAAATGTGGTGGATTGCCTAGAAGGCTCGCCCAACCCCGAAGGGGTGTAATGATTGTAGAAAGCGAATCCAGTCCAAAGAGGAGAACCCCGAAGGGGTGACATTATCTTCCT
>JAIFMG010000145.1 GCA_020048645.1 Bacteroidota bacterium | reverse complement strand
TCGACTGGGAGCAGATGGACAAGGGGCGGCCGGCGCCGGCCCGCGGCCGGCCCGAGCGCGGCCTGGGCGTGAGCGGGCGCGTGACCCGGCCCTACCTCGAGATCCCCGAGCCCGAGAGCCAGGTCAGCCTCTTCGTGACGACTACCTACAACGACCGCTTCACGCAGACAACAGGCACGGATGGGCGCTTCCGCTTCGAAGGGCTGGACTACGCCGACACGATCGACGTGGTGATCCAGGCCCGCGACGCCAAAGGCAGCGACAACGTGCTGATCCTGCTCGACACGCTGGCGCCGCCCCCGGCCAATTTCATGCCCCTGCCCAACGCCTGGGTGCCGCGGCGGCAGCGGCAGGCCGTGGTGGAGTACCAGCCCGTGAGCGACTCCGTGACCCAGGGACGCAAGCTGCACGGCACGCCCGACCAGGTGCTTATCGTGGACCAGCAGACGGCCTCGAGCTACACCTCGACCTTGCAAATGGTGCGCGAGCGGATGCCGGGGCGGGTGAGCCAGCGCATCGGCTCGTACCAGGGCGACCCGCTCTACCTGATCGATGGCACGGTGGTGGGGCGGCAGGCCATCGACGCGCTCAGCCCCTTCGACGTGGAGCGGGTGGAGCTGCTCAACGAGGCCAGCGCCGCGATCTACGGCTCGTGGGGCGGGCGCGGCGTGGTGGCGGTGTTCACGCACCAGGGGCAATATGGCAAGCGGGGCGAGATCGACTTCCGGATGCTGGGCTTCCACCGCCCGAAGCTGGAAATGCCCTACCAGGGCGATGGAGCGGTGGCCTTGTGGATGCCCCGCGTGGATTTGCTGGAGGGCCGTGCCACTTTGGAACTGCCTTTGCTGTCTGAAGGGCAAGGGCTCTGGCTCTGGCTGGAAGGCGTCGGCGAGCAAGGCCAGCGCGTGGTGCTTTGGCAGGCCTGGTGATCCTCGAAAAACCGCCCCGAGCACCACTTTCTGCCCAAAAGGACGGGCTGTGGCAAAGGGAACAGGCCCATATGGCTTAACTTCGCGACGACCAAAGGATTTTGCCGAACGAACAGGAAAACAACGCGGTTCATCTCGCATAAAACTCTCATGCCATGAAAAACAAAACTCGAACCCAGAAGCAGAACACGGGAGGCGCGCTGCGGAGCGCGCTGGCCATCCTGCTGCTGGCCCAGGGCTCGCTGTGGTCCTCCGGGGCGCAGGCGCAGGTAGCCTACGCGGGCGTGGACCGTCCGGTCTGCACCAACACGATCATCTTGCAAGGCAACATCCCGAACTCGGGTAGCACTGGCACCTGGCTGCTGCTGAGCGGCTCGGGCAACATCGTCGCTCCCAACCAGCACAACAGCCAGGTGACAGGCCTGGGCTCGGGCACGAACGAGTTCCGCTGGACCATCAACGACAACGGGGTGGAGACCTCGGACAACGTGGTCATCACCAACAACAGCTTCAACGTGTTCGCGGGCTTCGACGAGACCTTCTGCCGGCGGGTGGACACCCTGGCGGGCACTCCCCCGGCCATCGGCGGGAGCGGCCTTTGGAGCGTGGTCTCGGGCAGCGCCGCCTTCACGAACCAGAACGCCTTCAACACGGTGGTGCAAAGCCTCCCCCAGGGCACGACCGCGCTGCGCTGGTACGTGGAGCAGAACGGCTGCACGGACGCTGACACTGTCCGCCTGACCAACGACCTGCCCGACACGCCGGTGGGCGGCGCGGACGTTACGACCTGCGTAACCTCGGCCCAGCTCAACGCCCAGGCGCCCGTCATCGGCACGGGCGCATGGAGCGTGACGAGCGGCTACGGCGAGATCGCCAACGCGAACGCCCCCATCACCACCATCGAGAACCTATTGCCCGGCGTCACGCAGCTCCGCTGGACGGTCACCAACCGTGCCTGCGCGCTGTTCGACGTGGTGGAGGTGACCTCGAACGACTTCCAGCCCTTCGCCGGGGTGGACCAGACGCTCTGCGCCAACTCGGCCACCCTCGCGGCCAGCAGCCCCGCGCCGGGCATCGGCTTCTGGACGGTGCTCTTCGGCAGCACGGCCACCCCGGCCGACTACTTCTCGAACCAGACCGCGGTGAGCAACCTCCGCCAGGGGGCCAACTTCCTGGTCTGGACCGAGAACAAGAACAATTGCAGCAAAAAGGACACGGTTGTCATCACCAACGACTTGCCGACGGCGCCCAACGCCGGGCTCGACCAGACCATCTGCCAGCCCACGCACCAGCTCAACGGCAACGACCCCGTGGTGGGCAACGGAACCTGGGCCGTTACCAGCGGCTCGGCCACCATCTTCGACCCCACGCAGAACAACACCAGCGTCGCGAACCTCGGCCAAGGGCCCAACACCTTCCGCTGGCGAGTGGTCAACAACGCCTGCCCCCTCGAGGACAACGTGGTCATCACCAACTTCCAGGCCCTGCCCAACGCCGGCGGCGACCAGGACCTCTGCTCGGACACCACCACGCTCCAGGCGCAGAACCCTAGCCCCTGGACCGGACAATGGAACGTGCTCGAGGGAAGCGTCATCGTGGACACGCCCACCCGCTTCAACAGCAAGGCCCGGAGCTTGGGCATCGCCCCCAACCTGCTCGAATGGCGCACCCTCGAGAACGGTTGCGTCGGCCTCGACACCGTGGTCGTCACCAGCAGCCTGATCGTGGCCAACGCCGGACCGGACCAAGTGGTATGCGCCCAGACGACCCTGGCGGCCAACGCCTTCGCCCCTGGCGTGGGCGAGTGGCGGCTGGTGGGCGGCAACGCCGTCCTGGACGACATGGCCGATCCGCAAAGCGACATCAGCCTGAACACCTACGGCGTACACTCGCTCCAGTGGCGCATCTCCTACAAATCCTGCACAAGCGTTGACAACGTGGACATCTTCAACGACTTCGTCAGGGCAAACGCCGGGCCGGACATCGCCGTCTGCGGCGACACCGTCCTGACCGCCCTGCAACCCGTGGTCGGCCAAGGGCTTTGGACGACCTCCTCCGGCACGACCATCGTCAGCCCGACGCGCTTCAACTCCCGCATCACCAGCCTCGACTACGGCCCCAACCGATTCAGATGGACCGTTACCAACAACCTCTGCGTCTCGGTGGACTCGGTGGTCATCACCAACAACGACTTCGTGATTGAGGCCGGGCCTCGGCAGGACCTCTGCGAGGACAACACCATCTTGCAAGGCGAGAACCCCAGCCCAGGGACAGGCACCTGGACCCTGGCCTCGGGCAGCGGCTCATTCGTGAACTACCTCCAGCACAACACCCGCGTCAACTCGGTGGTGCGGGGCCGCAACGTCTATCGCTGGACCGTGTTCCGCAACGGATGCACCGACTTCGACGATGTCGAAATCTACAACTTCAGCTTCGACGCCTACGCGGGCCCGGACGTCACGACTTGCTTCGACACCGTGGTGATGCAGGGCCTCAACCCCGCGCCCGGCGCGGGCCAGTGGACGGTGCTCGAAGGCACGGCCCAGGTACTGTCGCCGAACCTGTTCAACACCGAGATCCGCCAGCTAAGCTACATGCCCGTGCTGAACCGCTTCCGCTGGACCATGACCAAGGATGGATGCACCTTCGCCGACGAGGTGGCCATTACCTACCAGACGCCCTCGACAGCCTCTGCGGGCCAGGACCAGATCCTTTGCGACTTCGTAGGCACGCTCTCGGCCGACGAGCCGGAGGTCGGCTCGGGGCTTTGGACGGTCTTGGGCGGCAGCGCGGTGGTCGAAAACCGCAGCCAGCACAACTCGCCCATCTCGAACGTCTCGCTGGGCAACAACTACCTGAAATGGGAGGTCGAGCACGAAGGCTGCATCTCGCAGGACACCGTCATGGTCTCGAACAACAAGTTCTCGGCCTTCGCCGGGCCGGACCAACTGACCTGCAACAACTTCACGACCCTGCAAGGGGCCAATCCGCTGCCCGGCACCGGGCTTTGGACCATACTTCAGGGCACGGGCAACATCGTCCTGCCCGAGTACTTCATCACCAATGTAACCGGCATCGCCCAGGGCGTCAACCGCTTCCGCTGGTCGATGCAAATCAACGGCTGCTCCGACTTCGACGAGGTGGAAGTGGCCAACAACCGGCCATCGCTGGCCCAGGCCGGCAACGACCAGACGCTCTGCGACTCGAGCACGGTGCTGGCCGCGCAGGCCCCTGCCTTCGGCACTGGCATCTGGTCCGTGGTGCTGGGCAGCGGCGTGGTCACGAACCCATCCCAGCACAACTCGCCGGTCCGGAGCCTGCCCTTCGGGCTGAGCCGCTTCAAGTGGACGGTGGACAACGCGGGCTGCTTCTCCGAAGACCAGGTGGACGTGCGCAACGACCTGGTGCTGGCCTTCGCGGGCCAGGACCAGGCGGTCTGCTCGACGGCCGACACCCTGCACGCCACCAGCGCCAGCCCGGGCCAAGGCCAGTGGTACGTCATCGCGGGCGGCGCCTCTGTGGTCAACCCGACTTTCGCGACCACTCGGGTTACGAACCTCGCGCCGGGCGTGAACCGCTTCCGCTGGGTGGTCTCGCACAACGCCTGCACGCGCATCGACACCGTGGAGGTGCGCAACGACCTGCCCTCGGCGGCCAACGCCGGGCCGGACCAGCTCACGGTAGAGACCTCGGCCACGCTTGGCGCCGCCTTGCCCACCATCGGCACCGGCTCATGGTCGGCCGTCGGAAGCGGGGCCGCCACCGTGGCCAACCCCAGCCAGTCCAACACCGGGGTCGCCAACCTGGCCATCGGCAGCAACACCTTCCGCTGGACCGTGGTGAACTTCGCCTGCGTCTCCTCGGATGACATGGTCGTCAACCGCGTGCCCGGCGTCTGGCCCGGCGACGCCAACAACGACGGCGCGGTCAACCAGTACGACGTCCTGCCCATCGGCCTGAGCTTCGACATGACCGGGCCCAACCGCCCCAACGGCAGCTCGAGCTGGCAGGCCCAGTACGCCCCCAACTGGAGCGGCAACCTGCCCGGCACCACCACCAACCGCAAATTCGCCGACTGCAACGGCAACGGCACCATCGACGAGCTCGACCTCTCGGCCATCAACCTCAACTTCCAGCAGAGCCACGCCGACAAAGGGCTGGCCACGCCCACCGACGGGGCCGACTTCCTGCTGGGCTGCTACTGGACCGGGCGCGACCCTGAAACCGGGCTCTACCGGGCCGAGCTGGTGCTCGACCGCACCGACGAGCTGAACATGATCTACGGCTTCGGCTTCGATCTGGCCATCGAAAACGGCCAGAACATCGACTTCGGCTCCGTGCAGGTCAACTTCGACGACGGCTGGTTCGACCCCACCAACGTCCAGCACTTCTTCCTGCGCAAGGTCGCCGCCGCCGAGCAGCGGGTGTACGTCGGCGTCTCGCGCAACGACTTCGTCGAGAAGGGCGACACGGGCCGCATCGGCGAGCTCTTCGTGGCCTTCAACCAAGGCGACACCACCGGGGTGCGCTTCAACGTCAACTCATTGGGCGGCACGCGCCTCGACGGCACACCCGTGAGCATCGCCGAGCGCGCCGTCAATGGCGGCGGGACCAGCCTTCCCAGCTTGGCCCGCCTGGAGCTGCGCGTCCGCCCCAACCCCACCACCGGGATGCTGTTCTACGACCTGCCCCAATGGCAGGCCCACACGGCCCGCGTCTTCGACATGGCCGGCCGGCTGGTCTTGCAGCAGCACATCGCCAACGAAGGCAACCCGCTCGACCTGAGCGCCCTAGGCTCGGGAGTTTACCTGGTAGAAGTGGCCACCCGCGAAGGCATCTTCCGCCAAAAGGTGCTCAAGCAAGACTGAGCCCCCTGCCCTGCCCCCCAAAAGGGATCGCCCAACTCGGGCGGTCCCTTTTTTTTGTTCGAGCCCAGCGTTGGGCGGGGTGGAAAGCTGGCGTTCGCAGGATGTTTCGGCGTCCGCATGAAACAAGCTGCTCTCAAACCAAATTGCTATCAAACGTGATAAATCGACTTGGTACGTCTTGGTTTTCGCATTGAATCCCTACGGGGTTCTGGTTCGCGGTGGTTCTCTACTCCCCCGGATTTCATCCAGGGCTATCCACATTCAATCCCTTCGGGATGGGCGCAACAGCCCGATTTTGTCGGACGCTGGTGCTTGGGACATTTCACGCATAAACACAACGTGGCATAGGACCTTATTTTCGGGTAAAACCTTAGTAGAAAATCAATTGGCGGTGTCAAAATGACCTTATTACCTTATTTTGACCGATGAATTTGGAAAGTAAAATGTGTAAGATTAGCTTATTCAGCAAAACCGATTTACCCGCCAGATCCGTGTCATCATGCCAAGTTGCCAACAACCGTTATAGGTTGACTTGGTACGTCTTGGTTTTCGCATTGAACCCCTGCGGGGTTCTGGTTCGCGTTGGTTCTCCGCTCCTCCGGATTTCATCCGGGGCTATCCACATTCAATCCCTTCGGGATGGGCGGAACAGCCCGATCTTGTCGGACGCTGGTGCTTGGGACATTTCACCCATGAACACAACTTGGCAAGATTCTAAACTTTTGAATTTCAATTGCTTAAAACCTTACGGGCATCCTCATCAAAAAGCGGCAGAACAGCCCGCGAATGGGAGGTGAAGAAGAACTGGTTTTCGTTGCCGAGCCGGGCCAATGCCCTGATGAGATCCTGCTGCAAGGGTGGATGCAGGTGAAGCTCCACCTCGTCAACCAAGATGATGGAATGGTTGATGTTCCAACGGGTGAAGTCCATCAAAATCGGAAAAATAGCCCGCTCGCCAGCCGAAAGGCCCGACAACTCGTAGTCCGCATTCCCGTCATTGAGGAAAAAATCGGGTGCCTTTGCATTTTCCAACTGGTCGAAGCTCGGAGCCGGACCCATCAAGGTCCTCCCAGGAAACACTCTCTCATAGAGCAATTTGAGCCGCTCAAAAAAGTCGAACTGCCCGGGACGCATCTGTTGCTTGCCTAGCGTGATGGCCATATGAAAATTGTACGCACTGGACAAAAAATTTCTCAAATCATCCAAATTGGAAGAGGCTTTCCCTGTCAAGTCAAAAACACTGTTGGCATTGCGCTGCTCGGTGTACCAGTAGATATTGCCCACCTTTTCAAAAAGAGCAATCCCACCTGACATTTGCTTCGACAACCGCTTGGCATTTTGGTATCCGTGGAGCAAGCTAAGGTGGCCTGGGCCTCCCTCGGCGATTGTCTGGCCGCTTTCCCAGTCGTAAACCAAGCTCACCACGGGCACATCCGCTGGCAACGGCACCCGACGCCCCGAACGGTTCAACTGCTCTGCGTAATGGGCTATGGCCAACCTTTCCTCGGATGAAAAAGCAATCTCAGCACGGATTGTGGGGAACCTGCTTCCGCTGCGAAGACCTCGGCGATCGAAGCCCGGCCAATCGAATTGGTCCAAGCGAAAACGATCGCGCAGCACAGGCGCCAAAATCAATGCAATTGCCTGCAAAAGCGTGCTCTTTCCTGTCCCATTGTCACCCAGCAGCAAATTGAGGGAGTTGGGAACGTCTTGATTGTCAACAAAAGAAAAATGACGCTCCGATTCAAATCTTTTGAAGTTGGAGAGCCAAACGTGACGGATTTTCATGGCCTTAAAGCTATCATGGGACGAAGGTAGACCAAAATTCCGAAAACCCAATGCCCCAGCCTGCCGACGCTTCTCGGAAAGACGCGGGCCAGCGGGCTGGGCAATCGGCCAAATCTTGCTAAATTGCGAGGGCAAAACCGCCGCCTTTCGACCAGCGCAATCCAACCCAAAACCGCCCGATGCTCCTCAACTACCTCCAAACCAGCGTGCGGAACCTGCTCAACACCAAGTTCTTCAGCCTGCTCAACCTGTTGGGCTTGGCCATCGGCTTGGCGTCGTCCATCTTCATCTGGATCTACCTCCAGCACCAGGGCGCCTACGACACGCACACCAGCGACCACAAGCGCGTATGGCGCCTGGAGTCCACGTTCAGCACCAGCAGCGGCACCGACCATTTCGCGATGAGCCCACCGCCCCTGGGGCCGACCCTGCTCGAAAGCTATCCCGAACTGCTTGAAAACCAGACGCGCCTATCCATTTCCAGCATCGAGCGCGAGCTGGTGGCCATGGGCAAAGTCCACAAGTGCGAAGGCGTTGGATTCGCGGACTCGAGCTTCTTCGCGATCTTCGACTACACCTTTTTGCAGGGCCAGCCCAGCGACTGCCTGAGCAAGGACGGCCAGGCCGTCATGACCCGCTCGCTGGCGGAAAGGCTGTTCGGCACAAGCGAGGCCGTCGGAATGAAATTCAGCATCCAGGGCGGAAAAGAGCTGACGGTCAGCGCGGTACTTGAAGACCTTCCGACCAACGTGCATCATCGCTTCGAGTGTCTGGTCTCTATCGCCTCCATCGAGAACATGCCCTTCGGTGATCACTACAAATCACGCAAAAAAATCACCTTCTGGCTGGTATCGAACTATACCTTCGTGAAGTTTCAAAAAGGCAAAGGTTGGGAAGACCTGGAGTCTGTTTTCCCGGACTACTACCAGACCTGGATGGAAGACTCGTCCATTGGCTTTGATGTTGATTTTGAGCTCTATGGAACACCCATTGCCGACATGCACTTCAGCCAGAAATCCCTAGAAGGAGACGCGCCAAAGGGCAATGACGACTACCTTTGGATCTTCGCTGCGGTGGGCATTTTCACGCTGTTGATAGCGGCAATCAACTACATGAACCTGACCACGGCCCGGGCCTCGACCCGAAGCAAGGAGGTGGGCATCCGCAAGGTGCTGGGCTCTTCGCCCGCGGGCTTGGCAGGACAGTTCCTGCTCGAAGCCGTCATGCTGGCCACCTTGGCGCTGCTGCTGGCCCTGGGCCTTGTCGAAAGCCTGCTTCCCGCCTTCAACGAGCTGACGGAAATCCGCTTCGCCTTCGAGGATTTGTTGAATTTACGGCAATTCTCGCTATTGCTTGGTGCAACAGTGCTGCTGGGCCTGTTCGCAGGAAGCTATCCGGCGGCGATGCTGGCCAAGGTGGATCCAGTGCAGGCCCTCAAGTCGCGGGCGAAACTGACCCACGGCAGCGCCAGCCTGCGCCGCGGCCTGGTGGTTCTCCAGTTCACCTTATCGTCCCTCATGATCTTGGGAACCAGCACCATATCCAAGCAAATCGACTACATGCAGAACCGCCCGCTGGGCTTCGACAAGAGCCGGCTGCTGGGCTTCCGCATCAATTTTGCCGACTCCGCCCTCATCAAGCGGATGCCCGAAGTCGTGGCCACGCTTGGACAAAGCCCCCTGCTCGAATCGGTGTCCAGCGCCAGCAACTACCCCGGATTCAGCACCCGGAAGCAACTGATGAGCTACCAGAAGCCCGACGGGACACTGGCCGAAAAGACCTTGAACAACTGGCTGGTAGATGAAAAATTCGTGGAAAACTTGGGCACGGAGCTGCTGGCGGGACGCAGCTTCGACTTGCGCCTGGACACCCTCGAAAACGGAAGAACAGGAGCGGTGATCCTCAACCGGGCGGCAGCCCTCGACTTCGGCTACACAAAGCCTGAAGATGCGGTGGGAAGCCTGTTTGTGAACGGAGTGCCCTTGGCAGACTTTCCTGACTACGTGCCCGACACGGGCCGTGTTGTAGGCGTTGTCGAGGACTTCAACTACAACTCGCTGCATGAGCCTGTCGCGCCGATGGTCCTCCTGCTCAATCGACTCAATTTTAGCTTGTTGGTACGCTACCGCGAGGGCCAACAGGAAGCTGCCACCGAGCTGGTCCGCAGCACCTGCCAGGCATACGGAGGCAACATCCCGACCGACCAGGGCGTGGAAATTGACCGGCAGCTCCAGCGCTTCTACCAATCCGAGGAACGCACGAACCGCACCTTCGGCTTCTTCACCTTCGTGGCCCTTTCCATCGCGGCACTGGGTCTGCTGGGGCTGTCGTCCTACATGATTTCCAACCGCACCCGCGAAATTGGCCTTCGCAAAGTGCTGGGAGCCAGCGCGACCGAGGTGACGATGATGTTCCTGCGCGAGTTTGGCCTCTGGGTTTTGCTGGCCAACCTGCTGGCGTCCGCATTGGCCCTGCCCCTGCTTCGGCACTGGCTCGCCAACTTCGCCTACCGCGTCACGCTCGACTTGTCCCAAATGCTCAGCCTGGTCCTGGTCTCGACCGGAATCTGTCTAGGGATGGCCGCCCTTGTCGTGACTTCACAAGTGCTCCGTGCCGCAAACATCAATCCGGCGTCCGCGCTGAAACACGAGTGAAATTTCATTCCCCCCAACAACCTGACACCTTCTGTTCATCAACACAAAACAAAATGAATCAAGATTGGAAAGAAAGCAGCATGGACGAAAAAAAGGAAGCCTTCGAGCGCATCCTGAACATCATGGACGACCTGCGGAGCCAATGCCCTTGGGACAAGGTCCAAACCTGGGAAAGCCTGCGCACCTTGACCATCGAGGAAGTCTATGAGCTGGTTGAGGCCATTCAAAACAACGACAAACAGGAAATCAAAAAAGAGCTGGGCGATGTCCTGCTTCACATTGTTTTCTATGCCAAGATAGCTTCCGAAGAAAAAGCCTTCGACATTGCCGAAGTGATACACGCCTTGTCCGAAAAGCTCATCCGCAGGCACCCGCACATCTACGGAGACACCCAAGTGGCTGATGCCCAAGAAGTTTCACAAAATTGGGAGCAGATAAAGCTCAAAGAAAAAGGCAACCAATCCGTGCTCGGCGGAGTACCCAGCAGCCTGCCCGCGCTGATCAAGGCCTACCGGCTGCAAGACAAGGCCCGCGGTGTCGGCTTCGACTGGAAAGAAAAAGAGCAGGTATGGGACAAGGTGCGCGAAGAGCTGGGCGAACTGGAAGTGGAAATGAAGGCTGAAAACACCGACAAAATGGAAGCAGAACTGGGCGATTTCCTCTTCTCGGTCATCAACATGGCCCGGCTCTATGGCATCAACCCCGAAAACGCGCTCGAAAGGACCAACCGCAAGTTCATCCATCGGTTCAAACACCTCGAAGAGATGACCCTGAAAAAAGGCCGTTCGCTGCACGACATGAGCCTGGAAGAAATGGATGTCTATTGGAACCAAGCCAAGAAAATGGAATGAACATCGCCTTCAAAAACAGCTTCAAGCGATTGGCTGCGCTGGTCGCATGTGTGGCGTTTTTCGCTTCGTCGTCCGTCGCGCAGGAAATCGCCTACCTGCGCGATTCGACTTACCTCTACCAGTTCATCGAAGCGACGAGGCAATGGGTTTTGACAGAAAAGCGCATCCACAAGCACAACGCATTGGGCCAGAAGATCGAAACCCTGACCTACGCCTACCAGAACGGCCAAAACGAAAGGGTGCTGACCCAGCGCGAAAGCTACGCCTACGCACCAAGCGGCCAACTGGTCGGCTACGAAAAACAAGGCTTCGCCGAAGGAGAGGCATTCGGCATCGAAAAGCGACTGCTCGAATACCATCCTACGACGGGGCAGCAGTCCTCGCGGATCGACTACCGCTGGAGCCAAGGAGCTTGGGTGCGCGACCGAAAATGGGAGACCCAATTCAACGAGCAAGGCAAGGCAACCCGCTCGAATGCAAGCGATTGGGACGGAACGCAATGGTTGGAAACCTACCGGTTCGAGTACCTCCTCGACCCGCGAGGCAACAGGACGGAGGAGCTTTTGTTGCTGCGGGACGAGCAAGCCGGGAAGCTGCGCAAATTCCGTCTCCAGACCTATGACTACAACCAACAAGACAAAATCGTAAAAGAAATATCCTACCGCTGGAACGCGGACACAAGGGAGTGGACACCGCGCTCGGCGACAAGCCACGAATATGCCCCCAGCGGAAAGCCCATCGTCAGCGAATCAAGAAGTTGGGACCTAGACAGCCAACGCTTCTTGCTCAGTCAACGCATCGCTTACACGTACAAGGGTGAACTTCTTTCCCAACGCGGCGAATTTCTCTACCAAGCATCGAGCGGAAAGTGGATAGAAAACACCCAAAACCGATTCGAGTACGACGAAAAAGGGCATTTGGTTCGGCAAGAAGAATCGGTGTTGGATGCTTATTCGCTGATGCTATCCAACAGGATACGAACAGACTTTGCGTTCGATGGCCTGGACAGCCTGGCCTCTCGCCGGGAATGGACTTGGGATGCCGACGTTCAGGCGTGGAGCCCAAGCCAGGAGCTGCTCTGGCACCGCGACGCCTTCGGCAACCTCCAGCGCGAGTCGGTGTCGAACTTCAAGCAGGGGAACCTCTACTGGCAGGCTTTGCAAGTCCACTTTGTTTCGCCGAATGACTTTAGCACAAATCACACAATACCAACGGCTTACCTCTACCCCAACCCTGCATCCGATTGGCTGCGGGTCGGTGCTTCGCAGCCGCCCTACCAGCTTTCGCTGCTCGACGCCCACGGCCGGGAGCTGCTGGAGCGGACGATGAACTCCACCGAACTGGAGCTTTTCGTGGGCCAACTGGAGACGGGGACTTACCTGCTGCTGTTGCGCAAACCCGACACCACAGAACTCTTGCGTTTCGTCAAACTTTAACATAACAATCACCCTAAAAATTTGCATTACCGAACATGAAACATGAACATTTCGACAGCATCCCCTCGGTGGACCTGGCCGACTTTCTGAGCGGCGACCCGGAGCGCAAGCAAAAGTTCGTGGAAGAACTTGGCGCGGCCTACAACGAAATCGGCTTCGTGGCCGTCAAGAACCACCGCCTGACCGAGACGCTCAGCCGCCAACTTTACGAGCATGTCGAAGCCTTCTTCCGGCTGGACGACGCGACCAAACAGCGCTACGAAATTCCCGGAATCGGTGGACAACGAGGCTACACCTCCAAGGGCAAGGAACACGCCAAAGGCCGCAACGTTGGCGACTTGAAGGAATTTTACCACGTTGGGCAGGAACTTCCGGCGAGCGAGCTGGAGCGGCTGGGCTATCCTGCCAACATCTTTCCCACAGAAGTTCCCGCTTTTGAAGAAACGACCGTCGAAGCCTTTCGGCGTCTGCTCGAAACGGGCATGGACATGCTGCGGGCCATTGCCTTGTACTTGAACTTGCCCGAAGACTACTTCGACGACAAAGTCCAACAAGGCAACAGCATCCTTCGGCCCATCCACTACTTCCCCATCGACAACCCTGACACGGTTCCCGATGGCGCTGTCCGCGCGGCCGAGCACGGCGACATCAACCTGATTACCTTGCTGATGGGCGCCAGCGCTGAAGGCCTCCAGATCCTTCGCAAGGACGGCGAGTGGATTCCGGTAACGGCCTTGCCCGAGCAGATCGTGGTCAATGTCGGCGACATGTTGGAAAGGCACACCAACAAGCGCCTCAAGTCCACGATCCACCGGGTCGTGAACCCGCCACGCGAGAAAATGGGCAGTTCGCGCTTCTCAATTCCATTTTTTCTTCACTCTGTTTCAGAAATGGATTTGAGTTGTTTGGAATCGTGCGTCGGCCCTGCGCATCCTGCCGAATTTGCCCCCATCACGGCAGGCGAATTTTTGGACCAGCGGCTTCGCGAAATTGGCTTGAAGTGAGCCAAAAAACAAGAAACACCTGGCGGATTTTCGCTGGGTGTTTCTTGTTTTGTCGCTTTTGCGCGGGAAGCCCAGATGGCAATGTCGCCAGTCTGGGAAGACTTGGCGCCCTCGGTCGCGTCACATGCGCTCTGGCAGTTCGATGCCCAGCAGGCCCATCGCTAGGCGCAACACCTTGGCGACGTTGGCCGAAAGCAGCAGCCTAAGGGCCCGGCTTTCGGGGTTTTCCTCGCGGAGGATGGGGAAATCGTTGTAGAACTGGTTGTAGGTCTTGGTCAGTTCGTAGCAGTAGTTGGCCAGGAGGGCTGGGCTGAACTCGTCGGCGGCCTGTTGGATTTGGGCGGGCAGTTCGGCCAGGAGCTGGACCAGCTCGGCCTCCTTGGCGCTGAGGGTCTCGAAGGCCGCAAGCTGCTCGGGATTCCAGAGCTGCCTCTCGGCGGCTTTGCGCAGCAACGAGCTGACGCGGGCGTGGGTGTATTGGATGAAGGGCCCCGTGTTGCCGTTGAAGTCGATGGACTCGGCGGGGTTGAAGAGCATGGTTTTCTTGGGATTCACCTTGAGGATGAAGTACTTGACGGCGCCCAGGGCGATCATGCGGTGGGTGCGGAGCTGCTCTTCGGGCGAAAGCTCGTCGAGCTTGCCCAGCTCGAGCGCGGTCTGGCGGGCGGTCTGGAGCATCTCCTGGAAGAGGTCGTCGGCATCGACCACTTTGCCCTCGCGCGACTTCATTTTCCCTTCGGGCAGTTCCACCATGCCGTAGGAAAGATGGGTCAGTTCGCCGGCCCATGCGTGTCCCATTTTTGCCAGGATGAGCTTGAGGGCCTTGAAGTGGTATTCCTGCTCATTGCCAACGACATAGACCATGTGGTCGAACTGAAATTCATCGTGTCGGAGCAAAGCGGTTCCAATGTCCTGGGTCATGTAAACGGAGGTGCCGTCGGAGCGCAGGAGCACCTTCTCGTCGAGGCCGTCGGCGGTGAGGTCGGCCCAGACGGACCCATCGTCTTTCTGCTGGAGGATTCCCTGTCCAACGGCCTCTAGCACAAGGCGTTTGCCCAGTTCGTAGGTCTGCGATTCGTAGTAATTTTTGTCGAAATCCACCCCATAATCGGCATAAGTGGCGTCGAAACCTTGGTACACCCACTGGTTCATGCGCTCCCAGAGGGCTCGGACGGCGGGCTCGCCGGCTTCCCACTGGCGCAGCATTTCCTGGGCTTCGAGCAGGATGGGGGCCTTGTCCTTGGCTTGCTTGGGATCCATGCCTTGCTCGACAAGTTGCTGTATCTGAAGGCGATGCTCCTGGTCGAAGCGGACATAGAACCGGCCGACGAGGTGGTCGCCCTTGAGCTCGGCGGAAGGCTCGATGCCCTGGCCGAACTTCTGGTAGGCGAGCATGGATTTGCAGATGTGGATGCCGCGGTCGTTGACCACTTGCACCTTCTTGACGTGCTTGCCGGCGGCGGCCAGCACGCGGGCCAAGGAGTTGCCCAGCAGGATGTTGCGGACGTGGCCGAGGTGCAGCGGCTTGTTGGTGTTGGGCGAGGCGTATTCCACCAGCACGGTGGGCGCATCTTGAGAAGGCTGGCGGATTCCGAAATCGTCTTGCTGGGCGATGGTGCGCAGCATCTGGATGAAATAGGCTTCCGAAAGGCT
Source organism: Bacteroidota bacterium (assembly GCA_020048645.1). Classification (GTDB taxonomy): domain Bacteria; phylum Bacteroidota; class Bacteroidia; order Bacteroidales; family UBA6013; genus UBA6013. The sequence continues at coordinate 19,219 of JAIFMG010000145.1, read as the reverse complement.
CAAGTTGAGAAATCCTTTGATGACGTTGAAGCCGCTGAGGCTGTCGGCGCATCTTTCCAACAAGGCTTTACCGAGCAGTTCTGCGGTCTGTTCGGGTTTCGCGCGCGAGATCTTGAGCAGGGGGAAGACCACTAGGGTCAGGTGGCCCTCGAACTCCTTGCGGGTTTTCTGGAACTGCACTTGCGCGGCTTCTGCCTCCTGTCCCCAAAGGGCTTGGATGGCCTCTAGGGTCTTGCTGGTCAAATGGTTGAGGATGTCGTTCATGATGGTTGGTTTGTGGCGGCCAGTCGCTGGCCGTTGGGCCCCGAAGATAGGCAAAAAGCGTCAATCCGGCTCCGAAATCAACCAGCAGTTGCGTAAGCGACTTGAATCCAGGTTCATCATGTCCAGGTTTCTAGTGAACCTTCTTGTCGAGTTTATGGCTTGAAACTAGCCTTATGTCCTAGTAAATAAACCTTGCTGTATGAAAGTTTTGATAGTTTTTCAGTTAGCTTGTTTCTTAATTGGACTTTCTTAGTTTTGCTGAGTTCTTTTAAAAGTTCAGTTGCCTGTTCATGGGTTGCGAATAATTCAGCATCTTCTTTGTTTGTTGTCACATAGCAAATACAGTTAACGACTAATTTCAAAGCTTTGTCCATGAGGACGTATTGTTTCCATTCAGACTCATCGCAATCATCAGGTTCATTGACCAAACGGCTTAATTCTCCATATTCAATTTCATCAAATGCAGAACCATAGTCCCAATAATCACGAAATATGATTGCTGATTCATGAAATGTAGAATCGTCATCGTGTCTGCTCCCGCCTCCGGCACTATTCAATTTCTCAAAACTTAAAGTAAAATCAAATGTCGGGAATCTGTGGTCGTCAATGATATTGACTTTTTTAATAAAATCATCTGTTGGGTCTTTAAAACACAACTGAATATCAATGCAACTCTCTCTCGTAACGGTTACAAAAGCACCCTCCAACAGAAATTTTTTGTTTCTATAAAACTCATCCTCTTCTTCATCAGTTTCAAATTCTAAAGTCTCTGCTATATACACACTAAGTCTATCCTCATAATACTCTAAAGGATATTCAAGTCCATCGATGGTCCCAAAATGAAAATAAACAGTTTTATAAGGCAATTTAAAGTCTCTAAATCGAACATTTCCAACATCTTTTTTTTCGAACAATTGTGTGAGCAATGGTGAAAATTCAAAAATATTTCTGCCATTTTGATAAAACCTGATTACATCTCTTGAAATGAAATTTTCTTGATCCAAGCGAGGATGTTCGTCGATATTCATGCTATCCATTTTCTCTAGAAAAGTTTCCCAGCGTTTCCAAATGTCTGACTGAAACATTTCTTCGCTCTGTCGTTTATATTCTTCACGACTTTCTTCGGTTGGATTTTCTAGATTACGTGGATATTTGCTAGATAATTCTTCTCGAATCCTGTCTCTCTCAGCTAAAATGTAGTCAGGATAATGTACGTTGATATTCCATTCTTTAACGGGTTGTCGAATAAACTCGCGCAATTCGTCTATATCTCTAATTTCGTCTATGGGTTTACTATAATCAGGGTCAAAATCGGATTCATTGAACAGCTTGAGCATTCTGTTTGCAAAATGCCTGTTCGCAACATATCGTTCTGGGAAATACTTGTTTTTATGGTCCATCGTTTCTTATCGCTTGTTTGTAGTTTTTTGGCTTGCGCATCTCGTCATTGCTTCTACCCCCTTGAATCCCAACCCAAAAGCACCCTTGTGCAAGTTGGAATTTAGTTGCACACTTCCGAAAGCCCAACCAGTCCATCTAACTTTCCAATCGGCAGATTATCGAAGTTTGATGGGCTTTGGCCCTGGACATGAGGGGTTTTGAAAGGTAGCCTGTTCATTGGGGTTAGAAATTGACGATGAACAAAGATACAAACTGCACCTTGGAAAAGCAAGCGCTTGGGCGATTTTTCCTGACTTTCGCACGGGTTGTGCCAGTTGCGGCTTGGTCTAGGCTAAGTTCATATCTTCAAGATACATTTTATATGTACGATTTTCTTTGTTCACTATACAAAATGTATTTGTTTGAGAATTTGGTCTTTGAGCTGTTCTTTTAAAGCATTTTTGGTAACCAGATCAATTTTCTTGTTGAAAATATTTCCCAAGAAAAGCTCCAACGTGAAAAATTTCCAACCAATCGGTCTTTCGAGTTCAATCAAGATGTCAATGTCGCTTTCCTCTGTATTGGAATTATCTGAAAACGAGCCAAATAAACCAATCTTTGTTACAGCATAATCCCTGTAAAGAATTGGTTTCAATTCGGTTAGCTTGGATAATATTTCAGACTTTGTAACCAGAGCCCCAAAATTAGCAGTTTGAAATTATTTATTTTTAGTATATGTGGTAGCATTGGGCAAAAGGTCATTGCTGCCGCTACCTTCATTCCCTCCCCAAAGCACAAATTGCGCAGGTCAAATGCCCTACTATTCCTTCAAAGAAGAGTGGTTGCCGTTGGACTTTCATTTTTGCGTCGGCATTTTGCGGGTTGGGAAATGACAAACGCCTGTTTAGTGTATGTTATTGGTTTTCAAGGATTTCATTGATTGTCCATTTCAATTCTATGCCCGTTGTTGTTATCTCGCTGATAAATGGGTCGCCCGTTTTAAAGTAATCAGAATTGAAATGATGAACTTCAATTGATGGATATTTTATATTGATTTTTGATGTTAAACGATTATTGTGAATGAAATTTTTGGTGAAATCTTTAGAAATCAAAGCGATGTCTATATCCGAGCATTCTCTATGTTCATTTTTCGCAACGGAACCGAAGAGAATTGCTTTTTCAATATTGATTCCAATTCTACAACAGTCAGACACAAATCCGATTGCTTGGTTTATCGCAGTTTCTCTTGTAAGCATTGTATCATCTCTTTTGTTTTGTTTAAATATTCTTCACAAATCTCTTTTGTAATTGTTTCTTCTAAATTTTCAGCATAATCTGGATATCGACCTTTCATTTGAAACATATTCATTTCGTTGAAAAACTGCAATTGCTCCTCTTTAAAGGTTTCACTGGTTGATGTTATCAATCGCAAAAGATTATGGACAAAAGGCGGTGTATTGCTTTCGTTTGTTTTGATCCATAATGCTTTAGACATTTTTTCCAATGCCAAATGCGCCCAAAACAAGGACTGAGCATAATGATTGGCTTTGCATAACACTTTTGCACAATCATAATCGTCATTCACTTGTCTTGTCCAGTAGGCGATATGCTCATGTTTTGACATCATATTGTGGCATTTTCCCGAGTGGTACTTCCGGGCGGATGTTCGCGGCAGGCGCCGGGTCGTTCAGGCGTCGGCGGCACCGACGATGGCCAGGGTGTCGCGGGCGATGACGAGCTCCTCGTTGGTGGGCATGATGAGGATGCGGGCGCGGGAGGCTGGCGTGGCCACGTCGCCGGGCTTGGGGTTGGCCTGGTTGCGCTCGGTGTCCATCTCGAGGCCGAGGTAGTCCATCTCCTGGCAGATGAGGCGGCGGATGGTGCGGGAGTTCTCGCCGACTCCGCCGGTGAAGACCAGGGCGTCGAGGCCGTTCATGGCGGCGATGTAGGAGCCGATGTACTTGCGGGCGCGGTAGGCATAGACGTCGAGGGCCAGGCGGGCGCGGCGGTTGTCCTGGTCGGCGGCGGCCTCGATCTCGCGCATGTCGGACGAGATGCCGGAGATGCCCAGCATGCCGCTGTGCTTGTTGATGATGGAGTTGGCGGATTGGAGGCTGAGCTCTTCCTTGTCCATGAGGAAGGTCAGGACGCCGAGGTCGAGGTCGCCGGAGCGGGTGCCCATGACCAGGCCCTCGACAGGGGTGAGGCCCATGGAGGTATCGACGCTTTTGCCGTTTTGGATGGCGGACATGGAGGCGCCGTTGCCGAGGTGGGCGGTGATGAGCTTGAGGCTTTCGAGGGGCCGGCCCAGGAACTCGGCGGCCTTCTCGCTGACGTAGCGGTGGCTGGTGCCGTGGAAGCCGTAGCGGCGGATGCCGTACTTCTTGTAGAGGGAGTAGGGGGTGGCGTACATGTAGGCCCTGGGAGGCATGGACTGGTGGAAGGCGGTGTCGAAGACCGCGACCTGGGGCACCTTGGGGATCATGCTGGCGATGGCCTCGATGCCCTTGAGGTTGGCGGGGTTGTGCAGGGGCGCCAGCTCGATGCAGCGCTCGATGTCGGCCATGACGCGCTGGTCGATCAGGACGCTGGCCTGGAAGGCCTCGCCGCCGTGGACGACGCGGTGGCCGACGGCCTGGATCTGGTCCATGGAGCGGAGGCTGCCGTGGTTGGGGCTGAGCAGCACGCCCAGGACGTACTCGATGGCGGCCTGGGCGTCGAGCACCTCGCCCTCGAGGCGGACCTTGTCGCCGTCGTGGCGCTCGTTGAGGAGGAATGAGCCCTTCAGGCCGATTTTTTCGACGATGCCCTTGGCCAGGACGGTCTCTTCGCGCATGTCGAAGAGCTGGTATTTGATGGAAGAGCTGCCACAGTTGAGGACCAGGATGTTCATGGAGGGAAAGACTTGTGGGAAAGGAAGTTAGTGTTGTGAGGAAGCTAGTTCCAGCGCTTGCCGAACTGCTTGAGGTTGGGCTGGAGGCGCTTGCCGGAGGCGTCGTAGTGGTAGAATCCCTTGCCGGACTTGCGGCCGTTGGCCCCGGATCGGACGAGCTTCTTGATGATGGGGTTGGCCTTGTACTTGATGTCGCCGAACTCGTTGTAGAGGTTTTCCATCCATTGGGTGATGCGGTCGATGCCGAGCTTGTCGGCCAGCTCGAAGGGGCCGAGCGACTGGCTGAGGCCCTGGCGGAGGGTAAGGTCGATGTCTTCCATGGTGGCCACGCCTTCCATGAGGGTGTCGCAGGCCTCGTTGATGAGCACGACGATCATGCGGACGCTGACCAGGCCGGGCGATTCCTCGACGGGAATGGCCACTCGCTTGACGAGCTTGGCGAACTTGAGCACGCGGGCGTAGGCCTCGTCGGAGGTGTTGAGGCCGCGGGCCACCTCGACGACGTCCGACTCGGCGTCGGTGGTCGAGAAGTGTAGGCTGACGCAGCGGTCTTTGTGCTCGAGCTCGGAGGAGAGCTCGGTGATGACGGTTGTGGTGGAGTTGGTGGCGATGATGGCGTGGGGCTCGACGTGCTCCTCGATGCGCTTGAAGACGGATTTGCGGATTTCGACGGCGTACTCGCGGCGCTTGGAGAGGATGGCGTCGATGACCATGTCGGCCCCGGCCAGGTCGGCGTAGTCGATGCTTCCGCGGATGCGCGAGAGGATGGAGCGCTTCTCGGACTGGGTCATGCCCCAGTGGTCGATCTGCTGCGAGAGGGTCTCGTCCATCTCGTGCATGGCCTTCTCGACCTTCTCCTCGGTCAGTTCGATGAAGACGACTTCGACGCCGTTTCGGCTGGCCATCAGGGCGATGCTCTGTCCCTTGTTGCCGCAGCCGACGATGCCGATCTTGGCGAAGAGGGCTTTGGGGCGGTTTTTCTTGCTCAGGCCGTAGGCCTCGATGGGCTCGACTGGGATGCTGGACATTTTGTTGGATTTACGGGGTTGGGGCGAAGGGGCTCAGGCCTTGCGGACCTTGACGGCGGCGGCCTGGTTGGCGGTGATGGCCACGACGTTGACGATGTCGTCCACGGAGCAGCCTCGGGAGAGGTCGTTGATGGGCGAGGCCATGCCCTGGAGGATGGGCCCGATGGCCTGGGCCCCGGCCAGCCGCTCGACGAGCTTGTAGGCGATGTTGCCCACGTCGAGGCTGGGGAAGACCAGGACGTTGGCCCTCCCTGCGATCTCGCTGCCGGGGGCCTTGCTGCGGCCGATGCGCTCGACCAGGGCGGCGTCGGCCTGGAGCTCGCCGTCCACGCGGAGGTTGGGGTCCATCTTGCGGGCCAGGCGGGTGGCCTCGACGACCTTGTCCACCATCTCGTGCTTGGCGCTGCCCTTGGTCGAGAAGCTCAGCATGGCCACCCGGGGCTCGATGCCGGCGATGGCGCGGGCGGTGGAGGCGGAGGCCACGGCGATCTCGGCGAGCTCGGAGGCGGTGGGGTTGGGATGCACGGCGCAGTCGGCGAAGACCAGCAGGCCGTCTTCGCCGAAGGACTTGTCGTTGAGGATCATGATGAAGGCCCCGGAGACGACGCTCATGCCGGGCATGGTCTTGACGTACTGGAAGGCCGGGCGCAGGACGTCGCCCGTGGCGTTGCCGGCCCCGGCCACCTCGCCGTCGGCGTGTCCGGCCTTGACCATCAGGGCGCCGAAGTAGAGCGGGTCGTCGAGCAGGGCCAGGGCCTGCTCGCGGGTGAGGCCCTTGGAGGCGCGGAGCTGGACCATGAGGTCGGCCAGCTCGCCGCGGAGCTCGGAGGTCTTGGGGTCGATGATGCGGGCCTTGGGCAGGTGCTCGAGGGAGTTGGCCTGGGCGAAGGCCTCTATCTTGCCGCGTTCGCCCAGCACGACGATGGGCGTGATGGCCTCGGCCAGGATGCGGTCGGCGGCCCGGAGGGTGCGTTCCTCCCAGCCTTCGGGCAAGACGATGGTCTTTCCGCTCTTTTGTGCCTTGGCCTTGATTTGCGCTAGAAGTTCCATGAAGTGTCGGATTGGATTTTATCGACCAAAGGTAAGATTTTTTTGGCTCGCGGGGACTGGCCCGGCCTGGCCAAAAAGCGGCGACAGCCCGCGGGGCACGAAAGAAATGCCGCCCCGGCTTCCGCGAGGCTTGGCAGGAAAACCGGGACGTCCGAAGGGCCACCAGCTTCAAAGGCAATGACTTGGCCCAGAAATGGACGCTTGCTCCTGCCGAGGGACTTCCCTCGGGCTTGGAAAGACTTTCCGGGCTTGGCAATGGCTCCGCTTTTGGCGAAATTGGGGGCATGAACCAAGACCCAGAAAAGCCCATGGCCCTGATGCACGAAGATCCCTCCGCCATGACCGAGGAGATGCACACCCGGCGCAAGATTGAGCAGACCCTCGACCTCACCTACGAGCAGGCCGACAACGTGCTTGCCGTTTTCTCGGTGTTTTCCGCCTTCTTCGCCATCCTGTTGGGCGTGATGAACCAACTGCTGGTCAGCGCCGCGGTCTATTCGGCCTTCATGCTCGGCCTCTTCTTCGCCTTCAAGCGCTACGTGCTCAACCGAGCGCTCAAGACGATGCTCCTGGGGCCTTTCTGGAGCTTCTGGGTGCAGGCCTTCGTGATCCTGTCGAACGGGCAGATACAGATGGGCTTCGCGTTCTACATCTTCCTGTTCGTGCTGATCATCTACCAGAACCGCTCGGTGCTGCTGGTAACGACATCCATCACCCTGATATTCAACAGCTTCATCTACCTGGCCATCTTGCTGGAAACGCCTCTGGACGACCTGGTGCGCTCCTACGGGCTGAACATCGGCAAGGTGCGCTGGGACGGCTACCTCTGGACCCTGTTCATGAACCTTGTCGCGGGGGGCATCGGCGTCTGGCTGGCCGACCTGCTGCGCGGGCGGACCATCGAGAACATCACCCGCTCGGTCAACCAGGAGCGGCAGCTCGAGATCTTCGAGCGCAACAAGCGCTTCGCCGACCGCATCGCCCAGGGCGGGCTGGACACGCCCCACCAGGTGGCCAAGGACGACGAGCTGGGCCGGGTGCTCGACCAGATGCGCCACAGCCTGCTCGAATCGCTGAACAAGGAGCGCAAGCTGCAGGAGACCAGCGCCTTCACCAGCAAGGGAACGGCCCTGGTGGACCAGATCCTCCGGCAGGAGACCCGCGACCTGAAGGCCCTGGGCGACCGGCTGATCTCGCAGATCGTGCGCTACCTCGGGGCCAGCCACGGGGCCTTCTTCCTGCTCGAGACCCCCGACAACGAGCCGCCGTACCTGGAGATGCTCTCGGTCTATGCCTACGAGCGCCACAAGTACCTGAGCCAGCGCATCTACCAGGGCGACGGCCTGCTGGGCGAGCTGATCCTCGAAAAGGAGACCATCTTCCTGACCGACGTGCCCGAGGAGTTCATCCACATCCGCTCGGGCATGGGCGGACAGCGCCCATCGAGCGTGCTGATGCTGCCCATCAAGCTGGGCGAGAGCATCACCGGCGCTCTGGAGCTGGCCTCCTTCCAGGTGTTCCAGCCCCACCAGGCGCAGTTCCTGGAGGTCATCTGCGACCACATCGGGGCCAGCTTCGCCTCCATCCGCTCGCAGGCCCAGACCCAGCGCCTGCTGGCCGAGACCGAGCGCCTGGCCGAGAACATGCGCCTGCGCGAGTCGGGCCTGCTCATGGAGATCGAGTCGCTCAAGGCCGAGAACCAGCACATGGCCAAGTCCATCGCCCTGATGAAGGAGCAGCTCGAGTGGAGGCGCAAGGTGGACCACAAGAACTACCTCAAGGACCTGGGAGTCAGCGCCGACGAGTTCGTCTTCTCGGACCGCCGCATGAAGACCGACCTGCCGCCCGCCCACCGCGACAAGGTGGCCCCGAGCAAGCCCCGCAAGCGCGAGGAGGAGTTCTGAGCTCCCTTGGCCTGGCGGTAGCGCCCCTTGGCGCGAACCCGCTCGCGGGCTGGCCTTCCTGCTTTTGGCGCGTTGGGAGCGATCTTTTGGGCGCAGGCTTGGGAAGGTGGAAAAAAAGCCCGAAATTCGCTCTTGAAACCAACCGGATTCCTGCCCTTGGGCGCGAGGTCTCCACAACCCATCCACGGCATGGCCGAAAAGATTTACCTGCTCCTGCTCCTGGGCTCGATCGCGGTTCCGCTGCTGCGGAGCTTCGAGCCGCGGGTAGCCTTCTACAAGCGACTGCCCGCCCTGCTGCTGGCCACCACTCCCGTGGCGGCCTTCTTCCTGGCCTGGGATGTCTGGTTCACGGCCTCGGGCGTCTGGAGCTTCCGGCCCGAGCATCTGCTGGACGTCTGGCTCTTCGGGCTTCCGCTCGAAGAGTGGCTGTTCTTCTGGGTGATTCCTTACTGCTGCTTCTTCGTCTATGAGGTGCTGAACCACTTCATCAAGAGGGACCTGGTGCCGAGCCCGCTGTGGGTATCGACCGTGCTGGCCGTGGTGCTGGCGGCGGCCGCCGCGCTCAACTGGGGCCGGCTCTACCCCAGCGTCACCTTCTCGCTGACGGCCGTGCTGCTCCTGGCGCAGTGGCTGATCCCGGCGGCCCGGGGCTACCTCTCGAAGTTCTACCTGGGCTACCTGGTCTCGCTGGTGCCCTTCTTCGTGGTCAACGGCGTGCTCACGAGCATCCCGGTGGTGGTGTACAACCCCGCCGAGAACCTGGGCATCCGCCTGGGCACCGTCCCGCTGGAGGACTCGATCTACCTGCTGCTGATGCTGCTGATGATAACCAACGGCTACGAGTGGCTGAAGGCCCGGGCATCAAAAAAATCCATCCCATAGACGCACGGCCTGGCCGCGGGCGTTATCATCCCAAAGCGTTTGCCTTCCCATCCCCCCCCCCGAAGCCATGACCACAAGCCCGGAGCATATGCCCTTGGAAGCCCTGAAGCGACAGCAGCGCATGTTCGCGGTGTTGCTCATGGCCGTCTTGCTGGCCATTGGCACGACGCTCTACTTTTCGTGCTTCCAGGAGAAGAAGGAGCTGCGCGGGCTGATAGAGGGCCTGAGCGACACGCTCTCGCGGTCGAACGCGGCGGCCTTCCAGGCCTACGACAGCCTGAGCCACCTGAACGCGGAAATCGTGATGAACAAGATAAAGGAGGACTCGCTGCAAGACCGCATCGGCCGCTCGCTCGACTCGCTGGAGCTGCTGGAAAACAAGCTCAAGTTCATGCAGGAGAACTCGAGCATCGCGCTGGAGGCCATCGCCAGCATCCTGGACTCGATGGAGTTCTACCGGACGGAGACCGGGCGGCTGAAGCTGGAGATCGAGCGGGTGAACGAGCAGACGGCCCAACTGCTCCAGCGCGAGCGCGAGAGCAACGACATGCTGCGGCAGCGCATCGCCACCTACGAGAAGCGCCTGATGTCGCTCTTCGCCATCAATGTCGAAATCATGGCCTACAGCGACGGCTACGACTCGAACAGCCGGCTGGTAACCACCAGCAAGTCGCAACAGGTCAAGCAGTTCGAGGTCAAGTTCTCGGTCAGCCGGGTCATGGAGCCGGAGGACAGGCTCAGCGTGACGCTGCTTCGGGCGGGCAAAGTGGTGCTGCGCCAGGAGGACGTCACGGTGGAGGGACGCGGCGCGAAGCCCCTGCTCGAGATCACGCCCGACATGGACCTTCGGCCGGGCCGCTACAAGATCGAGATCCACCACGACAACGCCCGCTACGACATCGTGGACGCCATCGTGGGCACGGGCTTCATCGACCTGGATTGACAGGCGGACCCGGCCGGCCTGGCCGAGCGGGCTTCCGCGCGAGGCGCCCCGGGTGGAGCGGACTTCCTCACGAATGGGTATCTTCGCGCCCGGCGCGGGAGGGCCAGCCAGAAAATATGGACCCTGGGTGAACGAATCCCGGCTCTTCCCCGTTAAAGGAGTCGCGCCTGGGCCCTTCGCGCCAGGGCTTGTTACAGAAGAAATACCAAATGAAGAAGACGATCTTCTCGCTCTTGCTGTTGGCCGCACTGCCGCTGGGCCTTGCCGCCCTGGCGCATCCGATCCACGTCGGGCTGACGTCCCTGACCTACCAGCCCGAGCAGAGGGCCTTCCAAGTGGTGGTCAAGCTGTTCCGCGACGACTTCGAAGATGCCGTCGAGGCCAGCCTGGGCGTGCGCCTGGGCCTGGGCACCGACCAGGAGCTCGCCGACTGGACCCAGTGGGCCGACCGCTACGTCAAGGAACGCCTCGAAGTGGTGGTCAACAACGTCAACCGGGGAGGCTCGGCCCTGCGGCTGACGGGCCACCGCACGGACCACGAGGCCCTCTGGCTGGAGTACGTCCTGCCCGAGCGGGGGCCCGTGCGGCGCGTCGTGGTCCGCAACCGCCTCATGACAGAGCACTTCGACGACCAGACCAACCTGCTGATCTTCGTCCATGGCCCGACCGAGGAGGCCTACAAGCTGGACGGGACGAACACCGAGGCCGAAATCTTGCTTGCCAACCCATGATGAAAAACACCAAGCTCCTGCCCCTTCTGCCCCTGCTCATGCTGGCCCTGGCGCTGCTCGCGCCCACCCGGGCCTGGGCCACGCACAACCGGGCCGGCGAGATCACCTACGAGCAGATCTCGCCCCTGACCTACCGCGTCACCGTGACGACCATCACCCGCGTCTGCGCCGAGTGCGCCGACCGCGACGAGCTGGAGGTCTTCTTCGGCGACGGCACCTGGGAAGTGGTGCTGCGCGCCAACTGGGTGATGCTGGAGCCCGAGAAGCGCAAGAACACCTACACCACCACCCACACCTACCCCGGGCCAGGAACCTACGTCATCCGCATGGAGGACCCCAACCGCAACGAGAACGTGGTCAACATCCCCAACTCGGTCAACGTGATGTTCGCCCTGCGCACCACCCTGCAGATCAACCCGGCCCTGGGCAGCAACAGCACGCCCCTGCTGCTCAACGACCCCATCGACAAGGCCGCGGTGGGCAGGCTCTTCATCCACAACCCCGGCGCCTGGGACCCCGACGGCGACAGCATCTCCTACAAGCTGGCCGTCTGCCTGGGCCAGGACGGCGAGCCGATCGCCAACTACACCTTCCCCCTGGCCACCAACGTCCTCTACGTGGATTCCATCACCGGAGACCTCGTCTGGGACAGCCCCCCCTACGTGGGCACCTTCAACGTGGCCATGGCCATCGAGGAGTGGCGCGGCGGCGTCAAGATCGGCCAGATCATCCGCGACATGCAGATCGAGGTCAAGGAGGCCGAGTCGCCGCCGCCGGTCATCGGGCCCGTGCCCGACCTCTGCGTTACGGCGGGCGACACCGTGCGCTTCGTGGTGCAGGCCAGCAACCCCACCGGGCAGTTCCTGCGCCTGGCCGCCAGCGGCGGGGTGTTCCGCCTGCCCATCCTGCCTGCCAGCTTCCCCATCGTCTCGGGGCGGGGGCAGCTCAGCGGCAACTTCTTCTGGGCCACCGACTGCGCCCACGTCCAGAAGGAGCCCTACACGGTGACCTTCCGGGCCGAAGGCATGCCCGACACGCTCTCCACCTACGCGACGGCGCGCATCCGCGTGGTGGCCCCCGCGCCCGAGAACCTCGACGCCCGGGCAGAGAGCCAGGCCGTGTCGCTCCGCTGGGAGACCAGCCCTTGCCAGGAGGCCATCGGCTACAACGTCTATCGCAAGAAAAGCTTCTTCGGCTTCGAGGCCGATAGCTGCGAGACCGGCGTGCCCGCCTACACCGGCTACACCAAGATCGACTTCGTGGAAGGAGTCGAGACCCTGCTCTACCTCGACAACGAGCGGGGCCTTGGCCTCCAGCCGGGCTTCACCTACTGCTACATGGTCGTGGCCTTGTTCGCCGACGGGGCCGAAAGCTACGCCTCCAACGAGGCCTGCGCCGAGCTGATCCGCGGGATGCCCCTGATCACCAAGGCCAGCGTCCTGCGCACCGACACCCAGGAGGGCCAGGTGGAGGTCGAATGGTCGGCGCCTCGCAACATCGACCTCCAGCTCTTCCCGGGGCCGTACCGCTACTCGGTCTTCAGCGCCGCCGTGCCCGCCGAGCGCCTCGAGCTGCTTTTCCAGCCTCCGTGGACTGACCCCTACTACGTCGAGGGCCTCTACGACACCACCCTGACCCTGGAGGGCCTGAACACCCGCGACTTCGCCTACGCCTTCCGCGTGGGCCTCTACAACTTCAACCCGCTGACCCAGAAGTACGACCAGCTCATGGGCGTGCCCGAGGACGCCACCACGGTCTTCATCAACTTCTACGCCTCCGACAACCAGGTGGAAGTGGTCTTCAACAAGGTGGTGCCCTGGGAGAACGAGCGCTACGACGTCTATCGCCTCGACGAAGGCACGGGCGAGTTCAACCTGGTGGGCCAGACCGACTCCACGGTCTTCCTCGACAGCGGACTGGTCAACTGGGAGGAATACTGCTACAAGGTCATGAGCGAGGGCGGGTACAGCGTCGCGGACGTGGTGGACCCCATCCGCAACTGGTCGCAGGAGGCCTGCGCCACGCCCATCGACACCATCCCGCCCTGCCAGCCCCGCCTCCACCTGGCCACGCAATGCGACAGCCTCTACAACCGGCTGGCCTGGACCAACCCGAACAACTACTGCAGCAACGACGCCGTGGGCTACCGCGTCTATTACACGCACCTGCTCGACGGCGATTTCGGCCCGCCCATCCACACCACCGACTCGCCCGACGACACGGTCTTCTACCACTACCCGGCCCTGACCGACTACCCGGCCAAGACCCTGGCGGGATGCTACTCCATCGCCGCGGTCGATTCGTTCGACAACGAGACCTACATCGTGCAGCGCAACTGCGTGGACCAGTGCCTCTACTACCAGATCCCGAACGTGTTCAGCCCCGACGGCGACGGCATCAACGACCTGCTGCGGCCCGCCCCCTACGCCTTCGTCGAAAAGGTGGACTTCCGGCTGTTCAACCGCTGGGGCGAGCTGGTCTTCCAGACGCAAGACCCTGACCTGCTGTGGGATGGCACGCACCAGGCCAGCGGCCAGCCCGTCAGCCCGGGGGTTTACTACTACTTGTGCGACATCTACGAGCACCGGATTTCCGGCCTCGAGCTGCGGAACACCAACGGCTTCATCCACGTCTTCGACGGCGCCGGACCCCGCCCCTAAACCCATGACGACCATGCGAAAGCCCATCCTCTCCTTCCTCTGCCTGATCGCGCTGGCGGCCTCGTCGCCAGCCCAGACGCTGCCCGCCCGCGCCCGCTTCGAGGCGGCCCTGCTGGCCGACGCGCCCGCAGAGGCCTTGTCCATCGTGCAATCGCTCGCGCGGCCGGCGCCCGAGTGGCTGGTCGAGCTCGGGACGCTGCAACTGCGCGCGGGCCTGGAGCACGAGGGCCTGGCGAGCCTCCGGGCAGCCGAGGAGGCCAGCCGGGGGAGCGCCGCGCTGGCCATGGCCCAGCACCTGGCGGCCCAAGGCGCCCCCGAGGCCGCCGTGGCCGAGTGGCTCGAGGCCCACCTGCGCTCGCGGCACCGGCTCACGGACCACGAGCTGCGCCAGGCCTTCCACGGAACAGCCTTCCGCCAGGGCGACCGCCTGGAGCTATGCCTGCGCTCGGTCCCGGCCAGCCGCGCCCACCAGGCGCTTTGCCAAGCCCGCGAAGCCTGGGCCCAAGGCCGCCCCGAGGAGGCCCTGGAGCTCCTGGAGCAGGAACCCGCCCGCGGCCATGCCCCGGCGCTGGCCCTGCGGGCGCGGATACACGCCGAGCTAGGGCAGGCGCAACTGGCCGCCGAACTGGCCCGCGAGGCCGGACGCGAGGCGCCCCGCGAAGCCGCCTACGCGCGCCAGGAGGCCCAGGCCTGGCTGGACGCCGGCAAGCCCGAAAAGGCCGCCGAGGCCCTGCGCCGCGTGCCTCAGGACGTGCTGGGCCTGGCCGAGCTGGCGCTCCTGGCCCAGGGCCTGGCCGCGGCCAAGCCCGACGCGGAGGCCGAGGCCCTCTGGAAACGGCTCGAGCTCCTGCGGCCACTCTCCGCCGAAGAAAGCCTCGCGCGGGCCGAAAACCTGCTGGCGCTGGGGCTCAACCTCGAAGCCCTACGCGTCTGCTCCGAGGCACTGCGCGACAGCCCAAACCATCCTGAACTGCTGCTGTCCAGGGGAAAAGCCTTCGCCCGAATGGGAAACCTCGCCCAGGCGCAAGACGATTTCTCCATGTCGCTCGACCAATGGCCCCGCCAAAGCCAGACCTACATGCAACGCGCCCAAGCCCGCTGGGACGCCGGCGACAGCGGCGGCGCCTGCTACGACTGGCGGCAGGCCGCCCGCCTTGGCAACCCTTCGGCCAACCACCCACTGCTTCAAAACTGCCCCGGACGATGAGAACACTCTACTTCTGCCTCATTCTTCTCGCGCTGGCCACGACGGCCTCCGCCAACGACAGCACCCACCTGGTAATCGTCGCCCCCAAAGGCACTGCCGCCGAGCCATTCAAAGCCAAGGAATCCGAACTGCTCAGGGTAGAATGGCAAGACCTTCGAGAAAATGGAAAAGGACCTTACAAACTGGAAGTCAAGAACATTGGCACCAAGGAGTTCAAAACCGTGAAGGTCGAAGGCCTCAACTCGACATTAACCCTAGCGCCGGGAGACTACTCGCTGAAGGTCAGCGCCGAGAGCTTCTTCTCGTCCAGCCAGTTGGTCAAGGTAACGCCCGACGACGGGCGCATCTTTGGCCCATTCCTGCTCGTTCTGGGCCTTTTCGTGTTGGTGGGGCTGATGTTGCGTTTGATCATGAATTGAGGAACCGGGCCTGGTGTGCTCGATCCGCCGGAAAAAGATAGCTTTGTCCGAAAATACCAACCCAAGCTCTCATCGAGATGATGTTCGACAACCAAGCGCTCGAGCGCCAAGACCTTCTGCTGCTCCGGCTGGAGGAGCCCATCGGGCAGTCCAGCGAGTTCCAGGCCAAGCTGGCCCCTTGCCCCAACCCCAACTGCAACTGCGGGGAAGCCGTCCTGGTCATCCAAGACGGAAATTTCGACGACAAGAAGCGCGACCTCAAGGGCATCTTCCTGTTGGACCTGGAGGTCAAGCAGGAGAAGCTCCGCATCAAGGACGTTGACGCGGGCTTCCACTTCAACCCGGGCTACATGCAGTTCGCCCTGCGCAACGAGCAGATGTTCGACGCCGTGAAGGCCCAGATACGGCCCGACGACTGGAAGGTGCTGCGCCAGAGCTACTACGCCCTCAAGGCCAAGCTGATCGAGGAAGTGCCGCTGGAGTACATCGACGCGGATTTCGGCGCCGAGTCGCTGGCCGACCCGAGCATCATGTTCCTCTACCACGAGGTCTTCCCCCAGGCCCGCATCTGGAACGTCGAGCTCGACGGCAAGGTCTATGACCTTTACGATATGTACTGCGTGGACGACAAGTGCCTCTGCACCAACATGAACCTGAACCTGGTCATCGACGGCAAGCAGGGCTACACCATCTTCTACGACTACTCGAAGTCGGAGGCCAAGACCGCCGACACGCGGACGCTCTCCATCGAGGAAGCCTCGCGGGTGATGGCGGCCATCTTCAAGAAATATCCGAGCTTCAACGCCATGCTGCACGAGGCCAACAACCGGATGCGCCTGATTTACAGGAAATTTCGCCAGAAGAACGAAACCAAGCTCTTCAAAAAGCCCACGCCGGCGCCCCAAGGTCCGAGCGGGCTGGGAGTGCCGTTCAGGAACTGAGCCCGCGGCCCTGGCCTTGCTCGGAAACCAGGCCTCATGCGCCGAAACTCCAAGTCCTTGGCTTTCGGCGCTTTTTCCTATATTTGTTGCCAACAAATCCCCGTGCCATGCCCATCTTGTTCATCAGCGGATCGGAAATATTCGTCATCGTCCTGGCCGTGGTCCTGCTTTTCGGGGCCAAGTCCCTGCCCGAGCTTTTCCGCTCGGTGGCCGTGGGGATCACCGAGTTCAAGAAGGCCACCAGCGAAATCAAGAAGGAGCTGGACAGCCACACCGGCGGCCTGGCCTCCGAACTGCGCGAGGTCCAGAAGGCCGCGCAGGAAGTCCAGGACGAGGTCAGCTCTTCGCTCCGCGATCCGCTGGGCCATCCGGCTCCTGCCAAGCCAATGCCCCAGGCGTCTTCGGAAGCAGGCCTAGGCAGGGAAAAGATCAAGTGAAGCCCAACCCAAAAAAGCAAAATGGAATACCTACAAATCATCGGCGGCATCATGCTGCTTCTCTACAGCGGCAAATACCTGGTGGACGGTGGCGTCTCGCTGGCTGAACACCTCAAAATTCCGACCTTGATCATCGGTGTCACCGTGATCGCCTTCGGCACCTCGGCGCCCGAGCTGATCGTCAGCGCCAACGCGGCCTTCAATGGCCACCCCGAGATAGCCATCGGCAACGTCGTCGGTTCGAACATCGGCAACATCGGCCTGATACTGGGCCTGACGGCGCTCATCGTGCCCATCCCCGTGAACAGGGTTTACCTCAAGATAGACTGGCCCGTGATGATGCTGGCAGGCATCGTCCTTCTGCTGATGATGCTGGACGGCTCGGTTTCGCGTGGCGAGAGCGCCCTGCTCTTCTTGATGCTTGTGGCGTACACAATCTTCATCGTTTGGTACTCCAAGAAGACCGGGGTGCCGACGGACCTGACCAAGGGGATTGAAGAGGTTGCCCAGCCGAAGTTCTCGCTGGCCATCTCTATGGTGGTTGTCGTTCTGGCGATCGCGGGTCTGGTTTTTGGCGCGAAGTTCCTTGTTATCGGCGCCTCGTCGGTCGCGTCAAGCCTAGGCATCTCGGAGCGCGTCATCTCTCTGACGATTGTCGCCATTGGGACGAGCATGCCTGAGCTGACGGCCTCGATCATGGCGGCGATGAAGAAGCAGGCGGACATCGCCGTGGGCAATGTCATCGGCTCCAACATCTTCAACATCTTCGGAGTGATTGGCGTCTCAGGCCTGATCACGCCCATCAGCATCGAGCAGGGCGTCTTTGGCTTCGATACGGTGACCATGCTAGCGATTTCGATTCTGCTTTTGCTGTTCATCTTCCCGTTCCAGACCGTGTATATCAAGCGCTGGGAAGGCATGGCCCTGCTGGCTTTCTATGGGGTTTACATGTGGATGCTCTTCAGCGGCAACACCATCAGCCTGCCGTTTTGAGCCCGATGATCGAGGCGGAGGGAATCCTCAAGTCCTTCGGCGGGCTCCAGGTGCTCAAGGGCATCGACCTCGCGGTGCGGGCTGGCGAGGTGGCGGCCCTTGTGGGCAGTAGCGGGGCCGGCAAGACCACCCTGCTCCAGATCCTGGGCACGCTCAACCGCCCCGACGCCGGAAGGCTGCGGATTGGTGGCACGGAGCTGGCCTCGATGGGCGAGCGCAAGCTGGCCGAGTTCCGCAACCGCCGCATCGGCTTCGTCTTCCAGTTCCACCACTTGCTGCCCGAGTTCACGGCCCTCGAGAACGTCTGCATGCCGGGCCTGATCGCGGGCACGCCGCGCCGCCAGGTGGAGGCCCGCGCCCGCGAGCTGCTCGGTCTGCTCTCGCTGGCCGACCGCGTGGGGCACAAGCCCAACCAGCTTTCGGGCGGCGAGCAGCAACGCGTGGCCGTGGCCCGAGCCCTGCTCAACTCGCCCGACGTGGTGCTGGCCGACGAGCCTTCGGGCAACCTCGACTCGGCCAACAAGAAGGAGCTGCACGACCTGTTCTTCCGCCTGCGCGACCAGTTCGGCCAGACCTTCCTGATCGTCACGCACGACGAGGGCCTGGCCCGCCTGGCCGACCGTACCATCCTGATCCGCGACGGGCGCATTGTCGCGGACGGCGCGGCCTAGGCTTGGGCGGAGGTTTGCCCCCGGACCTGCCTCTTCGGGGGCGCGGAAAAACTTGGCAGGCCTTTCGACTTTCGCGAAATGATGCTATCTTGTGGGAGGTAGCGGCGAAATTGGCCGCGAAGCAAATGGCCGTCGGACCCCAATTAAAGAATCATTCCCATGTGGCTTTTGTATATCGTCATGTTCCTGGTCGCCGGCTTCGTCGCGCTGGCGATGCTGGGTTTCGCGCTTTCGAAGAAGTCTAGCCGGCAGTTGGCGCAGCGTTTCCGGCGCCTGGACGAGGAGTACAAGGACTACGTGGAGCGCTACGTCTCGCTCGAAGTGCTGGAGAACCAGAGCCTGGACCTGAAGCTGGAGGAGATGGTCCGCAAGGCGATGGTGGTGATGCGGCCGAGCCTGGAGGGCATCCTCATGTCGGTCCGGGGCATCGACCAGACGGACATCGACGTTGGCGAGGCCACGCGCTACTTCCCAAACCTGGCGGCCAGGGCGGAGACCATCTGCAACAAGAAGATGCAGATGGATGACGCGATGATGAAAGAGATCGAGGCGGATTTCGAGGAGGCCATTCGGGCGGACCTGATGAAGCGGGCCATGAGCCTGCGATCCGACAACTACTTGGGCTCGTGAGGCTTCTACCGAGATGCTTTCAGACGTGATGGCTCGATTTGGAACGTCTTGGTTTTCGCGTTGAACCCCTACGGGGTTCTGTTTCGCGGCGGTTCTTTGCTCCCCGGATTTCATCCGGGGCTATTGGCATTCAATCCCTTCGGGATTGGCGAAGCAGCCCGCTTTTTTTGCTCCCCGGATTTCATC
>JAIFMG010000083.1 GCA_020048645.1 Bacteroidota bacterium | reverse complement strand
TTTTGGGCGTCATCCAATGTTGGTGTGTTCACTCGTCCCATAGTGCCGCAAAGATAATATTATAAATTAAATCCAATCGCTTACTTATCATCATTTATACCTTCTTTGATTTTTAGAAATAAAGTTCGGATTGATTGTCCGAAATGTTCTATTTCCTCCGGCAAGAGGGGTTTGAATTGCTGATGTATAAATTCAAAAAGAATCAAATAAGGCTCGTTAAATGCAAAATCATCATTTTGCTCAACCAATATTTGATATTCTGTTAGTTGTGCTTGAATGTTCTTGTCGTAATTTTCTATACAGATAATTAGAGCTTCTTTAGTAATAATATCATTCTTAACCTGTAAGTCAAAAAGGTCTCGAAGCAAATCGTAATGATTTGCCATAAATTGCAAAATTGATTTTGGTTCAGACTTAATCATATTTCCAATACTGTTGCTCTAAAAATCGGTTATTTCTTATTATGCTTTCTCTAATTCGAATAACATTAATATCGCTGCTTTGCTTAATTCTATTGGTCATTTCGGCTTTATTGCCTTTTAGGCTTTGAGAATACTTATTAAAGAGTTCATCATAATTTTCAGGTATGTGTAATTGAGCAAAGTCAAATACTTCTTTGATTCTTAGAAATTCTTCAAGACCGTTAAAATCATAATCAACAAAAACAAGTAAGTGTTTTGCAGAAAGGCAGTTTAGTGATTCTTTGCCAATTCGACCATATTTATGAAGGAATACAAAACTTTTACCTAAAAGCTTCTCAGCAACTAAAAATGTGTCCAAGTTTTCAACAATACAGATGTGTTTGGCTTCAATTCTTTCAGCGTTACAAGCGAATATTTGAAATTTGCTTGTGTAATCTTCTAAATTTAATTCATTGCCATTTATCCTAATTGTTTCAAAGCCCCTCAGCATAAAGATTGGTGTAGAAACTGTTTTTTGAATTTTAGAGTTTCTGAATTTCCTAACATTATCTGATTTGTCCTTGATTTGAATATCTTCGGGAAAATAGGTCGTAAAGAAATTATCAAATTCGGTTGGCTTGTTTATTTTATATCTGAAACCTCTACCTGACCTTGTTTTTTCAATAATCAATGAAGAAACCAAGCCTTTAAAATGTGGCGAACTCAAAACAGTTTTAGGGATTGCCTTTTCTATAAGAAAAGAATCCTCTTTTAATTTCTTGTATGTTCTGAAATCAGTTTGATTCATACTGTTTTCTTTTTACGATATATCACATTTCCGTTAGTTTCACTTAAAACAATTTTTCCCTTACTTCTTCTAACTAAGTAGTATTTATCAAATCCGTCATATGGGTGCAATGGTGCAGCTGATATAGGAACAAAATTATTTTCCTTACAGAAATTCAAAATTTCAATTCTGTTCGCTTCATCAATTGTCCCGATTTCATCAACAAAAATTACGATTTTGTTTTCAACATCATTGATTACAATTTGATGAATAATTGACATAATAATCACCATTCTAATCATTTTGTCTGTCCCATCTGATTCAATTTGATTTCTTAAATCAACCACCTTGTGCTGTCCTTTTTTGTCAAGGTGCAACTTGATGTCAAACAGGTCTTTAAATTCGATTACAAATTGATTATCCAAATACCTATTCAAAACATTTAGGTTTTCTGATTGGTCGTCAAAAATTAGTTCAGAAGTAAGGTCTCTGATTTCCATTATCTTCTTTAAATCCTTGATTAGATTTTCATTTGGGATAATCTCAATACTCAGAGAATTTATATCAGAAATTTTAATTTTTCTGATTTTTGAATTGAATTGGTTGTTGATGAACGCTTCAAACTCCTGAAATTTTGAATGAAGCGTTTTGCAAGGAATTGAAAATTGAGTTGAAATATTTTTCAAAAGTGCATCAATACTCTTTTGCTTGTCATTAAGAGTTGTAAGTTCTGAATCAAGATACTTGATAAATTCATCCTCCCAAGCAAAAACGGTTTCAGTTTTTGCTTTCAGATTTTCAAATAATCTTTCTTTTTTGCTCTTAATATCTTCTCGATCACTTGAGTTTCTCTCAAAGTTTTTGAAAAGATTGTCAAGTGATTCATTTGTATGATATTCGATAGGTTTAATTCCCGATTCTTCAATCTTAACTTTCCACTCTTGAATTTTAGAAATTCGGCTTTGCTTCTGTGATATGTCTTTTGCTAAAATTTCGATTTCTTGATTTATCCTACCAATCGTTTCTGCGGTTATTCTTAGTTCTTTTTCAGTTTCGTCCCTTTGCTGAATTAAAACTATTTGTTCCCCTTCTTCTACGGTTAAGTTTTTTTCAAGTTCGGGTAAAGAATTTAACTCCTCAATTTTATCATTTACTTCTTTAATTTTTTGCTGAACTGTAAGAAGTTCAGAACGATATTTTTCTAGGTCTTTCGCAATAGGCAACAACTGTTCGTTACTTACTTTTTCTTTTACCGCTTCATCTTTGCGAATTCTCAAGTCATCAATTGATTCAATAGGCTTGCCTTTAAAATCTTTGGGAATTGTAATTGCACCATCAAAGATTATCATTACATCAGTTAATTTTTCAATACTTGATTGAATATTTTCCTTCGGAAGTGCAGTTATGGAATCAGAAAGAATTGCGTTTAGCAATTCTTTATTCCTTGCATGTTTGCTTATCTGATGAATGAGCAAATTTGAGTAAGTTTCAATTTGCCCTTCTAATTTTGAAATGTCTTGGATTAGTCGTGAAATTTTCGCTTCTATATCACGACTATTTAAGTTTTGATTTTCAATTTGAGTAATTCGGCTTTCAATGCTTTTTCTTTCATTATCTAAATTGCTCAATGATTGTTTTAAAAAGCCAATACCTTCATAAGATTTTATCTTTGAAATCTTCTTCACCAGAGAACCAATGGCAGTTTGTTTCTGTGTTACGGTTATTATTAGTCCACCAATTTTTTGATTTAACTCACTTTGTTTAGGATTTAAAGTTTCGGTTAGATTAACTTGATGTTCTTCTTTCTCATTCTTCTTTTTTATGACACTTGTGTTTAGCTCAATGTTTACCGATGAATAAAGTGCATCAAAAGCATAAACTACTTCTGAAATAATCTGATTTTTGGCTTTATATTGATTGACTAGTTCTTTGAATTCCGTAAAACTTTTTTGAATACTCTTGATTACTTTGATTTCTCTGTTGTGTTTCAAAAGAGTTTGAATATCCTTTTGATTTTTCTTAGAAAATTCAACTTGCTCGCTTTCTTTATTGTCGGCAATAATCAATGATTCTTTCAGTGTTTTGTTGTCAATAAGTTTTGAGTTTATTAGATAGCGGTAAATTTTAGAAAAGTTGTTGCTGATTTCTCTTTGGTCTTGTGATGCTCCTTCGTTTAACCACACAACACCGTTATTTTTCTTTCCTTTTTGATATACAAAATTAAAAAGGTCTCGTCTGTTAGAATATTTGCTGTATTCTACTCCCGATGAAGAAAATTCAGCAAGTAATGAATCAAATTTTCTTAGTTTTTGTCCTTCTAGTGTTTGTTCAAAATACTGCTCCTCTTTATAATCGCTGTCAATTTTGTAATAATCTAAACTTCCCTCAGCATTTTTCTTAACTAAGATACAGTAATAACGCTTTTTGAAAATTTCAAAAATTATGTAACTCGAATTGATAGAAGGGAAGTAATGATTAATTGTCGATTTGTCTCCTGTCCTATTACCACTAAATGTCATTTGCTTTCCGTCAATTATATACAGAAAGTTTAAAGCATAAATCAGAGTGCTTTTCCCAATGTTATTAGGTCCAACTATTTGCAATGAATCGCAATCGCCTAACTCTATGTCAGCTTTCGAATATATGTCTGAATGAAGTACAACGAGTCTTTTTAACATTGTCAAAATTCTGAATCATTAGTATTGGGGTCTTGTGTGTAGTAAAATTCAGGCTCTTTTGATTGCGAAGCGGTCGCCCGTGTGTTGGGGCAAGCAAATGTGCCTGAATGTGCGGTTGACTTTCTATTTCTATCGTTCATTTTGTTTACTGTCGTTGTCATTTTTTCAATAAACCATAACGTTATTACTTCCACCCTCCTCAATTCCTACCCAAAAGCACCTTGTGCAAGTACGAATTAAATGCACAGCTCCAGAAGCCGCGCCAATCCGTCAAATTTTTGATTCGACAGGTTTTGGAAGTTTGGCTGCCGTCTTTGGCCTGGACATCCGCGGTTTTGAAGGGTAGCATGATCATCGGGGAGTTGAAATTGATGATGCGAAAGATACAAACTGTACTTTGAAAAAACAAGCGACTTGGCGATTTTCTTTGAACTCGAGGGCGGTATGCTGCGCGCGCTGTTGAGGACGAGCAGGTGCTTCTTGACTGGAAAGCTTGATTTTGCCCGTATCCATCCTTTTTGCGCTACCCACTCGCTCTTATAAGGAACCCCAAAATGCCTCCCAGGACAAAAATGGCATCGCCCCGGGCGGCGGCTTTTGATTTTGCCGCGCAAGGCGTATCTTAGGGGCGAAAATCACCCCGAAGAAAATGAACAGCATCCTGGCCAATTTCGAGCAGGCGCGTCAAGTGCTAGAGGCCTTCATGGCCGACCCCTCCAACTTCGAGCGGATAGCCCAGGCCGGGCAGATGATGCTCGGCGCGCTGCGGGCGGGCGGCAAGGTCCTCTCGTGCGGCAACGGCGGCTCCATGTGCGACGCCATGCACTTCGCCGAGGAGCTCAGCGGGCGCTTCCGCGACGACAGGCCCGCGCTGGCGGCCCTGGCCATCGCCGACCCGTCCCACCTTTCGTGCGTGGGCAACGACTACGGCTACGAGCAGGTCTTCTCGCGCTACGTCGAGGGCCTGGGCCGTCCGGGCGACGTGCTGCTGGCCATCAGCACCAGCGGCAACTCGCCCAACGTGCTGCGCGCCGCGGCCGCGGCCAAAGCCAAGGGCATCGGCGTGGTGGCCCTCACGGGCAAGGACGGCGGGCGCCTGGCCCCGCTGGCCGACATCGAGATCCGCGTGCCCCACCACGGCTACGCCGACCGCGTCCAGGAAATCCACATCAAGGTCATACACTCCCTGATCCAGTGGGTCGAGGAGGGCATGGCCGCCCCAGCCCAGCCCGCGAAGCCATGATCGTTATCGACGGACTGGAGCAGCTCCCGCTGGCGGCCAGGCGATTCGCCGAAGAGATGGGCCAGGACAGGATCTTCGCCTTTTCCGGCCCGATGGGCGCCGGCAAGACCACTTTCATCAAGGCCCTCTGCCAGCACCTGGGCGTGGCCGACAACGTCTGCAGCCCCACCTTCGCGCTGGTCAACCCCTACCTCGACGCCCAGGGGCGGACCATCTTCCACTTCGACTTCTACCGCCTCGACGAGCCCGCCGAGGCCCTGGGCTTCGGCCTGCACGAATATTTCGACGGCGAATCCCTCTGCCTGATGGAATGGCCCGAGAAGGTCGCCGGCCTCCTGCCCGAGGAGACCGTCTGGATAGACCTCGACCTCCGCGACGACGGCAGGCGCACCCTCGCGCGACGACGCCCCTAGCCCAAAGAACCCACCCCAAACCAAGACCTGCCATGAACCACGAAAAGAGCAAGAGCCATTCGCATGTCGAGATGGGCTGCGAGATCGAGACCCTGCTGCCCCAGGGCGAGAAACTCGACACGCAGCGCAAGACCCGCAAGATGCGCATCGCCCTGCCCAAGGAGACCACCGACTCCGAGCACCGCATCGCCCTGACCCCGCAGGCCGTCGAGATGCTGGTCGAGCAAGGCCACGAGCTGCTGGTCGAACGCGGCGCCGGGGCCGGGGCCAGCTTCTCCGACGAGCTCTACAGCCAGGCCGGAGCGGCCATTTCCGACAGCAAGACCGAGCTGTACCAGGCCGAGGTCGTCATCAAGGTCGCCCCCTTCACCACCTACGAGATCGAGCTGCTCCGCGGACGGCAGACCATCCTCTCGGCCTTCAACATCTCCTCGCAGAAGCCCGACCAGATCAAGTCGCTCATGCGCAAGAAGGTCACGGCCATTGGCTTCGAGTTCGTCATGCACGGCGAAAACCACCCCATCGTCCAGGCCATGAGCGAGATAGCTGGCTTCGCCTCCATCATGATCGCCTCGGAGTACCTGAGCAACTACCACGGCGGCAAGGGCATCCTCCTGGGCGGCGTTACGGGCATCATGCCCGCCGACGTGGTCATCCTCGGCTCGGGAACCGCCAGCGAGTACGCGGCCCGCACGGCCATGGGCCTGGGCGCGGCCGTCAAGATCTTCGACACCTCGCTGCCTGGCCTTCGGCAGTTGCAGCTCAACCTCGAGCAGCGCATCCACACCTGCCTGCTCAACGAGCGCACCCTGGTCTCGGCCCTGCGGCAGGCCGACGTGGTCATCGGGGCGCTCGACCCGATCGATGGGCCCGGCTTCAAGGTCCCCAGCGAGATGGTCGCCCAGATGAAGGCCGGCTCGGTGATCATCGACCTGAGCATCGACCGCGGCGGCTGCTTCGAGACCTCGCGGCTGACCACCCACAAGGACCCGGTCTTCACCCACGGCGGCGTGGTCCACTACTGCGTGCCCAACATCGCCTCGCGGGTGGCCCGCACAGCGTCCATGGCCTTGAGCGACATCTGCTCGCAACTGCTCGGCGACCTGGCCGTGGGGGCCTCGGCCAACGTCGCCCTGAAGGAGAACAGCGGCCTCTCGCACGGCCTGTACCTCTTCAACGGCATCCTGACCCAGGAGCACATCGGCCGGGCCTTCGGCATCAAGTCGCAGAGCTTCGACCTGCTGCGCGCCGGCATCGGCTTCTGAGCCGCCCCGGCCAGGCCTCAGAGGATCAGCATCGCGTCGCCGTAGGTGCCGAAGCGGTACTTCTCCTTGACGGCCACCTTGTAGGCCTTCATCAGGATGTCGTAGCCGGCGAAGGCGGCCGTGGTCATGAGCAGGGTCGAGTAAGGCAGGTGGAAGTTGCTGATCATGGAGTTGGGGACGCTGAACTCGTAGGGCGGGAAGATGAAGCGGTTGGTCCAGCCGTCGAAGGGCTTGAGGGTTCCGAAGGTGGAGACGGAGCTCTCGAGCGTGCGGACCACGGTGGTGCCCACGGCGCAGACGCGCTTGCCGGCCTCAATGGCGCGGTTGACGATCTCGGCGGATTCTTCGGGGATGCGGATCTGCTCGGAGTCCATCTTGTGCTTGGTCAGGTCCTCGACGTCCACGCTGCGGAAGTTGCCCAAGCCCACGTGCAGGGTGATCTCGGCGAAGTTGACGCCCTTGATCTCGCAGCGCTTGACCAGGTGCTTGCTGAAGTGCAGGGCGGCGGTGGGGGCCGCGACGGCGCCTTCCTCCTTGGCGAAGATGGTCTGGTAGCGCTCGCGGTCGGCCTTCTCGACCGGGCGGGTGATGGACCGGGGCAAGGGCGTCTGGCCAAGCTGGTAGAGGGTCTTCTTGAAGTCGGCGTACTCGCCGTCGAAGAGGAAGCGCAGGGTGCGGCCACGGGACGTGGTGTTGTCGATGACCTCGGCCACCAGGGCGTCGTTCTCGCCGAAGTAGAGCTTGTTGCCGATGCGGATCTTGCGGGCCGGATCCACCAGCACGTCCCAGAGTCGCTGGTCCTTGTTGAGCTCGCGGAGCAGGAAGACCTCTATCTTGGCGCCCGTCTTCTCCTTGTTGCCGTAGAGCCTGGCCGGGAACACCTTGGTGTTGTTGACCACGATGGCGTCGCCCTCGTCGAAGTAGTCGATGAGATCCTTGAAAATCCGGTGCTCGAACTCACCGGTCTTGCGGTTCAGGACGAAGAGTCTGGACTCGTCGCGGTGCTTGACCGGGTGCTGCGCGATGAGTTTCTGCGGGAGTTCGAACTTGAATTTTGAAAGCTTCATGTTGCTTCTTATTTTGGGCGCCGTTTTTCGGCAAGGGGCAAAGATAGTCGTTCGGCGGTCAATTTCAAAGCCCTTCGCGCCTTTGCGGCGCGGGATCCGGCACGACGCAGCCGCGCTCCTCGACCGAGTGCTGGAAGCCTTCCACGCCCAGGGCCTGGCTGACGGCGAAATCGCCGATGCGGGTGCGGCGCAAGGCGCTCAGGTAGGCCCCGCAGCCCAGCTCCGCGCCGATGTCGTGGGCCAGGCTCCGGATGTAGGTGCCCTTGCCGCAGACCACCCGCAGCCTCGCCCGGGGCACCTGCCAGTCGGCCTCGAGCAGCTCGATGGAGCGGATGCTGACCTCGAAGGACTTCATCCGCACGGCCTCGCCCTTGCGCGCCTTCTTGTAGGCGCGCTCGCCATCGACCTTCTTGGCCGAGAACGCGGGCGGCGTCTGGCTGATCGTGCCCACGAACCGGGCGAGCGCGCGCTCCAGGGCCGCCTGGTCGAGGCCCTCGGTGGGGAAGCGGGCGTCGGGCTCGGTCTCGCCGTCGAAGGAGGGCGTGGTCAGGCCGAAGGTCAGCTCGGCCTCGTACTCCTTCTCCTGGGCCTGGAAAAGGTCGATGGACTTGGTCATGCGCCCGGTGCAGACGACCACCAGGCCGGTGGCCAGGGGGTCCAGCGTGCCCGCGTGCCCCACCTTGAGCTTGAGGCCCAGTTGGCGGCG
This sequence comes from Bacteroidota bacterium, assembly GCA_020048645.1. Classification (GTDB taxonomy): domain Bacteria; phylum Bacteroidota; class Bacteroidia; order Bacteroidales; family UBA6013; genus UBA6013. Next base: position 16,779 of record JAIFMG010000083.1, on the reverse strand, counting down.
GATGTGGTTGCGCACCTTGTTCACCAGGTCGAAGGAGGTCCAGGCCAGGGGCTTGTCCAGCAGGAGCAGCTCGCCTTTCAAGAAGTCGTAAGGTTCCAAATCGTCGTTTTTTCAGGTTGGGCCGCGAAGGTAGCATTCTTGGCGGTGCCACCACGCGGCAGGCCAGGGCCGAGGCGCGAACTGCGCCGATTCGGACAAACCAAAAGACAATGGGGCAAGCTGCAGAAGTATCCCGGTGCCCAGACCGGGGCAAAATTCTTGGGTGCGTGCCTGGCTATCTTCGCTCTCCTCAAGACCAAAACCCGATAGATAATTGTCAATCAATGACTTGAAATCGGAAAGCCCATCTTGCAATCCGGTTCCATGTCGGCGCGGTATCTGTCCCCATGAGCCGTAAAAAAACAAAATAATTTACCCGAATATTGATGCCAAAATCCTAAGAAAATGTCACAAACAAGCCAATTTCCCCAATAGATGCTGTTTTTGGCATAGAATTGGGACGGGGCAGCGGACCAACAATCCTAGCCGCATGAAAGCATTGATTCAAGACGACAAAGAGCGCAAGATGGTCTGGGAGATCCTCTTCATGCTCGCGCTGGTGCTGGTGTTCACCGTTTACGAGTGGGTACACTTTTCCCGGAGCAAGTCGCCAACGGTGAACCCCGCGCAGCAGGGCTCCGAGCACCTGCCCGAGGCCTCCAGGGAGGCCTCGGCCCATGACCTATTCGAGCTCGTGGGCAGCGCGGCCTGGCAAAGCCAGGCCCAGAGCGAGCCCGCGGCCACCTAGAAATCCAGATAGAAATCCTTTGCCAGGCGGCGGTAGTCTTCGGTGAAGCGAAGCCTGCCGCCGTCTTCGATCACCAGGCTGGGCTCCTCGACATGCGAAAGGTCCTGGCCCGAGAGCTCGAGCAGGACCCGCTTGGGCGGCGCCCCCGGCTTGGGGCAGACCCTCCGCGAGCGGATGGGCCAGAGGCCGACGGCCCGCGCGAGCTTCAGGAAGGCCGGGCAGGCCTGCTCGGGGAGGACCACGCAGAGCCGCCCCTGGGGCTCCAGCAGGCGGGCGGACTTGGCGAGCAGATCCTCGAAGCCAAGGCTTAGGTTCTGGCGGGCGGCCGCTCGGGCGTCGGCCTTGGCGCCCCTGCCCGCCTCGAAAAAGGGCGGGTTGCTGACCAGCAGCCCGAAGCGCCTGTCCTCGGGGTAGTCCTGGAAACGGCCTTGCCACACCCGCACGACCCCAGGCCAAGGCGATTGGAGGACGTTCTGGGCGGCCTGCTCGGCCGAGGGGCCGTCCAGCTCGACGGCCACCACCCGCGGGGCGCCCTTCTGGGCCATCATCAGGGCGATGAGCCCGCTTCCGGCGCCGATGTCCAGCACGTCCTGGGCCGTGCCCGGCTCCGCCCAGGCGCCCAGCAGCACCCCGTCGGTGCCCACCTTCATCGCGCAGCGGTCGTGCCAGAGGGTGAAGCGCTTGAAGCGGAAGCTAGGGCTTGGCATCCTCGTCCTTGGGGGGCTTGCGGCGGGCGTAAACTTCCTTGCGGACCTTGGCCACCCGCGTGCCCTGCTCGTCGAGCAGGTAGGTCTCGTAGAAGAAGGTCTGCTTGCCCAGCCGATCGACCTCCTCCTTGACGCGGTCGAGCTCCTGCCGCGAAAGCTCGAACACCCCGGTGATGGTGCCCTTGGCAGGCTTGAGGAAGTCGATGCTGGCCGACTTGTCCCAGACAATGTAGCCCTGGCCGAGGCTCATGGTCAGGATGAAGGCGTAGAACGGGTCGCACATGGCGTAGAGCGAGCCGCCGAAGTGCGTGCCGAACAGGTTGCGGTTCAGCCGGTTCATGCGGAGCTGCACCTCGAATCGGGTGAAGTCCTCGGCATGGCTGACCATGCGGATGCCCGCGCCCAAGAACGGCGGATAGAAGTTCACGTTGCGGATCAGCCGCCTGTACTTTTGGTTTTGCATGACATTGGCTATCTTGCGCCAGGCCGCGGAGGCCGACGGATGAATTTGAAGTGGACCGAAAAACACAAACCAACGAACGCGAATATGGCAAAAGAATCGCAATCCCTATGGGTGGCCCTGGCCTGGCTGTCCATCCTTGTCGGAGGCTTCCTCCTGGCCTTCGAATACTTCTCGGAAAGCCGTCTTGCCCCCAAGCCGCTGATTCCCATCGCCTTGGGCCTGGCCCTGCTTTTCTGGGCCAAGAGAAAGGCGGCATAACGGAGCAAGAACGCCATGCGAAAGCGCAGCAACCCGCACGACGTGTTCTTCCGCCACGCGCTGGGCCAGAAGGACAACGCCATCTCCATGCTCCGGGGCGTGCTGCCCAAGGAGCTGTCCGAGCAGTTGGATTACGACAACCTGACGCTCAGCGCGGACACCTTCACCACTCCGGACATGCGCAAGTTCATGTCCGACCTGGTGTACGAGGCCCCGCTGCTCGGCCCAAAGTCCAGGCGCCTCACCGTGAGCCTGCTGGTCGAGCACAAGAGCTTCCCGCCCAGGCAGCCCATCCAGCTCCAACTGGCCCGCTACTTCCTCGGCGCAGTAGAGTCGCAGATCAAGCAGGGCAAGAAGCCGCCGTCACTGCCCGTCATGGTGGTCATCTACCACGGCAAGAGACCCTACGCCAAGAAAGGATTCCACGAGTTCTTCGGACACCTTCCCGACTTTTTGCTCCCCTACGTGCCCGAGTTCGAACACATTTTGGTAAATTTGAGCCATTACGACGACCAAAGACTGCAAGACCAGTTCGACTCCCTGAAGCTGCGGGTGGCCCTGCTCGCCCTGCGCGACGTGTTCGACAAGCGCGGAATGGGCGACAAGTTCATCTTGTACCTTGGCCCTCATGGTCCTCGGCTACCTCGAGGCCGCGGCCCCAGAACATTACCTGCGTATCCAAACCGACTTCGAAGAAAGAAAGGAGAAACACCAAATGACTTTCCTTGAAAAAGCAATCCGACAAGCCAAGCAAGATGGCATCGACATTGGCATCGAAAAAGGCATCGACATTGGCATCGAAAAAGGCATCGACATTGGCATCGAAAAAGGCATCGACATTGGCATCGAACAAGGCATCGACATTGAGCGGCGAAATTCCGACGCCCAGGTGAAGCTCGTCCGAGTCAGGAGCGCCATCGCGCTGTTCCTCAAGGGCTTTCCTGCCGAGCCCCTCCGAGCCATGCTCCAACTTTCGGACGACCTGGTCCTCTTGGCCCAGAGCATGGTCGCGAAGCACGGCCAGCTCGCCAACGAGCGGGTCGGCATTCGCGATTTCCAAGTCGTCGAAATCGGGCCGGGACAGCCCGAGCAGGACCAGGCGGACCAGGAAGCCGTGGGCGAGTAACGTTACGACCTGCACACCGCCACTGCCGCGGCCCCAGAACATTACCTGCGTATCCAAACCGACTTCGAAGAAAGAAAGGAGAAACACCCAATGACTTTCCTTGAAAAAGCAATCCGACAAGCCAAGCAAGAAGGCATCGAACAAGGCATCGACATTGAGCGGCGAAATTCCGACGCCCAGGTGAAGCTCGTCCGAGTAAGGAGCGCCATCGCGCTGTTCCTCGCGGGCTTCCCTGCCGAGCCCCTCCGAGCCATGCTCCAACTTTCGGACGACCTGGTCCTCTTGGCCCAAAGCATGGTCGCGAAGCACGGCCAGCTCGCCAACGAGCGGGTCGGCATCCGCGATTTCCAAGTCGTCGAAATCGGGCCGGGACAGCCCGAGCAGGACCAGGAAGCCGTGGGCGAGTAACGTCCGCGGCCCCAGAACATTACCTGCGTATCCAAACCGACTTCGAAGAAAGAAAGGAGAAACACCCAATGACTTTCCTTGAAAAAGCAATCCGGCAAGCCAAGCAAGAAGGCATCGAACAAGGCATCGACATTGGCATCGAAAAAGGCATCGACATTGGCATCGAAAAAGGCATCGACATTGAGCGGCGGAATTCCGACGCCCATGTGAAGCTCGTCCAAGTCAGGAGCGCCATCGCGCTGTTCCTCACGGGCCTCCCTGCCGAGCCCCTCCGAGCCCTGCTCCAACTTTCGGAGGAAGTGGTCCTCTTGGCCCAAAGCATGGTCGCGAAGCATGGCCAGCTCGCCAACGAGCGGGTCGGCATCCGCGATTTCCAAGTCGTCGAAATCGGGCCCGGACAGCCCGAGCAGGACTGAGCTGCCTGGGAAGACAAGAGCACGAAACGCAAAGAAGCCAAGCCGTTCCGGGCTTGGCTTCTTCGCATATCCCTCGGCTTTCGGGGCCGAGGCCGTTGCTCAACGGACGACCAGGCGCTCGACGGCGCTGAGCGACTCGGTGCCGACCTTCAGGAAGTACACCCCGGCAGGCAGTCCGCCCAGGTCCAGGGTCTGGAGCCCACCCGCGGCCTGCTGGTCGAGCACGATCTGGCCGCTGGTGTTGAAAAGCCGCAGGCTCCACTGGCCAGGGGCGTCCTCCCAGCGGATGCTGACCTGGTCTTCGGCCGGGTTGGGGAACAGCGAGAAGCTGGAACGCAGTTGGCGCAGGGCCGTGGTGGCGTTCTCGGGGTGGGACACGCTGGTGGTATAGACCACGTCGCCCGAGGTCCCGCTGTTGGAGTTGGTGGCGTTGACCGCGGCGTAGAAGGTAACCTCGCCAGAGCCCGACTCGGGGGCGGTCCATTGGAACGACCAGGTGTTGGTGTTCTGGCCCGAAGTGCCCCCGGAGGTATGCGTCACGGAACCGTTGGAGTTCGCCAGCTTGGTGCGCTGCGTGTCGGTGATGGTCCAGGTGCCGGCCTTGCTCGTTGCCGTCTCGGCCGTACACTCGAACCCGATCTTGCTCGACCCTTGGTGGGTGCCGGTCAGGGTGATGTTGTAGGTCTGCCCGGGCACGTAGCCCGTCTGGGGGATGTCCGTGCTTATCCAGTCCGCCTGCGGCGTGGCGGTGCCGGCGTGGCACTGCGTGCAGGAGTTGCCGTCGATGGGCGAGGCCGTCTTGCCGCCGGGCGATCCGCCAGACGAAAGCAGCGCGGAAGCAAACAGGCCGGCACCAGCCACAGCCATCACGATAATTGATACTTTTTGTCGAGTCTTCCTCATGCTGAAAAGGTATTGGTGATTGATTCCCCAAAGTTCGCAATTTGTAGCAGCCAACAGCCTATCCCAAAAGTTAAAAAACAAAAAACCCCGCTTTGGGGAAGCGGGGCAAACAAAATGATACACGGCAAAAAGGGAATGAAAAAAGGGGTAGTTTATGAAGGCAGTTTCAGGTTTCCTTTTTTTTCAGAACTGCCAGGGCACGACGTAGTCGTGGCTGGAGTCCCTGGAGCTTTCCTCAGCTTTGGGGTTTTGCTTCTTTTGTTCTTGAAGGGCCTTTTCCAAGCGTTTTTTTTCGTTTTCAAGGTCTTTCACTCTCTGGCGCAGTTGGTCGGGGGCAATCGTTTTCATTTTGCGGGGGGTTTTTGCTGGTTCAAATCTCTTGGTACAAAAGTAGCCCGGAAAGCCCTCCTGAAAAAGCGTGCTAACCCTCGATTTGCTTTTTTTCACAATCCCGACAGGGCATCCCTTGCGTAGAAATACGCCAAAAAAAATGACAAACAGCGCCTAAATAAAGATATAAACATCTTAAAATCACAATCCCCCGTCTGTCTTCGGGATTTCGATGCGCATCTTGGTGCCCCGGCCCAGCTTGCTGCTGGCCTCGATGGTGCCCTGGTGTACCTGGACGCAATTCTTGGTGATGGAAAGCCCGAGGCCAGAGCCTTTGGTGCCATCAGTGTTGCTGGCCCGCACGAAGGCCTCGAAGATGAAGGGCTGGTCGGCCTCCGGGATGCCCATGCCCGTGTCCTCCACCTCGATCTCAAGCCGCTGGCCGTCGGCCGAATCCGCCACCGAGAGGCTGATGCTGCCCTTGCTGGTGAACTTCTTGGCGTTCGAGACCAGGTTGGTCAGGATGTGGCGCATGAGCACAACGTCGAGCACCTGGCGGGGCTTGGCCTTGTATTTCAAGCTCACCGGGATCTTCTTCGGCGTGATGCGGTCGAGGTCGCGGACAAGCTCCTCGCAGAACGAGTGGAAATCCACCTCCACGGGCTCGAAACTTGAGAAATAGTCCTTCGACTCGCGGACCATGGCCAGCTTGTCGAGCATGTTGGTCATCTGCTTGACCGAGTCGAGCATCTCGGTGAGCATCTCGGAACGCTCTTGGGCCGTGAAGGCCTCGCGGTGCTTTTGCAGGATCTGGATGTTCGAGGAAATCAGCGCCAGGGGCGTGCGGAACTCGTGCGAGACGGTCGAGACGAAGCGGTCGCGCAGGAGGTTGGTCTCCTGCTCCTTCTTGAGGGCCTCCTGGGTCTGCATCTCGGCGATGCGGCGATGCGTGGTCTCGCGGCCCGAGACGATGAGCGAGCGCTGCTCGAGCTCCTCGTAGATCGAGAAGATGTTCGAGAACCAGCGGCCGTTGACGGGCATCTCCAGGCTTTGCAACTGGCCGTCGAGGGCCTTCTGGTAGATGGCCTCCAGCTCGGCCCCCATCTTGTCGCCGAAGGCCTGGGCCAGGGTCAGGCCTTCCACGCGGCTCTCGCGCAGGCCGAACTCGCTGGCCAGCTTGCCCTCGGCCAGCTCGAACACGAAGCGCCCCTTCTTCTTCTTGAGCCGGAAGATGAAGCCCTCCAGGTTCTGCAACGTCGTCTGGAGCTGCTTCTTGATGCTCTTGCTCTGAAGCTCCGAGGCCTTGCGCGTCTGGATGTCCTGCATGATGAGCGAGGCCGCGAAGATCTGCTCGAGCTCGTCGAAGACCGGCGAGATGGAGGCCTCGTACCAGCGCGGGCCCGAGGCGAAGGCCAACTGTATCTCGAACTTCTGCCTGTTGCCCAGGAAGGCCATCCGGAAGGAGTGGGCGAAATAGTCGCGGTAGTCGGGCGGGAAGAACGAGAGGCTGGCCATGCCCCGCCGAACCATCCCGATGTCCTCCACCAGGCGGAACTCCTCGGTGATGCGGTTGAACTCCAGCACCCGGAGCTCCGGATCCACCATCAGGAACAAGTGCGGCGAGCTCTCGAAGAAGGCCTTCAGCACGGCCTGCGACCGGGTGCTCTCCTCCTGGGCCGCCTTGCGCTGCCGCAGCTCCTCCTCTAGCTGCACCGTCCGAACCTGCACCATGCTCTCCAGGTGCTGGTTGAACTGCTTGAGCTTCTCCTCGGCCTCCACCTGCCGCGTCAGGTCCGTCGCCGCGACGCGGCAAAGGTAGTCCAGATGGTTCTCCTCGCGGAAGCGGACGCTCTGCATCTGCATCACCGAGCGCTTGCCATCGGTGCTCTCCACCTTGATCACCGTGTTGACGAAGCCCTCCTGCTTGAAGACCTGGTTGACGTGCGCGTAGAAGTCGCCCCGGCTCTGGCTCTGCACGAACGACACGAAGGGCATCCCGATCACGAAGGACTTGTCCACGTTGAGCAACATGCTGGCCGTCCGGTTCATGTCCAGGATGGCGCCCCGCTTGTCGAGCGTCAGCAGCGCCACCGGAGCGAAGTCGTAGAGGTTGCGGTAGCGAAGCGAGTTGCGCTCCAGCTCGGCCTGGGTCTGGCGCAGCTCCTGGTTCTGCATCTCCAGCTCGATCTGGTGGATGTTCAGCTCCTCGACCAGCTTCTGCACCTCCTGGCTCTGCCCCTCCGGTATCTGGTTGAGCTGTATCAGGAACTGCCGGGCCTTCTGCCTGAGTTCTTCCAAATGTCCGTCGTCGCGCATCGCGGTGGCTCTGGGGGGTTAGGGGCGGTCGAAATGCAGGGCCGCGGCGCCGAGGCCTCGAAGGCCTTGGCCGGCTTTGGCTGTCACTCTCTCAAATGTACGGATTCCGTAGCAGAATCGAAAAACAAACCATGCCCGCGGGCCAACCTGGCGGGCGCTCACTGCTCCACCTCGGGCTTGACCAGCAGCGTCTGGTAAACCTGGCCCGTGCTCTGGCCATAGACGAAGGCCAGCAGCTCGCAGTTCGCGGGCACCCACTCGCCGTCCCAGTCCAGCTCCAGCTCCAGCGGCACGCTCTGCCCCGTCGCCTGGAGCCCGGGCATTTCCTGGCCCCAGGTGCCGTTGAGCGAGCGGCGCAGCACGTGGTTGTGCTCGTAGTCGGCGATGTCTTGGCTGCCGTCCTTCTGCCACTGGATGATGTGGCTTTCCAGCAGCCAGACGGCCAGCCACAGCGGCTCGGCGGCGTCGGTGAGGCTCCTGCTTTCGGCCTGGCAGGTGAGCCGTCCGTCGGCCACGCTGCCCGCCAGCTCGAGGGCCACCGCGGGCTCCAGCTCCATCTGCCCTGCCACCAGCGAGGGCCACTCGCTGGCGAACGACAAGCTGTTGCCTTCCAGGGTGTTCACCAGCCCGATGGGCCAGGCCTGCACGTTGAAATGGCTGTTCAGCTCCGTGCCCTCCGGGGTGCGGAAGTCGTAGCGGTACTTCTCGCCGCTGGTGTAGGGCGTCGCGAAGAAGCCGCCATGCACCGAGACCGGCACCAGCCGATCGCCGTACAGATCCACGAGCTGCTGCGCCACCCGGTGGCCCTCGGGGCAGTTCTGGCAGATGTGGCCCGTGAAGTCCAGCAGCAGCACGCCGCGGACCACTTCCGCCGTGTCTTGGCCCCCGTCCACGGGCTGTTTCAGGTAGGGAGCCTCCACGATGTCGCAGGACGCGAGGGCCAGCAGGAGGGCCATGAAAAGGTAGCGCTTCATGTCGATGATGGGTTGGAGACCGGGCCAGGGCCGATCAGGTTCGTGATGCTGGAGCCATGCCCCCCCGCCCGACGGGCGCGCGGGGCGAAGGGCTCAGAAACTGGTGTTGAAGGTCAAGGTCAGGCCGTTGGAGGCCGGCACGTTGCGGCAGACCCCGCCCACGCAGACCACGCCCGCCCGGGTCTTGCCGTAGGAGGCCATCACGCGGGTGGCGCCCGAGGCGTAGGTGACGCCGCCCGTCAGGTAGTGCGCCTGCCGGTCGGGGTCCGGGTTGCCGTAGTTGTACTGGTCGATCACCGAGAAGAACCAGTGCGGGGCCACCGAGTACTCGACCAGGGCCGCGGCCCAGCTCCCCATGTCGTCGCGGGTGGCCATGTTCGAGGCCATCAGGTGCAGCGAGTGCGTGGCCCGCAGGCGGTAGGTGAAGTCGGCCACAACGGCGTGGGTGCGCACGTTGGGCTCGCCCGGCTTGCCGAAGAGCAGGCCGAAGTTGTAGAACAGCCGCTGGTAGGTCAGGATGGCCTTCAGCCTGTCGGTGAGCTTGCGGCTGTACTCGAGGGTGAAGTCGCGGAAGAAAGCCTCGCGGCCCACCCGGAAGAAGTCGGAGCGGTAGCCCAGGCTGCCCGCCTGCCCCACGGCGGTGCTGTCGTCGATGGGGGCGTGGTGGATGTCGTTGATGAAGCTGAAGCTCAGGTTCAGCAGCGCGCCGTGGGGCCCGCCCAGCAGGCCCTCCTTGGGCATCCGGTGGAACAGCTCGCCGTAGAAGGCCCACTCGCCGTTGGGCTGGGTGGCGTAGGGGTAGAAGGAGGTCAGGGGGTAGGTATGGAACTTGCCCGCCGCTGGCAGGAAGTTGATGCTCAGCAGGTTCAGGTTCGCGTTCCGGTCCGAGCGGAAGCTCATGTTGTCCATGCGCTTGACCGTGAGCAGGCCGCCGACACTGCCGCGCGAGTAGCTCAGGTTGGTCACGAAGCCGTTGCCGGGCTTGTAGATAAAGCCGTTGTCGGCCGAAGGGTCGTTGACCTTGTAGGCCACCTCGGCATCCCAGAGGAAGAAGCCCCGCGAGAGGCTGAGCCGCCCCGCCCCCGAGGCCACGTTCGCCGGCAGGTTGTAGAACGGGTTGGCCAGGTCGCTGTCCTGGAACTTGCTCACGAAGCTGGCGCCCAGGGTCAGCAGCGTCGGGCTGCCCCGCAGGGCCTCGAACGACTCGTTGACGACCCACTCCAGGTCGATGGCCCGCACGATGCCCGGCCCGTGCCGAAGGCTCGAGACTCCGGCGGTCTCCTGGAAGAACGAGCGCTGCTTGGCCATCATGCCCCTGACGCGCAGCGCCTGGCCATGGTCGTAGGTGAGCAGGAAGCCGTCGAAGGCGTTGTCGTAGTCGATGTTCTTGTTGAAGTAGGACCGCAGCAGGATGCCCGAGCCGAACTGCTCGTAGAAGTTGCCCACCTTGAAGCCGAAGCCGTCCTTGTGGTAGGCCACGTAGCGGTTCGAAAGGCCCGCGCCGTTGTTGCGGGCGTCGAAGCCCAGCATCGGCCGCAGGTAGGCCTCGAAGCGGACGCCCGCCTCGAAGCCGCCCTGGCGGTAGTAGAGGTTCGCGAAGGTGTTGGTCAGCACCCGCTCGGCCACCGGCTCGGCGCCGATGATGCTGTCCTCGCGGTAAGTCTGCACCGAAGATTGTACCTCGCCCGAGACCTGCCCTTGATCTTGGGCCGGAGACAGCAGGGGCGACGCGGCCAGGAAGGCCAGGAGGACGTATCGTTTCATGGGCTTGCGCTTGAAAAGAAATGGGCGGAAGGCATCTGCCCCCGCCCGCAATTTCCAAAAAAAATCCATACACCTGCCCGATTTGCGCGCAAATGGCATCAGGCCAGGGCATAAAAGCCCGCGCGCCGGCCCACAGCGGCGGCGATCAGTTGCTCGGCGCGGCCGGAATCTCGACCTGTTCGACCAGGCCGTTGCCCAGCCCGATGGCCACGACCTGGCCCATCGGCGCGAAGCAGGCGTCCATGATGCCATGCTCCGAGCTGTGCCGGAGCAGCTCCCGGCCCGTGGCCATGTCCCACACCCACAGGTAGGACTTGCCCCGCAGCTCGCCCACGGCCAGAACCCGCGTCAGGCCCTGGTCCATGGCCACCCGCCGCACGTTGTAGCAGTCGTTCGTGAAGGCCCGGTAGAGGTACCAGTCGGATGGGCGGCGCAGCTCCACGCGGCCGTTGTCGGCACCCAGCAGCACGCTTTGCCCGTGCGAGGCGTACTGGGCCGTCAGCACCACCGGGTCGCCCTGCAGCTTGAAGTCCTCCACCTGCCGGCCCGTCTGGACGTCAACCTCGAACAGCGCCCCGTCGGCACGGCTCACCAGCACCCGCGAGGCGTCGTGGTTGAACACGGCCAGCGCGATGGGCTGCTCGGTGTCCGCGTAGATGGTCCGGGGCTCGTCCTGCGCGAATTCCCACAGCCGCAGGTAGGCCCGGGTCGCGTTCAGGCGGACAGCGTCGAAGTTGTCAACCGTCAGCATCTGCCCGCCCTGCGGATGGAAGGACATCGCGTCCACGGCCGAGGCACCGTCCGTGAAGCGCTTGATCATCCGGCCCGTGAGCAGCTCCCAGAGCACGACCTCCGGGTAGTCGCCCTGGCCGCCCGCGCTCACGAAAAACTGCCCATCGGGCGAAAAAACGACCGACTTGACCGGGTATTTCAGCCCCTTGTACTCGTTCGGGTAAATCCGCCCGTTCGACGAGCGCCAGAGGTCGATGTCGCCCTGAAGGCTGTCGGAGCTGGCGCGGCCCGCCGCGTAGTACTCGCCATTCGGGCTGACCGCCAGCGAGACCACCGAGAAGCTAACAGGCTTCGGAAGGCTGTCGGCCTGGGCCAGCGAAAACGAAGGCGCCGCCAGCATGGCCAGCGACGCCAAGAAAATCGGCTTTTTCATAGAGGGAATGTTTTTTCTTTGTGATCCATGCCTACCACGGCGCAAAAGCAATGCCAGCGAAGACGCGCCGCTGTTCCATCCTCACCACCCGACACCCATCCGACACGCCATGAAAGAGACCATCACCTGGCAAGACTTCGAGAAGATCGACCTCCGCGTCGGCACCATCGTCCGGGCCGAGGCCTTCCCCAAGGCCCGAAAGCCCGCCTACAAGCTCTGGATCGACTTCGGCCCCGAACTGGGCCGGCGCCGGAGCTCCGCCCAGATCTGCCAGCGCTACCAGCCCGGGCAGCTCGTCGGCCGGCAGGTCGTGGCCGTGGTCAACTTCCCGCCCAAGCAGGTGGCCGACTTCCTGTCGGAATGCCTGGTGCTCGGCGCCGTGGGCCACGCCGGCGACGTGGTGCTGCTCCGCCCCGACGCCGAGATCCCCGACGGCTGGAGCGTGGCCTGAGCCCAGGAGGATCAGGCCAGCGCCAGGAGCTCCTCCGCCAGTTCAGCCTCCGCCGCGGCGGGCTGGGCCAGGGGCGCCACGCGAGGCTCGGGCAGCAGCACCAGGTTGACGCCAGGGTGGCGCAGCCATTCGGCCTCGAGCAGCCGAGCCAGCGAAATCCGGCCCAGCACGTGGCCCGACCCGCCCTTGCGGTAGCTCTCGCGCAGCTCCTCGAAATCTTCAAACCGCACCAGCGACGCGTCGTCGAAACGCAGGTAAACGTCCAGGCCAAAGTCCACGCCCAGGCGCAGGCCCTGGTTCTGGAAGCGCTTCTTGTACTCGTACTTGTAGTCGTAGGTCAGGGCCGAGAGGTCCGACAGCACCGCCGAGCCCGTCGGGAAGCCGCCCGCGCCCTTGCCCAGGAAGATCTGGTTCTCGGCGAAGATGCTCTCCACCTTCACGCCGTTGAACTCGGCGTCGATGTTGAACAAATGGTCGTCCGGGGCCACGAACTTCGGCAAGACCGCCGCGAAGACCTCGTCGCCAAACTTCTGTCCAATGGCCACCAGCTTGATTTTCAGGCCCTTTTCCTTGGCGTAGCGAATGTCCTCGGCGCTCACCCGCGTGATGCCCAGGTTGAGCACCTGCTCCGGCTCCACCACCAGGCCGAAGGCGTGGGCCAGCAGGATGCACAGCTTGAACTTCGCGTCGAAGCCCTCGATGTCCAGGCTCGGGTCCGACTCGGCGAAACCCTTGGCCTGCGCCTGCTCCAGGGCGTGCGCGAACGACAGCCCCTGGCCGAAAACCTTCGTCAGGATGTAGTTGCTCGACCCGTTGAAGATGCCTTCCACCTTGTCCAGCAGGTCGTTGTCGTAGTATTCCTCCAGGCTCCGGATGATGGGAATCCCGGCGCAGCACGAAGCCTCGTAGAGCAGCGGCCGGCGGCAGACCTGCTGCAACTGGTACAGCTCCTCGAAATGCTCGGCCAGCAGCTTCTTGTTGGCCGAGACCACGGCCTTGCCCGCCTTCAGCGCAGCCGTTACGATGTGGTAGGCCGCCTCCGAGTCGTCCACCAGCTCCACCACCACGTCGATCGACGGATCCTCGAGCACGTCCTCGGCCCGGTACGTCAGCAGCCCGGCGGGCAGATTCCGCACCTTTTCGGGGTTCTTGACGCAAATCTTGACGATCTCGGCCCGCAGGCCCTTGGTCAGTTTGAGGATTTCGTGGAAACCTTGGCCCACGCAGCCATAGCCGAAAAGTCCGACTTTCACGGTATTTGTTGACATTTGGAAAGTTTTTTTGATTCCCCAAAGCTGGAATGCAGCTTTGGAAAAATGGTTTCAAAACTGAAGTCAAAAAGGGAAGGGAAACGCCATTTGGGAAAATGTTGCGGAAATTTCATCCTCCCTATTGGCGTTTCCTCAGTCGGAAGCGTGTTTTCAGTACTCGGCCAGGGCTTCCTCCGCGGGCTGGTGCCGCTTCGCGAGGGCCTCGAGCGCCTGGGCCAGGTCGGCCAGCAGGTCGGCGGCGTCCTCCAGGCCCACCGAAAGGCGCACCAGGCTGTCGCTCACGCCCGCCCTGCGCCGGTTCTCTACCGGGATGGACTTGTGGGTCATGGTGGCCGGGTGGCAGACCAGGCTCTTGATTCCGCCAAGGCTCTCGGCCAGCTTGAACAGTTTCGTGCTGGTAACCAGGGCGATGGCCTCTTCGAGGCTGTCGTGCTTGAGGCTGAAGGCCACCACTCCGCCAAAGCGCCCATTCTGCTGGCGCCGGGCCAGCTCGTGGTTCTTGTGCGAGGGCAGGCCGGGGTAGAACACCTTGTCCACCAGGGGCGAAGCCTCCAGGAAGCGGGCCACCTCGAGCGCGTTGGCCGAGTGCTGGCGCACGCGGAGGTCGAGCGTCTCGATGCCGCGGATGGTCAGCCAGGCGTCCCAGGGGCCGAGCACGGCTCCGGTGGCGTTCTGGATGAACTTGATCTGCTCGCCCAAGGCGCGGTCGGCCGTAACGACAAGGCCGGCGATCAGGTCGGAGTGCCCGCCCAGGTACTTGGTCGCGCTGTGCAGCACGATGTCGGCACCCAGCTCGAGCGGCCGTTGCAGCACGGGCGAGGCGAAGGTGTTGTCCACCACCAGCAAGGCCCCGACCTTGTGGGCCAGCTCGGCCACCCGGGCGATGTCCGAGACCTTGAGCGTCGGGTTGGTGGGCGTCTCCAGCCAGACCAGGCGGGTCTTGGGCCCGATGGCCGCGGCGACCTCTTCCAAGTTCGTGGTGTCCACGTAGTTGACCCGCACGCCGAACTTCTGGTAGATGTGCGTGAAGGCCCGGAAAGTGCCCCCGTAGATGTCATCGACGGCCACCACTTCGGAGTCCTTGTCGAGCAGCTTGAGGACGGCGTCCACCGCCGCGAGGCCGCTTGAGAAGGCGCAGCCCAGGGCGCCGCCTTCCAGCTCGGCGATGATGCCCTCAAGCACCTGCCGGGTGGGGTTGTTGGTGCGCGAGTAGTCGAAGCCCTTGTTCTGTCCGGGCGACTCTTGCACATAGGTCGAAGTCTGGTAAATGGGCACCGAGACCGCTCCGGTGAGCGGATCGACCGGTACGCTGTGGATGATTCTTGTGTTCAACTGCATGGTTCAAAGTTTTGTTGTTCAACTTGTTGAAAATCATGCAGCTTAGCAAGAAGACCTGCGCTGAAGAAACTTGCCGAGAGAGCAAAAAAAAATCTCTCCCGATGTGTCGGAAGAGATTGCGTCGCGCGCGGACGGATGGACCATCCGCAATCCCAACCAACTTATCTTCCCCCTTGCGGGGCAGGAATTAGCACCAGTAGCCTTGGGGGCTTGGTTGCTAAGACATCAAAGGGCCTTTCCCTCCGTCTTTCTTGATAAGCCGTAATGCTAAAGAACGTTTTGTGCCGCAAAGATAAAACATAAGTTTCCAAACCACCAAATCTTTCTCGAACTTTTTTTCGCGCTCAATGCCCAAGGCACCAAGAGCCCCGCGCGCCGCGCCTTACCCTACCCGGCCGACTTCACAAACCGGACCTGGACCGAAAAAAGCCCTGGCGCTTTCCTTTTCAAAATTAAGTTTGTAAATTTGGTCATCTTCAATTCCAAAGCCCCGTTGAAAAGGCAACCCTTCAAAATCGCGGATGTCCTAGGCCAAAGTCGGCAGAGGCTGGTCTCTGGTCCTTCGGATGATTCCGTTCTTGATTGGCTATTGTGTTTTTGGGATTAGGATTGAAGATGGAGGAAGTAATTACATCAAAACCAACAAAATGTTAGAAAAAATAACAAAATATCAAAAATCGCCAGAAGCAGACTATAAATTTTCAGTGCTTATACCGACATGGAACAATATGGATTTTCTAAAACTCTGTATTTCTAGCATCAAAAAAAACTCTTCTACTAAAATTCAAATCATTGTAATTGTAAATGAAGGAAACGACGGCACCTTAGAATGGTTAAACGAACAACACAACATAGACTATATTCATTCTGAAGTAAATATTGGCATTTGTTATGCTTTAAACATTTGCAGGTCTTTGATAAAGTCAAACTATATTGTTTACATGAATGATGATATGTATGTTCTTCCAAATTGGGATACGGAGTTAGACAAAGAGATTTCTAATATGCCGAATAAATCTTTCATGCTTTCAGCTACTATGATTGAATCATTTGATACTGGAAATCCTTGTGTAGTTGTGAAAAATTATGGGACGTCTATAGAGGAATTTGACGAACAAAAAATCTTAAAGGAATATCATACTTTAGCTATTCAAGACTGGAATGGAAGTACTTGGCCTCCCAATGTGGTGCATAAAGATTTATGGGATTTAGTAGGAGGGATGAGTATTGAATTTAGCCCCGGCATGTATTCAGATCCAGATTTTTCTAAAAAACTATACGAATCTGGAGTTAGGATTTTTAAAGGAGTTGGGAAGAGTTTGGTATATCATTTTGGTTCTAAAACCACAAAAAGACTAAAGAAATCCAGAGGGCGTGAATTGTTCCTTCTAAAATGGGGAACGACATCCAATGTTTTTGTAAATAAAATTCTTCAAAGAGGTAAACCCTATAAGCCGATAAACAATAGAACCAGTACTTTTTGGGATGATATAACTGGTAAAATAAAAATATTAAAACTGTTGTTAACATCAAACAAAATCCATTAAAATAGGCTCTTATTCAAATCGTTGTCCACTACAAAAATGAATTGAGTAAAAAATCTTTTGAATACAAATACGGAGAAGAAGAAACAAAATCAGGTGCATAGCATAAGAATAAGCAAAACAGGATTGGGGCTTGCCGCAATCGCAAAGCGCCCGC
Organism: Bacteroidota bacterium; assembly: GCA_020048645.1. GTDB lineage: Bacteria > Bacteroidota > Bacteroidia > Bacteroidales > UBA6013 > UBA6013. The sequence continues at coordinate 401 of JAIFMG010000083.1, read as the reverse complement.
TAGCCCGAAAAAGCACAACCTAATTTATCAGGTCATAGAAAATATGACCACTAGCATAGATACAATCCTAACTTCAAGAATGACAGGGATTTGTATTTAGACTTCCTAGGAAATGCAGTAGGAAAAAATTCTGATTCTTCACATATTAGAACCAATTGTAAATAAAATGAAAGATACGAATCTACAATATCCCCAAAACAGTATTCGATTAATGCTCTACGATGAGCCTGATAGCAATACCTATATGCTATATTTGCTAGGTGTAAGCCCAATCCAAATATTGACAAGTTTTCCAAAAAAATGTAAAATTAAAGGTAATTATTTAGGTATATTTGCGTTAGTATAAAAAAAACAGGTTCCGAATCCACATCCACGGCAGCGCATGGTCATTCCTTCCGACA
>JAIFMG010000131.1 GCA_020048645.1 Bacteroidota bacterium | reverse complement strand
TGAGAGGATTCGTGGAGAACACCCTGGTCGACAAGGGAGCATATCCAAGGCACAGAAACACATTCGAAACCTACAAGAATTACAACACATTGCAGCCAAATCACATCTTTAAGGAATAGAACATCGTAATTCATAATTCATAATTCATAATTCGTAATTGGTAATTCGTAATTCGTAATTGACAATTCGTAATTCCAACTTCCAGCATTAAACCCCGGGCCGTAGCGTCTGTCTTATGGGCGAACCAATCCATAGAATGACATGTTGACGCTAAGAAAAAGCCTTTTGCTGGCCTTGCTGCTGGCCGTTTCGCCCGCGGGCTGGGCGCAGAGCCAAACCGAGCACCTGCTCGATGCCAAGGTGGAGCGGGTTACGCTCTTCCTCGATGGAGCCGAAATCAGCCACACGCATACCCTTGATTTGAAACCTGGGCGCAATCTGCTGGTTTTCAGCGGCATATCGCCCAGGATGGATGCTCGGAGCATCCGCCTGACGGCCAACCCGGCGGTCTCGGTGCTATCGATCTCGAGCCGGACGGACTACCTGAACCAGGCGCAGAGCTCGCCCCGCGTGCGGCAGGTGAAGGACTCGCTGGAGATGACCCTGCGCAAGATAACGGCGCTGAACGACGAGGTCGGGGCCTACGCGCTCGAAAAGGACGTGCTGGTCAAGAACACGCAGCTCGGCGGCCAGGGCGACGGCCTGACGGCCACGCAGATACGCGAGGTGGCCGACTTCTACCGCTCGCGCTCGCTGGAAATCAACCGCAAGCTCTCGGAGCTGCGGGTCGAGCTGGAAAAGCAGGCGGAGCTGAAAGGCCGGCTGGAGCGCCAACTCCAGGACCTGAACGCCAGCCTCAACCAGGAGCGGGCCGAGGTTACGGTGCTGCTGAGCGTCGAGCAGGCCCTGCGCGGCCCGGTGGAGCTGCGCTACCTGGTCAGCCAGGCGGGCTGGACGCCGGCCTACGACATACGGGTGCAGGATGTCAACCAGGAAATCGAGCTGGAGTACCGGGCCAAGGTCTATAACAACACGGGCATCGACTGGAACGGCGTGCGCTTCAAGCTGTCCACGGGCGACCCCAACAAGACCGCGGCCAGCCCCGACCTCCGGCCCTGGTACCTGAGCTACGCGCAGTCGAACTACTCGAACAGCAGATTCGAGCAGGCGCAGGGCTACATGAACAGCATGCTCATGGACGAGATGGTGGTCAGCACCAACGTCCCGGGCACGGGCGAGGGGGTTACCTTCCGCGAGGTGCTGGTCACGGAGCTGAGCGCCGAGTTCGACATCGCGACGCCCTACACGGTTCCGGCCGACAACAAGCCCTACCTGGTGGACGTGGTCGAGCACAAGCTGCCGGCGAGCTTCAAGCACTACGCCGTGCCCAAGCTCGACCGCGACGCCTTCCTGCTGGCCCAGATCACGGGCTGGGAGGAGCTCAACCTTGTCGAGGGCCCGGCCAGCATCTATTTCGCGGGGACCTACGTGGGCCAGTCGTACATCCAGACCCGCGACGTGCGCGACACGCTCGACCTTTCGCTGGGCCGCGACGGGCGGGTGCTGGTCACGCGGACCAAGCTGCGCGAGTTCAGCAGCGAGCGGGTGATCGGCGGCAAGACGACCGAGACGCACGCTTACGAAATCGTGGTCAAGAACAACCGCGACGTGCCCATCTCGCTGAGCCTGCTCGACCAGGTGCCCATCTCGCAAGACAGCGAGATCGAGGTGCAGGTCCTGGAGATCTCGGGGGCCAAGCACAACCTGACCACGGGCCAGCTCGACTGGCAGGTGGACCTGCAGCCTGGGGCCTCGCGGAGCTTCCGCCTGACCTTCGCGGTGAAGTATCCGAAGAACACGACCATCGAGTTCGAACGCAACGAGGTTCGCCGGATGCGTTCATACTGAGGCCATTGGCCCAAAACCAAGCGGCGGGCCGGCCCCCTGGGGACCGCCGCCGTTTTTTGCGGGGCACCTGGCACACTGGCCGTCGGGCTCGTCGCCCTGGCATCCGCAGATGTCGAAGCCAATGTCGGTCTGGACGCAGAAGTCTTCGAGGCGCTTGTTGATCTGGTTGGTCTGCTCGACGATTTTCTTGGAATAAACGTCGATTTCGGCCTGCGCGCGGTTCTCGAGGTTGACCTGGAGGGCGATCTGGAGGTTTTCGCGGAGGTTGATGATGTCCACCATGTCGCTTTCGATGAAGGTGGCCATGCGGGGGTCCACTATCCGGCTGAGGTTGGCCTTGATGCACTGCTCCTTCTGCATGGTCCGGAGGATGGCCCTGCGGGCGTTGCTGAAGGCGGCCTCGCTGCCTTCGAGGGTCTCTAGCCGTCGGGCCTCCTGGTAGCGGGCGTCGAAGTCGGCGATGGCCAGGTCGATCTTCTCGGCGCATGAGACGCAGTTGGAGGTCCGCATCAGCTCTCGGATCTGCTGGGTCATGCGCTGGTTCTCGGGGCTGGGGTCGGCGAACTGGATGCGGGTCACGTACTTGCGATAGACCTCGAGCTGCTGCTCCTGCTCCATCTTTTCGACCAGTTGGTTGATGGCGAGCATCTCTAGGCTGTTGGCGAGGTTTTCGGGCAGGGCCACGGCGTGCAGGGTCTCGAGGTAGTCCTCGCGCTGGGCGGAGTCGAGCTCCATCTGGGTCTCGGCCTCGAAATGGAACATGACCTCGACGAGGTTCTTGATGTTCTCAAGGTTCTGGTCCTTGTCGAGGTAGAGCTCGGCGGTGCGTACCAGGTCGTCGTACTTGGCCTTGAAAACGTTGTGGAAGAGGTCGTCCTGCCGGAACTCGCGGCGCCGGGCGTCGAAAAGGTTGCGCAGGTTGCGGTACTCGCGCAGGATGTTGTAGTAGCTGCGCGACATGTCGGCCAGGTTGTCGTCTCGGTCTCGCTCGTAGCCTTGTATCTGGTACTTGAGCAGGTGGAAGGCGTTCATGAACTCGACGAGCTTCTTCTCGTGCATGTAGGTGGCCTGGTTGATGAGCTGGTTCTGGTAGGCGTCCTCGACCTGCTGGGCCCGGCGCTCGATGCTTTCGGGCGTTACCAGGTCGGGCACCAGGGGCTGCGGACGGTACTTGGACTTGTAGTTGACCACGACCATGTAGGGATAGGGGCAGAAGTCTCCGACAAGGCTTTTGAGGCGGAGGCGGTCGAGGGTGGAGAAGGTGGCCGTGTCCACGAACTGGGCGAGCTGGACAAAGTCGGGCTGGGGCGCCGGCTTGTTGTGGGGCTTGAAGACATAGACGGAGACCGAGTGGACGCGCTGGTCGAAGTTCTGGGCCTCGTAGAGGCGGATGGTCGAGCTGAACTCGAACTTCTGGCCGGCGCTCTGGGCCTGCATGAGCTTGCCGAACTCGCCCACCAGGCCCATGACGGCGGCCGAGGGATTGGCGATGGTGGAGATGCTGAGCAGTTGCGAGGAGACCATCTCGCCCACCTGGCCCATGTTCTCCTCGAGCAGGGCCTCGCACTTGATCTGGGTAGAGATGGCCCTGTCGTCGTCGCCCAGGGGCATCTTGTCGATCAGGCGCAGCACCTCGTTGGAGTTTCCGGTGGTGGTGGTGTAGCTGGTTCCCTGCCGGTCGATGTTGAAGCTGAAGAGCGGGTAGGTCAGGTCGGACTTGAAGTAGCCGTTGTTCTCCATGGTGGCCGTCACCATCAGGTAGCTCAGCTCGGGCCAGCGCCCCAGCCGTCCGCGCTCCTGCCGCACGGTGTCGGCGATGTAGAGCACCAGCTCCTGGAACTTGTCTTCCTGGAACAGGAACAAGTCGGTGGAAAGGTACTGCCACTCGGCCGAGAAGGGCAGGCGGGTGGTCTGTCCGAAGATTTTCTCGGCCTGGATGGTGGTCTGCGCCAGGGCAGGCACGGCAAGGGCCAGCAACGCCAACAGCGGCGCGAGGAGTTTTCTGGTCATGGCTTTGGTTTATTGGGTTGGGAAAGATACGCTATCGCGCCAAGCCTCCAAAAGTCAAGCCACCAGTAGATTCCAGCCGAAGGCAGAACGCCGGGCGAGGGAGCATCGCCCCCCGCTCAGGAATGCTTGGAATAGGCGACCCAGATCTGCTGCGCGGCCTTGCCGAAGAAGGTGAGCGTGTCGGCATCGACCTTCATCTTCAGGGTCTTGAACAGGCCCGAGCGGTAGTCGCACGAGACCACGGCGTGCCAGGGGATCTGGATGGGCGGGTGCATGAACCGGAAAAGCGCGATGACGGAGATGCTCAATCCCTCCTCGTAAACGCCGAGGTTGACGGCCGCGCGGTAATTGCCGAAGAAGTTGATGCGCAGGCTCCGGAACCCCATGCTGGCGATCTCCCGGCCCAGGTAGGCGCTGTCTTCGGGGTAGCGGCGGGCCAGGGGCAGCCAGCCGCCCACAGTGGCCGTGAGCATCGAGACAAAGAGCCATATCAGGGCGAAGGCGACCAGGGCCACGGGCGGTATCCAGAGCGGGAAGTCGATGGAAAGCATGTCGTCGGGTGTTGGGGTCATTGTTTGGGAGGGTCGCCAGGCGCCGGCACGGCCAGGCCCACCAGGGAAAAGGACTGGCCATCGAAGAGGCCCAAGTCGCTGATTTTCAAATCGGGGATCACGAGCAGGGCCATGAAGGAGAGCGTCATGAACGGGGAGCGGAGCCGGCTGCCCATCTCCCGGGCCATCATGTGGATCTGGGTGTACTCGGCGGCCACCTTGTCGCCGGGCAAGGTGCTCATCAGCCCGGCCACGGGCAGGGGCAGGACCCGCTGGCCCAAGGGGCTGACGGCCGCCAGGCCGCCGCGGCTCTCGACCAGCAGGTTCACGGCCTGGCAGATGCTGGCGTCGTCGGCCCCCACGGCGATGATGTTGTGCGAGTCGTGGGCCACGGTCGAGGCGATGGCCCCCTGCCGAAGCCCGAAGTTGAGCACGAAGCCCGCGGCCACGGGCCTGTCGCGGTAGCGGTTCACCACGGCGATCTTGAGCAGGTCGCGGGCCGGGTCGGCCTCCAGCCAAGGGCCGGACGACCAGGCGCGCACCGGAACCTGGCGGGTTACCAGCTCGCTGTCAATGGCCTCGATGACCCGGACCATGCCCCCCGGATTGGCCACCCGGAAATCCTCGGGGCGCCGCGGCTGGGCCTCGAAGTAGTTCTCGGGCAGGGGCGGGCTGGTGCGGAAGAGCTCGCGGCCCTCCTCGGCCACGAGCTGGCCGTCGATGTAGGTCTGGAACACCTCGAGGGTCTTGATGTCCTTGAGCAGCACGAAGTCCGCCGGGTCGCCGGGGCGGAGCAGCCCCACGGGCAGTCCGTAGTGGCGCACCGGGTTGACGCAGGCGGCCCGGAGCGCCTTGAAGACGTCATCGACCTTGGCGGCGGCCCTGGCCGCCAGTTGGTTGATGTGGCCTTGCAGCAGCTCGTCGGGGTGCTTGTCGTCCGAGCAGAACATGATCTGGTGGGGGAACTCGTCGAGCAGCGGGATCAGGGCCTCGAAGTTGCGGGCGGCGCTTCCCTCGCGGATGATGACCTTCATGCCGTTTTGCAGCTTGAAGCGGGCCTCCTCCTCGGTGTAGCACTCGTGGTCGGTGGTGATGCCCCGCCCGATGTAGGCCAGGGCGTCCGCGCCCTTCAGCCCTGGGGCGTGCCCGTCCACCGGCTTGCCCGCGGCCTTGGCGGCCTCGATCTTGGCCAGCACCTCCGGGTCGCCGTGGATGGCCCCCGGCCAGTTCATCATCTCGGCCAGGTAGTGGATCTGCGGGCGCGCGAGCAGCTCGCGCACCTCCTCGACGCCCAGCCTGGCCCCGGCCGTCTCGAAGGCCGTCGCGGGCACGCAGGAGGGCGCGCCGAAGAAGATCTTCAGCGGACTCTGGGCCGCGTCTTCGAGCATGAAGTCAACGCCCCTGACGCCCAGCACGTTGGCGATCTCGTGCGGGTCGGAGACCGTCGCCACGGTGCCATGCCGCACGGCCAGCTTCGCGAACTCGGAGGGAACCAGCATCGAGCTTTCGACGTGGATGTGGGCGTCCACGAAGCCTGGGCAGAGGTAGATCTGCGGGGCCCGCTCCACCCGCTCGATCGAGTAGATCCGCCCGTCGCGCACCTCCAGCCGCACCGGGCTGATGTTTTCGGTCATGATGTCAACCCATTGGGCGACGATGGTGTGGCTGTTCATCGGGCTTGGCTTTGCGTTGCGAGAAAAGGGCATTCTCCACAAAGATACGCCAAGCGCGCGAAAAAGCGAAGCCCGCCGCGGGCGGGCGAAATCCTTTGGGCAAGCCTACCTTCCGGCATTTCGCGTATCTTTCGGCCCGAAAACATCCACCACAAAAAACCTCTCCGCCTGATGACCTACGCCAATTTGGGAAAAACAGACCTGAAAGTCAGCAAAATTTGCCTGGGCACCATGACCTTCGGGCAGCAGAACAGCCCCGAGGAAGCCTTCGCCATGATGGACATGGCCCTGGAGGCCGGCATCAACTTCTTCGACGCGGCCGAGATGTACCCCATCCCGCCGCGGGCCGAGACCCAGGGCCGCACCGAGGAAATCATCGGAGACTGGCTGGCCGACCGCGGCACGCGCGACCAGGTCGTGCTGGCCACCAAGGCCACCGGCCCGGGCCCCGCCTTCCGCCACCTCCGCGGCGGGCCCGACTACTCGCCCGGGCAGTTGCGCCTGGCCCTCGAGGGCAGCCTCCGCCGCCTGCGCGTCGAGCAGATCGACCTCTACCAGCTCCACTGGCCCGAGCGGCGGACCAACTTCTTCGGCAAGCGCGGCTACCAGCACGACGCGAACGACACCTGGCAGCCCAACTTCGAGAGCATCCTGCGCACGGTGCTCGACTTCCAGCAAGAGGCCAAGATCCGCCACTTCGGCCTCTCGAACGAGACGCCCTGGGGCCTGATGTCGTACCTCCGCGCCAGCGAGAACCTGGGCCTGCCCCGCGTGGCCAGCATCCAGAACCCCTACAGCCTGCTCAACCGCACCTTCGAGCAGGGCCTGGCCGAGATGGGCCTCCGCGAGCAGGTCGGGCTGCTGGCCTACTCGCCCCTGGCCTTCGGCATGCTCACGGGCAAGTACCTCGGCGGCGCCTGGCCCGCCAACGCCCGCCTGACGCTGTTCCGGCACTACCAGCGCTACAACAGCCCGCAGTCGCTCCTGGCCACCGAGCGCTACGCCCAACTGGCGCAGGACCACGGCCTCAGCCTGGCCCGCATGGCCCTGGCCTTCGTCAACGCGCAACCCTTCGTGGCCTCGAACATCATCGGCGCCACGACGCCCGCGCAGCTCCGCGAGAACATCAGCAGCTTCGACCTGCGCCTCGCGCCCGAGCTGCTGGCCGAAATCGAGGCCATCCACGAGAGCCAGCCCAACCCGGCGCCCTAGGCCCCAGGCGACCTGCCCTGCCGCCAGCATCTCCCGAGGCCCTCAAGCTCATCAAAGCCTTGGGGGCCGCGGGATTGGGGGCCTGGCGGCTTGGAACGAGCATGGACTGCCCATCCCTGCCACCTGACGACCCTCGTCCTCGGCTTTTCAATCCTCGTACCAAGTTGCCTTCCAACGGGATAGACTGCCTTGAAGCGTCTTTGCTTTCGCATTGACCCCCAACGGGGTTCTGGTTCGCGGTGGTTCGCTGCTCCCCCCCGATTTCATCCGGGGCTATTCCCATTCCATCCCTTCGGGATGGGCGGAACAGCCCGATTTTACCGGACGCTGGTGCTTGGGATATTTTACCCGTGAAATCAACTTGGTATAAGGTCTTATAGCAAGTTGATTTCAAACGTGATGGATTGCCTTGAAGGCTCGCCCAAGCCCGAAGGGGTGCAATCGTTCTCATCGGGAGGATGGGCCAGACAATTCCATCCCTTCGGGATTCGCCCGATCCATGTCATACCCTGCCTTTTCATCCAAATTCCGCGGGATGCTGACGATTTGCAGTTATCACCATCGAAAGCAACTTGGTATCACCTATGCACCCGACTTGATGACAGGAGCTCGAAGCCTTGTGATTATTTTGGGTGTAAATCGAAAAGAAATCGAATTTAATTGATAAATTTGAAAAATAATTTCAGAAAAGCCCATAAAATGGTACTCGAAATCCGCCTCAGCAATTTCTTCTCCATCAAGGATGAAATTGCCATTGATTTCCGGGCCGCGAACTTGAAATCCGCCCAAGCCCGCGAATTGGGCGGCAACATCGTCGAGCAAGGCCGCGGCCAAGTGCTCAAGACCCTGCTGCTCTACGGCGCCAACGCCTCGGGCAAGAGCAACATCATCAAGGCGATACGCTTCTGCAACGCCATGATCGTACAATCGCACAACCACAACGAGAACTCGGTCTTCAGCTTCATGCCCTTCAAGTTTGGCGACAGCGAACAGAAGCCAAGCGCGTACTTCATCCGCTTCCTGCTCAACGGAGTCGAGCACGAGTACTCCTTCAGCCTCAGCCGGACGGCGATCCTGACGGAGAGCCTGCGCTACTACCCCAAGGGCAGGGTCAAGGAGATCTTCAGCCGCGACGAGCGCAAAGGCCCTGGCAAAAGGGAGAAGTACGCCTTCAACGACGTCATCCGCCGCCCCTTCGACGTCGCGGAGAACACCTCCCCCAAGACCCTCTACATCTCGCGGGCGAGCCAGATGGACAGGGAGCTGGCCAAGGAAATCTTCAACTTCTTCGACAAGGCCTTCGTGCTCAACTACTTGAACTTCGGCATCTCCGCCATCCAGAATTTCACCCACGAGAACAAAAGCCAACTGCTCGAAGCCTTGGCCATCGCCGACAGCGACATCCTGGACCTGCGCGTCAAGGTGCTGAAAACGCCCGTTGACAACATCCACGTGGACCTGGCCAGCATGACGCTAAAGGTCGAGAACGTCGTGCAAGAGCATGCGCAGATCCTGACCTACCACAAGGCCAACCCGGAGGTCCCCTTCGACTTCCTGCTCGAAGAATCGCAAGGCACCATCAAGCTCTTCTTCATCATGTTGACGCTGCTCGATGTCATCGCCAACGACAAGATCCTGCTCATCGACGAAATCGAAGAGAGCCTCCACCCCAGGCTCATCGACTACATCTTCAACCTTTTCCACGCCGGGCAAGGGGCGCAGCTCCTGTGCGCGACACACAGCACCCACCTGCTGGACCTCAAGAAGTTTCGCAAGGACCAGATCTACTTCGCCAACAAAGGAGACGACGGAGCCACCGACCTCTACTCACTCCACGACTACAGCGACTTCCGCGAGACCATGGACCTGGCCAAGGCCTACCTCCAGGGCAGGTTCGACGCCGTCCCCATGGTGGACGACTCGCCGCCACAAATCAACAGACTCTTGTATGGCACGACAACGCCAGGCTCCCAGAGGTAAGAAGATGAATCCCCACTTCTGGGTATTCTGCGAGGGGCAGACCGAAGAGGCCTATGCCAGGCTGCTGCGCACGATTTACAAGGTTCCTGTGGAAATCATCACGAAAATCGCGGGATCGAAAATCAGCTCCCGGCTGATAGCGAGCTTCAAAAAGGGAAAGCCCACCCACGAAAAAGACAAGACGTTCCTGGTGTATGATGCTGATGTCCAGGATATTTTAGACAAGCTAGGCCAAATAAAGGGTGCGATAACCATCATTTCCAACCCTTGCGTCGAGCTCTGGTTCCTGCTCCACCTCAGAGCCCAAACGGCAAGCATCAGCTCGGAAGATTGCGTGAGAGCCCTGGAAGAACAGGCCCGATACAAGAAAGGAACCCTCGAGGCGCCGCTTCGAAATCTGTTGGAAACAGAAAAGGCGGCCGCCTGCCAACGTTCCAGGAGCCTGAGGGCCTCCGGCAATCCTTCCACCAACCTGCACGTCCTGGTCGAAGCGCTCGAGTCCGCACGCGAATGATCGCCCCGCGCCAGCGCGGGCCGGCCCTGCCGAGCCTTTGGCCTCTTCAACCAGGCGACGTGGCCCCGAGCCGCTTCCACGGGCAGAAAGCTCCCAACCGCGTTTTCAGTGGAATTTGATCTTGAAGAGGGCGGAGGTGCTCATCCGGAGCATGATCCATCCGTTCTTGAGCACGCCGGTCATCTTGGTCTCGCCATAGACGCGCTCGTAGTAGTGGACGGGCAGGTCGAGGTGCTTGAGGTTGCGCTTGCTGGCGCTGAAGATGATGTCGTAGTCGCCCCAGCGGTCGAGGCCCCAGTGGCCGAACAGGGGCTTCATGCGCTGGTAGTCGCGCCGCCAGACGACCTTGGTGCCGCAGAGCGTGTCCTTGATGGTGGTGTTGAGGATGTAGGAGAAGTAGATGCTGAAGAACTTGTTTCCCAGGGTGTTGAAGAAGGGCATGGCGTTGCCGTGCATGGGATAGACCAGGCGCGAGCCGTTGATGAACTCGCCGCGGCCGGTGGCGATGGCCTCGTAGAAGTAGGGAAGCTCCTCGGGGATGACGGTCAGGTCGGCGTCGAGGATCATCAGGATGTCGCCCTGCGCGTTGTCGAAGCCTACCCAGACGTTGCGGGCCTTGGAGATGCCGGGGCCGTCGTAGAGCTTGATGTCCTTTTCGGGAAACTTGAGCATCATCTGCCGGACGATGTCGGGCGTGCCGTCGGTGGATTTGTCGTCGCAAAAGATTATTTCAGTGTGTTTTCCCATGTGGGGGATGCGCGTCACGGCGTCCTCGATGTTTCCCGCCTCATTCTTGCACGGAATGACGACCGAGACGGAATAGTCGCCGCTGGGGATGGGCATCTTGCGGGCGACCGTCAGCCGGAGCATGGTGAAGTAGCGGAAAAAGGGCAGCCGCGCCAGGAAGCGGTTGAAAATGTAGGCCAGCAAAGGCAGGCCGAAAGGCAGCAGGATGAGCCGCTGCGCGTTGACAACCTCGTGCCCGGTGAGGCTGAGCAGGTTGTCGAGGTCTTTGGTTGACAGCCAGTTGTGCAGCTTCTGCGGAATCTTCATGCGGGTCCACTCGGCCAGGCGCACCAAGGGGTTCCAGAGGTAGTTGTACGAGACGAGCACCACGCGGGTGTGGGGCAGGCAGTAGGGCTGGAGCGCGTCGAGCACGGCCTTGAGGTCCACGATGTCCTCGACCGAGGAGATGAGGACGTAGTCGAAAGTGAGGCCTTGTTCGAGCTGGAGGTCTTCGGGGTTCTGGTTGACGAAGCGCAGGTGGGGATACCTTTCGCGGGCTTCCTCGACCTGCCTGGGGCTGTCCTCTACGCCGACGCCGAGCTTGGGCTTGAGCGCGTCGAGCACGAAGCCGATGCTGCTGCGCAGGTGCAGCACCTTGGCGCCTTCCTCGATGATGAACTTGAGGGATCGGAGGAACTGCTTGTAATAGTAGGGATTTCGGCGGATCCACTCGATGCGCTTGGGGGTGATGTTGTCGTTCTTTTGCCGGATCTGCTCGCGAAGGCCATCCAGGAAGGGGTGCTTGATCATGGTGTGGGATGTTTTCTAAAGGGGAAGTCGGCGGACCTGGATGTCCTGAAAGAGGGCGATCTTGCCAAAGGCCGGACGCAGGAGGTTCTCGGCGAAGGTGGCGGCCCCGAAGGCCCAGCCGGGGGCCATGGCCTTGTAGCTCAGGCCGCCAGAGAGCAGGTAGCGGAACGGGGTGTGCTTGCGCAGGCGCTCCAGCCGCAGGCCTGGGAAGAGCCGGTGGAAGCGCTCGAGGTCGCGCTCGAAGACCATCCAGGGCAGGGCGATGTTGGCGTCGGAGAGCGGCCCGGCGGAAGGGAAGGCCCAGTCTTGCCGCTCGGGCGCGAAGGGCTCGTGGTGGAGCTTGCCGAAGACCAGGCGGCTGAACCAGGTGTTGGCGGGCTCCATCATGTGCAGCAGCCCCCCCGGCTTGAGCACGCGCTGCACCTCGGCCAGGAAGGCCTCGGCGTCGGGCAGGTGGTGCAGCACGTCGAGCAGGAACAGCGCCGAGACCTCGCCTTGCCCGAAGGGCATCCGCAAGGCCGAGAAGACCCTGTCCACGTTGGGCAGCTCGATGACGTCGGAGGTCAGGATGCTGGGTTCCAGGTCTTTGAGGAATCCGCCGCCCGAGCCTATCTCGACGACAAGGCCCCGCGGGAGCGCCGGCAGCTCGCGCAGGAAGGCGCCGTACCACTCGAGGTAGAGCTTGCGCAAGAAGGGTTTGGCCAGGATCAGGTCGCGGTGGGCCAGGCTGGTTTCCGGGGCGTCCAGGTCGGCAGGCTTCTTTTCTTTGAGGAAGTCGAGCATGGGGCGAGGTTCTGCGGTTTCGTCGGGCGAAGGTAATGGCTTTTGCCGAAAACCGAAGCCTGGGCGGGCCGCTTTCCGCCGCGGGCGGCCCTCCCGAAAAAGCGCTTATCTTCGCGGCAGAACTTGAAAACCTGGCCCCAATGCAGTTCAAAATCAAAGCCCCCTTCGAGCCCATGGGCGACCAGCCCCAGGCCATCGACCAACTGGTGCGCGGAGTAGAAGCCGGAATGCCGGCCCAGACCCTCCTGGGTGTTACGGGATCCGGCAAGACCTTCACCATCGCCAACGTGGTGGAAAGGTTGCAGCGCCCCACGCTCGTGCTGAGCCACAACAAGACGCTGGCGGCCCAGCTCTACGGCGAGTTCAAGGAGTTCTTCCCCGACAACGCCGTCGAGTACTTCGTCTCCTATTACGACTACTACCAGCCCGAGGCCTACCTGCCGGTCACGGACACCTACATCGAGAAGGACCTGGCCATCAACGCCGAGATCGAGAAGCTCCGGCTGAGCACCACTTCGGCCCTGCTCTCGGGCCGCCGCGACGTGCTCGTGGTCTCCTCGGTCTCCTGCCTCTACGGCATCGGCAACCCCGAGGACTTCAACAGCCAGATGATCAAGCTCAAGACCGGCAGCCCGATGGGCCGCAACGTGCTGCTGCGGATGCTGGTCGAGGCGCTCTACTCGCGCGACGAGGTCAACTTCAGCCGGGGAAAGTTCCGCGTCAAAGGCGACACCATCGACGTGTTCCTGGCCTACGGCGACATCGCCTACCGCGTGGTCTTCTGGGGCGACGACATCGAGACCATCGAGTCGTTCGTGCCGGAGACGGGCCAGCGGATCGAGCGCTTCGACGAGGTCATCATCTACCCGGCCAACATCTTCGTGACGACCAAGGCCCGCATCAACCGGGCCATCTCCGAGATTCAGGACGACCTGGTCCGGCAAGTCGAGTTCTTCCAGAAAGAGGGAAAAAGCGCCGAGGCCAAGCGCATCAAGGAGCGGGTGGAATACGACCTGGAGATGATCCGCGAGCTGGGCCACTGCTCCGGCATCGAGAACTACTCACGCTACTTCGACGGCCGCAAGCCGGGCACCCGCCCCTTCTGCCTGCTCGACTACTTCCCCAAGGACTTCATCACGGTCATCGACGAGAGCCACGTTACGATTCCCCAGGTCCGGGCCATGTACGGCGGCGACCGAGCCCGCAAGGTGAACCTGGTCGATTACGGGTTCCGCCTGCCCGCGGCCATCGACAACCGCCCGCTCAAGTTCGAGGAGTTCGAGCTGATCTCAGGGCAGACGCTCTACGTGAGTGCCACACCCGCCGACTACGAGCTCGAACGCTGCGAGGGCGTGGTGGCCGAGCAGGTCATCCGCCCCACCGGCCTGCTCGACCCGGTCATCGAGGTGCGCCCCAGCGTCAACCAGGTGGACGACCTCATGGAGGAAATCCGCCTGCGCGTCGGCAAGGACCAGCGGGTCCTGGTAACGACCCTGACCAAGCGCATGGCCGAGGAGCTGACCAAGTACCTGACCAAGTTCGCGATACGCACCCGCTACATCCACTCGGACGTGGACACCCTCGAACGGGTAGAAATCATGGAAGGCCTGCGCGCGGGCCGCTTCGACGTGCTCGTGGGCGTCAACCTCTTGCGCGAGGGCCTCGACCTGCCCGAGGTCTCGCTCGTGGCCATCCTCGACGCCGACAAGGAAGGCTTCCTGCGCTCGGAGCGCTCGCTCACCCAGACGGCAGGACGCGCCGCGCGCAACCTCGAAGGCAGGGTGATCATGTACGCCGACAAGATGACGCGATCCATGCAAAATACCATCGACGAGACCGAGCGCCGCCGCGTCAAGCAGGCCCAGTTCAACGCCGAACACGGAATCACCCCGCAACAAGTCAAAAAAGGCAGCAACTCGGTGCTGAAGACCTTGGGAAAACAAAAATCCGCCGACTACCCGCTACCCGAGGATACGCAAGTCAGCCTTGCCGCCGATCCCGTGGTCCGCTACATGGGCGAGCACGAGCTCCAAAAAGCGATTGAGGCCGCCCGCAAGGCCATGGTTGCCGCCTCCAAGGAGCTTGACTTCGTCTTGGCGGCCCAGCACCGCGACGAGATGCGCCAGTTCCAGCAGCTTCTCGAACAAAAGAAAAAGAAGTAAGGCCTGGCTCAAAGGCCCAGATAGGGATAGGCGAGGTAAAGGCCTGCCAACCAAACCCCTAGCGCCAGCCAACTGAGCCAGTAGTAGGAAAGTTTTCGGTTCTTGTGGCGAATCAGGTACATCAGCGGCACAACCAGGAAGCTGGCGCCGAGGAACTCGTACAGGTGAAGCCGCGCCTCCGGTATGCGCCGCTTGCCTTCCGTTGCCAAGCGCTTGTCCCAAGCGAAAAGCGCGCCGCCAAAAAGATTCACAGCGGCCAAGTAGAGCAGAAGGTAGTGGTAGGCTTGCATGGTTGTTCGTTTTGTCGATGGTATTTTTCCCCAAAAAGGTCCTGCTTGGTTTCGGCCATTCGTGTTCGCACCTTGCCTTGCGCTTGGCACTCTTGGCCGCTCGACCATTGGACAAAGCCGCCAAAATCAATGATTCCAAAGCACAACTTTGATTTTGGGCCAAGGCGTTTGCCCTTGGATTGCGTGGCGCGAACATAAGCAAAAAACAGATGCCGATGCCGCGAAATCCCCGGGGTTTCCCTGCATCGGCAGGCCTTTGCAGGCCGGGATTTCGTATCTTCGCGGAAAAGCCGACCGCCATGCTGATCCTGAACCCGCTTTACGACTGGGCCTTCAAGTACCTGATGGACAACAACGACCTGGC
>JAIFMG010000206.1 GCA_020048645.1 Bacteroidota bacterium | reverse complement strand
GAGGACAAGAATATTTTTCGTGTTTTTCGTGCATTTCGTGGAAAAAATCTTTTCGTATTGATAATGCAAACTGAATCTAGCCTTTTGCTTAAAACCTTAGTAGAAGATCAATTGGCGGAGCCAAATTGACCTTATTGCCTTATTTTGATCCATGAATTTGTAAAGTAAAATGGAAGAAAAATCAAGTTTTGAGGAAAATCTGCTCATGCCAAGTTGCTATCAAAGGTGATGGATTGCCTTGAAGACTCGCCCAACCCCGAAGGAGTGCGAAGCTCAGCGGAGCCCAGCCCAAGAAGAGAGCCCCGAAGGGGCGAAATTGTCCTGGTCGGGAGGAAGAGCCAGAAAATGCCACCCCTTCGGGGTTCCTTTCCAACCCGAGCGCGGCTGGCTACAACAATTCCATCCCTTCGGGACACAACGCCAAGAGGATCTCGGCGCATTTTCGCCCGCCGGGCCTAGAGATAGAGGTCCGAAATGGCCATGACGGCGAACAGCACGCTGGCCACGCCGTTGGTGGTGAAGAAGGCCAGGTCCACGCGGCTGAGGTCGTCGGGGCGGACCAGGCTCTGCTGATAGACCAGCAGCAGGGCGAACAAGGACACGCCGACCCAGTAGGCCCAGCCCAGGCCGCCCAAGGTGGCCGAAAGGGCCAAGAGGCTGGCGCTCAGCAGGTGCAGGCCCCGCGAGAGGCGCAGCGCCCCGGCCTTGCCCAGCAGCACCGGGATGGAGTGCAGGTGCTTCTGCTTGTCGAACTCCTCGTCTTGCAGGGCGTAGATGATGTCGAAGCCGCTGACCCAGAAGAAGACGCTGGCGGCCAGCAGCGCGGGCAGCCAGTCGAACTGGCTCGTCACGGCCAGGTAGGCGCCCAGGGGGGCCAGGGCCAGGCCGGCGCCCAGCACGAAGTGGCAGAGCGGCGTGAAGCGCTTGGTGTAGCTGTAGCCCAGGATGACCAGCAGGGCCACGGGCGAAAGGGCCAGCACCAGCGGGTTGATCAGGGACGTGGTGGCCACGAAGGCCGCCGAGTTGAGCAGCACG
The DNA here is from genome assembly GCA_020048645.1 of Bacteroidota bacterium. Classification (GTDB taxonomy): domain Bacteria; phylum Bacteroidota; class Bacteroidia; order Bacteroidales; family UBA6013; genus UBA6013. Next base: position 12,090 of record JAIFMG010000206.1, on the reverse strand, counting down.
AAAAGCAGCGCCTTGCGCGGGCTGATCGCCCCGGCGGGGATCTCGCGGCCGCTGGTGCGCGGGTTCTGGGCGTCGATGTCGCGGTCGAGGAAGCGGTTGAAGGCCATCGCGGAGTTGCGGGCGAAGACCATGCTCAGGACCACCAGGCCCAGCAGGCTCCAGCGGAACGGGTGCGGCGTCAGGGTCACGGCCATGAAAAAGCCGATGAGCGCGAAGGGCATCGCGAAGAGCGTGTGGCTAAATTTGACGAGCGAGAAGTACCGCTTGGGGTTTTTCATCCGAATATCTTCTTTGGGTTTTCCACCCGCGAAGGTAAGGAAACCGCGGCAACCGGCGCAGGCCGCCGGGCATGCCGTAGGGCAGGTAAAAGCGGGCGCCCCTGCCGCTTTTACCTGCCACGGGCGCGGGGCCGCGGGCTGCGGAAAGCGAGAGGGGCGCCCTGGGGATTGGGGCTTTGGCTCAGACCAGCTCGATGACCACGGCCGAGGCGCCGCCGCCGCCGTTGCACAGCGAGGCCACGCCCCGCTTGCCGCCCTCTTGGGCCAGCACGCTGACCAGCGTCGCGACGATGCGCGCGCCCGAGCAGCCCAGCGGGTGGCCCAGCGAGACGCCGCCGCCGTAAACGTTCACGCGGCTGTCGTCGAGCCCGAGCTCCTTGATGGCGGCCAGGGCCACCACCGAGAAGGCCTCGTTGATCTCGTAGTAGTCGATGTCGGAGGCGTCCAGGCCGGCCTTGGCAATGGCCTTGGGAATGGCCTTGACGGGGGCCGTGGTGAACCACTCGGGCTCGTGCGCGGCGTCCGAGTAGCCAATGACCTTGGCCAAGGGCTTGATGCCCAGTTCTTTGACCTTTTCGCCGCTCATCAGCACCAGGGCCGACGCGCCGTCGTTGATGGTGGAGGCGTTGGCGGCGGTTACGGAGCCGTCCTTGATGAAAACCGGGCGCAGCTCGGGGATCTTGTCGAAGCGGACGTTCTTGTATTCCTCGTCCTGGTCCACCATCTGGCTGCCTTTGGGGCCTTTGACCTCGACGGCCACCAGCTCGTTGGCGAACTTGCCGCCCTCAACGGCCACGGCGGCGCGCTGGTACGAGCGGATGGCGTAGTCGTCCTGCTCCTTGCGCGAGATGTGCTTCTCGCGGGCGCAGAGCTCGGCGGCGTTGCCCATGTGGTACTGGTTGTAAACGTCGGTCAGGCCGTCGAAGACCAGGCCGTCGATGAGTTTCACGTCTCCCAGCTTCTGGCCGAAGCGCATGTTTTTGGTATAGTGGGGCACTTGCGACATGTTCTCCATGCCGCCGGCCACCACCACGTGGTTGTCGCCCAGGAGGATGGTCTGGACCGCGAACATGATGGACTTCATGCCGGAGGCGCAGACCTTGTTGATGGTCGTGCAAGGAACGGTGTTCGGGATTCCGGCGAAAATCGCGGCCTGGCGCGCTGGGGCTTGGCCGATGCCAGCCGACAGCACGTTGCCCATGAAAACCTCGTCCACGTAGGCCGGGTCAAGCCCGATCTTGTCGAGCGCTCCTTTGATGGCCGCGGCGCCAAGCTGGGTGGCCGAGACGCTGGCCAGCGAGCCGCCAAAGCTGCCGATGGGCGTGCGGACGGCTGAAACGATGAATACTTCTTTCATTTTGTTGGGGAATGATGGGGTGAGGATCGGTTGCGAAAGCGCCGCGAAGATAAGCAAAAAAGCCGGTGTCGAAATCGTTCGCGCCGATGCTTTCGCGCCGAGCGAGGCCGTTCAGCGTCGGGCCAGGTGGTTGTAGCGGTAGTGGGCCTGGCAGGCGCCTTCTTCGGAGACCATGCACGAGCCGACGGGATTGGACGTGGTGCAGACCCGCCCGAAGAGCTTGCAGTCGGACGGGCTGCTGGTGCCCCGGAGGATGTCGCCGCAGATGCAGCCTGCCGGGTCTCGCGTGGGCTCCGGCTCCACGGGCAGGCGCCGCGCGGCGTCCCAGCGGGCGAACTCCTCGCGCGGCTCGAGCCCGCTGGCCGGGAGCACGCCCAGGCCGCGCCACCAGTGGTCGGCCACGCGGAAGACGCGCTCCACCAGGGCCTGGGCCTTGAGGTTGCCCTGGTGGCTGACCACTCGGCTGTACTGGATCTGGACGCGGGGCGAGCCGCTTTCGACCTGCTCGGCCAGCATGGCCACCCCTTGCAGGATGTCCAGCGGCTCGAAGCCGACGACGGCCACGGCCTTGCCATGCCGCCGGGCCAGGGGCTCGAAGATCTTGGCGCCCGCGATCACGCTCACATGGCCCGGCGCGAGGTAGCCCTCCAGCGGCACGCCCTCGTCCACCAGGGCCGACATGGCCGGAGGCATCAGCTTGTGGGCGCTCAGAACCAGGAAGTTGTCCAGATCTTCGGCCTGCGCCTGCACGAGCCCGGCGGCCGTGGAGGGCGTCGTGGTCTCGAAGCCGATGCCCAGGAAGACGAACAGCAGGCGCGGCTGGCGCCGGGCCCAGTCGAGCACGTCGAGCACCGAGTAGGCCACCCGCACGTCCGCCCCGCGGGCCTTCTCGCGCTCGAGCGTGGAGCTGGAGCCGGGCACGCGCAGCAGGTCGCCGTAGGTGGCCACGCAGACGCCGGGCATCCGCGCGTAGGCCACCGCCTGGTCGATGAAGCGGCGGTCGGTAACGCAGACCGGGCAGCCCGGGCCGGAGAGCAGCCGGATGTGCCCGGGCAGCAGGCTGGGGATGCCGAAGCGGTGGATGGCCATGGTGTGCCCGCCGCAGACTTCCATCAGCCGCAGCGGCTTGCGCGAAATGGCCCGGATGCGGTCCAGCACCACCCCGATCTTGCCCTTGTCCCGAAAGTCCTTCGTGTAATCCATCGGCAGGCGTTTTCGTTGAAAGCTCCCCAAAAAACGGTCCGCGCGAGCGCCAGGCCGGGCCATCGGCGCTATTGGCCCTGCTGCTTTTTCTTGAGCAGGTCGATCTGGTCGCCCACGGCCTCGGCTTCCACGCGCTTGAGGTCGGAGGCCTCGCGGTTGGTGTGCGAAAGCTCGTAGGATTCCTTGAGCAGTTTTTCGTATTTCTCTTGCAGCTTTTCCAGCTCGCTTTTCTTTTTGAACAGGTTGAACATGGGGTAGGGTTTTGAGGGGTCTGGCGCGAAGGGCAGCATCAAGAGCCACGACGCTGGTCTCGGCTTATTGGCGTGGAAGCCATCGAATTCGCATTGTTGGTGCAGTGATTTGAAAATCAGACCGGTGGCTTGAAGCCTTCGAGCAGTTCGGCAGCGCGCTGGGCGTCCTTGAGGGTCAGTCCGTGGCGCTGGTCGATCCAGACGAAGCGGTCTTCGGGCAGGGCCAGGCGCATGTCGTCGAGGACGACGTAGGCCGACACGGGGTTCTCGTGGAGGTACTGCGCAATCTCGCCCTCGCGGCGCTGGCCGAGCAGCGGGGTCTTGCCGACTGGCCCCCGCGAGAGGCCGAAGTGGGCGAACATCCTGGCGAACTGCGCGAGGCCGGGGAACATCCTCCGCCAGGTGGTGGTCAGGACGACGCCGGCGCCGGTGCGCTGGGTCAGCCAGTTGAGGGCCTGGACGCTCTGGGGCGCGAAGGGGCGCATCTGGCCGTCGAACCAGCGCTCGGGCGAGGCGTCCCAGCCGTGGTCGGTGAGCATGACGCCTTCGAAGTCGAGGAAGATGATCTTTTGCGTTTCCATGTGCGCGAATCTATGAAAAAAGGTGTTGAATCCTCGCGATGGGAGCTCGCGGCAGGGTGGGGGCGGGGCGGGGCTCAGGCTTGCGCATTGCCGTTTGTGGGGCTTTCGCTAACTTTGGGTGAACACCAACACCCCGGCCCGTGTCGAAATACCTGCTGAACAGAATCCGCGAGGGCGAGCACCAGGAGCAAGATTTCAAGTTCGAGATCTCGGACTCGCGAAAGATCGCCCGCTCGCTGGTGGCGTTTTCGAACACCGATGGCGGGCGGCTGCTGGTCGGGGTCAAGGACAACGGCAAGGTCGCCGGGGTCCGCTCCGACGAGGAGTTCTACATGGTGGAGGCCGCGGCCCAGCTCTACAGCCGCCCGCAGGTCCAGTTCCAGCAGAAGGAGTGGAACCTCGACGGCAAGACCGTGCTGGAAATCACCGTGCCCAAGGACCCTTCCCAGATTTACCGCGCCCAGGACAAGGACAAGCAGTGGTATCCCTACCTGCGGGTCCGCGACCAGAACATCCGGGCCAACTCGGTCTGGGTGGCCGTGCGCGAGCGGCTGGTCGGCGGCCAGGCCACCAGCATCCGCTTCGAGCTGGCGCACAAGCTCCTGCTCAACCACCTCGACACCCACCGCGGCGTCGAGCTCGACGAGTTCGCCCGCCTGGCCCGCCTGCCCCGCGACACGGCCCACGACATCCTGGTGGACCTGGTCTGCACGGGCATCCTGCGGATGGAGTTCACCGAGAAGGAAATCTCTTACCGGCTCCAAGACCAGGGCTTCATGTCGGGGCATCCCGAGCTGCGGCTTTAGCCTGCCCTTTCCCATCCGCAAAACATCCGCCCGATGAAAAACGCGCTGTTGCTTCTTCTGCTCTTCCTGCCCTCTTTCGGCGGATTCGACCCTCCGCTGAGCCCGCAAGGGCGCTCCGCCATGGAGCTCCAGTTGGCCGCGCTGTGGCCGGGCCAGGCCCCGCAGCTCCAGGCCGTGGAGCTGTCGCCGCCAGTGGTGGCCGAGCTTCCGCTGGCCCTGGGTGCCCAGAGCCTCTGCCGCGTCCGCGAGGCGGGCCAGACCCTTGGCTTCCTGTGCGTCTGGAAGAGCATGGGCCGCTACGAGCCCTTCACCTTCATGGCGGTTTTCGAGCCCGACGGCCTGACGCTCCGCCGCGCCAAGATCCTCGAATACACGTCCCCCTATGGGCACGAGGTGGCCAACCCGCGCTGGCTGCGGCAGTTCGAGGGCCGCGCCGACCTCGACGCCTGCCGCTATGGGCAGGACGTGGAGGCCATCAGCGGGGCCAGCATCTCCGGCCCGGCCCTGGCCGAAGACCTCGGCCGCTTGCAGCGAAGCCTCAAAATGCTCCGGGCGCAGGGCCTGATTTGAACAATTTCCCTTACTTTAGCGTCCCAACCGATTGTTTCCAGCCCATGCAAGCCCTGCTAGAACGCCTGAAATCTGTTTGCGCCAAAGGTTCCATCTCGCAAAAGGAATGGAACGAACTGATGGTCATGGCGCACAAGGCCAAGATAACCAACCTGGCCCTCAGCCAGATGGCCGAAGACGAGCTCCGCAGGGTCAAGGCCGCCAAGGAGGCCAAGGCGGTCCCGCCTCCGCTTCCGCCCGTGGCCACGCCCCCGCCGCCGCCACTGCCGCAGCAAGACCAGGCCCTCTCGGGCTTCGAGACCACGCCGCCGCCGGATGCGCCCAAGGAGCCTGCCGCTGACAACACGCTGTCGGGCTTCGACCAGGAGCCCAAGGCCAACGACCCGCCGCCCGAAAACGGCAAATCGGGCTTCGAAACCCTGCCCGGCGGTGAGCCTAAGGCCGTCGCCAGCGGCCAGTTGGTCGTCCCGGATGGTTCGGAAATGCTGGCGTCATTCGCGGTGGGCGATTCCATTTTCACGGAGCTGACTCCGCTGGGCGAGCAAGGGGCCATGAGCCTCACTTCGCGGGCGAAGTTCCAAGGCCGCTGGGTAGTGGTCAAGCGCCTCAAGCCCGAGCACCGTGGCGATGCCCAGCGGGAGGCCCTGCTCCTGCGCGAGTTCGACAACGCCAGCCTGCTGGACCACCCCAACATCGTCCGCCTCATCGCCAAAGGAAAGGACAAGGAGGGCAGCTTCTACTTCATGGACTACGTGGACGGCCGCGGCCTCGACAAGGCCATCGGGCAGACGGGCATCGCGGACCACAAGCTGGCCAAGCGCATCATGGAGCAGATCCTCGACGCCATGTCTTATGTCCACAAGAAGCAGATCTTCCACCGCGACCTCAAGCCGGCCAACATCCTGCTTACCTACCGCGGCGACAACGTCAAGATCCTGGACTTCGGCCTGGCCGCCGCCGACCACTTCGAAGACCGCATGGCCAAGGTCGGCACGCCGCTTTTCGCCGCCCCCGAGCAGCTCGCGCGGGGCAGCCAGGTGGACCAGCGCGCCGACATCTACTCCATCGGCCTGATCTTCTCGTGCATCCTGACCGGCTCGCCCCGCCCGGCGCCCGGGCAGATCCAGGATGCCGTCTTGGCCGAGCTCATCGACAAGGCCTCGCGCCCCAAGCCCGAGGAGCGCTTCTCGGATTGCGACCAGATGCTGGGCGTCTTGAGGGCGCACGACACCCCGGCCTCGAAGACCCTGCCTGACTGGCTCGAGCAGCGCATCAGCGAGATAGCCGCCGACGCCGTGGTGACGCCAAGCGAGCGCAGGGTCCTGGACCTCGAAGTCGAGAATGGCAACATCGACCCCGACATGGTCGAGGCCTTGCTCGACATGGAGCTCGAAAAGGCCAAGCAGCGCATCGAGCAAGAAAAAGCCATGGAAAACGCGCGCTTGAAAGCCGACAAGGAGCGAAAGCTGGAGCAACAGCGACTGGCCCAGGCCGAGAAGGAGCGCGAGGCCCGGTTCCAGCAGAACATGCGCCAGCAGCAGGCCGCCTCGGCCTCGCAGCGCCAGGGCCAGCCCCCGGCGGAGGCCACCCGCTCGGGCCGCTGGCTGTTCGTGCTCTTGTTCTTGGCCATGCTGGGCTTCCTGGGCTGGCGATTCCGCGATCTGCTGCCTTGGCCGAAGGCCGCCGAGCAGGAGCAGGCGCAAGAAGACCCGCTGCCCGGAGCCAATACCCGATGGGTCAGCACGGGCTCCGGACTGAACCTCCGGGAGGCCGCCAACCAGCAGGGACGCCTGATAACCACACTGCCCAAGGGCACCCGCGTCGAAGTGGTCAGCCCCGACGGCAAGGGCTGGGCCTTGGTGCGCACGCTCGACGGGCAGGAGGGATACGTCAGCACCCGCTACCTTTCCGGGACGGAAATCCTGCCCTGACCCTCCATCTGCCCACGCTCGGCACGGAAGTGCGAAAAAACACGTGCTTCCCGCTTGTCTTTCGGTGCCGATACGCTTACTTCGCGGGGCGTTCCTTTCCCAACTACCCATCCCCAACCCAATGGAAAAGCATTCGGAAGCCATCGAAACCCTGAAAAGGCTCCACCAGCAATGGAGCCAGGAAACCGTCGAACAAGTTGAGGACATCCCCGAATCGGGCTCCAACCGGAAGTACTTCCGGCTGCGCTCGTCCAGCAAGACCTCCGTGGGCACCTTCAACCCCGACCGCAAGGAGAACATCGCCTTCCTGCACCTGAGCGAGCATTTCGCCCAGAAGAATCTGCACGTGCCGCGCATCTACGCCCAAGACCTCGACGCCGGGGTTTACCTCCAGGAAGACCTGGGCGACCTCTCGCTCTACGACCTGCTCCTGCGCGAGCGCGACGCCAGCGGCGGCTTTTCGTCCAAGCTGGTCGAAATCTACAAGCAGGTGCTTTCCGAGCTGGTCCTCTTCCAGGTGCAGGGCGCCGAGAACCTCGACTTCTCGATCTGCTACCCCCGCGCGGCCTTCGACATGCAGTCCATCCGCTGGGACCTGAACTACTTCAAGTACTACTTCCTCAAGCTGGCCGGCATTCCGTTCTACGAACAGGAGCTCGAGGACGATTTCAAGAACTTCGCCTCGTTCCTGCTGACCTCCAACGTGGGCTGCTTCCTCTACCGCGACCTCCAGTCGCGCAACATCATGCTCAAAGACGGACGGCCCTACTTCATCGACTACCAGGGCGGACGCAAGGGCGCTCCCCACTACGACCTGGCCTCCCTGCTCTTCGACGCCAAGGCCGAGATCCCCGAGGACATCCGCCAAGAGCTCACCGACCACTACTTGGAGGTGCTTTCGCGGCACATCCCCATCGACAAGCAGCGTTTCCAGCAGTACTACCAAGCCTATACCCTCGTGCGGGTGCTCCAGGCCATGGGCGCCTACGGCTACCGGGGCTTCTTCGAGGGCAAGGCCCACTTCCTGGAAAGCATCCCCTACGCCCTGAAAAACCTCGCCCGGCTGCTCGAAGAGTGGGCCGTGCCCCTGGAGATGCCCGAGCTGATGCGGGTGCTGCGCCAACTGCCCGACTCGCCCAAGCTGCTCGAAATCAGCGACGCCCAGAACCTGACCGTCGAAATCCTCAGCTTCTCGTACCGCGACGGCATCCCCACCGACACGGCCGGCAATGGCGGCGGCTTCGTGTTCGACTGCCGCTGGGTCCACAACCCCGGCCGCTACCCCGAGTACGTGCTGCTCACGGGCAAGGACCCCGAGGTCGTCAGCTTCTTCGAGCACCGGGGCGAGATGCGCGAGCTGCTCGGCCACGCCTCCGCCCTGGTGGACAAGGCCATCGAGAACTACAAGGCCCGCGGGTTCCGCCACCTCCAGGTCTGCTTCGGATGCACCGGCGGAAGGCATCGCTCCGTCTATGCCGCCGAGCGCATGGCCGAGCGCCTGCTCCAGGACAAGCGCGTCCGCGTCCGCCTGACGCACCTGAAGAACCCGCACCTCAACGAGTGATCCCCGCCGCATGATAGCCCTGGTGCTGGCCGCCGGACTGGGCACCCGGCTGCGCCCCCTGACCGACGACCGGCCCAAGGCCCTGGTGCCCCACCACGGCAAGCCGCTGCTCGACCACGTGGTCGAGAGCCTGCTCCGCCAGGGCTGCGACGAGCTGGTGGTCAACCTCCACCACCACGCGCCCCTGATGCGCGAGCACCTCGAAAGCCGCCGGCAACGCTGGGGCGTCCCGCTGCACCTCTCGGACGAGAGCCACGCCCTGCTCGACACGGGCGGGGCCATCCTCCACGCCCGCCAGTGGCTCGCCACCCGGCCCGACTTCCTGGTCCACAACGTGGACATCCTCACCGACCTCGACCTGCGGGCCCTCGAGGCCCAGCACCTGCGCGAAGGCAACCTGGCGACCCTGGCCACCCGCCCCAGCTCCGGCGCGCGGCAGCTCCTGTTCGACCCCGAGGGCCAGCTCCGCCAGTGGCGCGACCTTTCCACGGGCCAGGTCCGCTGGGCCAGCCCGACCCAGCAGCCGCTTCTGCCCCTGGGCTTCATGGGCATCCACATGCTCAGCTCCCGCCTGTTCGACCTGCTCACCGAGGCGGGCTCATTCTCGATCATCGACGTTTACCTGCGCCTCGCGGCCAGCGAGCGCGTCCGCGCCCACGAGGCCCCGCGCGCCCAGTGGCGCGACATGGGCACGCCCGCGGCGTTCGCGCCCTAGGGCGGGGGGTCCTGGATTCGGTTTCTAGCCCTTGCCATACGGCTCATCACTAGGTTCAAACAGGGTCATTTGTGCTGGTCTGAGATTGTATTTTTCAATATGCTTTTGGCTTATCAGAATGTTGATGGTTTCATAGTCTCTTTCATGATAGGCTCGAATCAATTCGTCGGCAGTTTCTTTCGGTATTGCGTCGATGCGCGGAACTTTTAACTTCTTCAAGTTTTGGCTTTGCCAACGCGGGTAACCACCATTCATGGTCGTCCCCAATTCCATGAGCTGGTCTCGAATGAATTTCGATTCTAAAATCGACGCGAGAATGACCAGTTCATCATACTTTCTTCCTGCGATATAGTACAAGTTGTGATGGGGATAAAAATTTCCTCCATCAATAAATAAGTGCGAATTTCCTGAAATATCAGGAAGAAGAATCTTTTTTTGCATCAGAATTGACGGTTTAATTCTATCGATTGTCTTGTACCAGTGCTGCGGGCTCTTCTTGGCAACATGACGCTTTTCTAAAATCTCCCTCTGGGATTCAAAATAGATTTTTGCTTTTGGATACTTTGTCAAATCAATAAGGCCTCCAGCGCTATTGTATGGATTGATGATATAGTTGCCAGACCATTCAAGTTTGTTGTTTTTCAGATCTTTAGAAGTAAGGATAGGCAGCAGAAGCTCGGGCTCGACCAACGACATGAAATCATCTCTAAGGAATACTTTGTCCGAACCAGTAGCAACTCCGATGCCTATCTTGAAGCCTTGGCTTTCGATTGAAGCCAAATATTTCTCATAGTTTTCTCCCCTCGAATCCAAAGAGAACCAATTGTTTGAGTTTAGGTTGTGCAAAGTTCTACTACTTCTGATTTTTTTATCAATGAAGGCCAAATCAGCAACGTCATTGATCTTGTAGTAATTTGCTTCAGGGGATTTTTGGCAATTTTTTATTGTTGTGATAGCGGGGTAGGCAATCACTTCCTCTTCAAAGGGGCATGTTCCCTCTAAATCGATGATTTCTGACAAACGGAATTGCCGTTGAATCAAACTCCGCAGCCCCTGTCCGTATTGGTTTTTCAACCAACGGTTGGAACAAATGAAGGATAGAATTCCGCCTTCCTCCAAAAGTCTCAATCCTTTTTCATAAAAAGCAATGAAAAGATCACTTCTATGTCTGAATGTCGAAAATCTTTCCTTGTAGAGTTCCTTCTGCGTTTCTGGAATGTTTTCGTGTCGAACATAGGGAGGATTGCCGATAATCAGATTACACTTTTGCGTTTTCGACAAGAGAAAATCTTCAACTCGAATTATTTCAGGAAGTTTTTCATTGTAGAGATTCAAAATTGAAGATAGCCTTTCTTTTAATATGGCTCCCATGCTTGGATCCAACTCGAAAAAAGTAAGATTTGAGAGCGCCTTGTTGAAACTAAAACCAAAATTCAAGGAGGATTGATGCAGTCGATGGATAATTTCAACCGCAAAGGCCCCATCTCCTGACGCAGGCTCAATTACCCTAAGCTGGCTAAGATTTCGTTGCGACGTGTACCCAACTCTATCCAGCATCGTTTTCACGACAATCGGTTTCGTCAAAACAAGGCCATGGCTCCTGCCATTCGATCGAACTCCGTAAATCATTTTTGGAAACTTTTTAGCTTACCTTGCACAAAGCCCATAAAGGACAACAGAAATGTATCAAAAGATATTTCTTCCGAAGGATAGCCAAAGTTCATTTGGTGGTCTGTCCATATTATTGCGGTTGAAGAATAATGACGCTCTTGCATCAGTTTTTGACATAGCAGGGCGTACCTGTCCAAATAGCTCGTGTTTTGGAATTCAGCCCTTGCTTCAAAGTGTTGTTCTTGCAAGCGCACTTTGCTGGTGGACTTTGAGGTCTGTTCAACAAGGATCACGAATCCCAGCCAAGGCTGCTGCTTTTGGGGGAAGCTGTTTTCGCGAAAAGCCGTCCAGAAATCAACAGCACTTCCTATCGCTTCTTCTGTCCTGTTGTTGAAGTTATTTCCAAAAGACCCTACCTGCGATTTTAACTCCACGACAGCAACAAGCTGATTTTTTGGGTTGATAATCAAGAAGTCCCATTCTTTGGTCGGTCGAAAGAAGCCTGGAAGACTGTTTCCCTTGACATAAATACATTCTTCGGGGACTCCCAAGTCTTTCGAAACATGGACAAGCAATTGGATAAAACCATCCAATTGTTTAGCGCCTGTAACCGATCCTCGTAGTCCTTGGTCAAGTTTTTTTTGTTTATCAAATTGAGTTTCCCGCATTTTCCAAAAGTGTTGGATGGCGCGAGACAAATCTTTTTGATATTTTTCCGTTGAAAGCCTTTCCATGCTCCTGTTTCCAAATGTGGGTTAAATATTGCGTTCCAAGTGTTTGGCTACGATGCAACAAAGGCGACGGTATGTCAAACCTTGAAGGGGTCGAATCGAGTAGGAGGAAGCAATGTTGCAGTTGCGCCAATCGGTTGAGATTAGAATGTTTGGTCTTTCGAAATTTACATCTTACCATCCATTTTTCCAAATTTCAGCCTGCTATTTTATCTTCATTCGCCCAAGACGATGAAAACCAAGAATTTGCGATTTTGGTGCGGATCGATGGGCCTCCCAGCAGGGCTCAGCTCCCGCCTGTTCGACCTGCTCACCGAGGCGGGCTCATTCTCGATCATCGACGTTTACCTGCGCCTCGCGGCCAGCCAGCGCGTCCGCACCCACGAGGCCCCGCGCGCCCAGTGGCGCGACATGGGCACGCCCGCGGCCAAAGTTTTTGATTGAAATGTTAAAAAACAAAATGATTTATGACATTTCGGAAATGACCGTCTC
>JAIFMG010000026.1 GCA_020048645.1 Bacteroidota bacterium | reverse complement strand
GGACAAGAATATTTTTCGTGTTTTTCGTGCATTTCGTGGAAAAAATCTTTTCGTATTGATAATGCAAACTGAATCTAGCCTTTTACTTAGGAACCATCACTTGTTAGAATTTCTACTAAGCTTATCATTTAGGGTGATAAGACCTTATTCTTGGGTAAAACCTTAGTAGAAAATCAATTGTCGGGGTCAAAATGACCTTATTACCCTATTTTACCTCCTAAATTTGTAAGCAAGTGCCCCTGGCGCTGGCGATTTGTATATTCCACCATCGAAAGCAACTTGGGATTAGCCGCTATTCACTGACTCCACAACAATGTTCCAAGAACCACTTTTTCTTCATCAATCGCAGGCTTTTGAGTTTGGTTGTGCGGAAAAATTGGAAAAACCAGTGTTTTCAGTCCCAAGCCTTGGTTGATCAGTGTTTGGCCTTTGTTCGACGGGTTCTTGTTTTTTTTGAGGTTGTTGAGCTGTCCCCCTTCGTGTGTGGCATGGCCAAAAAAAAACGCTTATTTTGCAGGCCGCAAACCAACCCCTACTTCCAAGCCATGAACGGAAAAGCCTTGTTCAACGCCAGCTTCGCCAGTCGCCAGGTCATGCTGTCCCGCAAGCCGAAGAACCGTCCTTGGCTCTACTACCTCAGCCTTGGCTTCCTGGACGAGAAGGTCGTCAAGGAGACCACTTCCGGGAAATACTTCCTGGCCGACCTCAAGGCCCTTTTCGAGGACCTGGGGATCAGCAACGCCCAGCGCCTCTACGTGGACGACCAGATCGTCTTCCTCGACAAGCGCGGCAAGGAAGACGACCTGGCCGAAGCCTTCGCCCTGGCCCTGCGCAAGCACGACCTCACCGTCACGGGCCGATTTGAGCGGCTGCTGCTGCGGGTGGAGCAGGAGGCCAACGGCTGCCACTTCACCCTCGACTTCATGTTCCAGCACCTCCACGCGCCCAGCGAGTGGCCGCTGGCCGTCGAGCTGAGCGCGGCGCCCCTGGCCAACATGAGCCAGGAGGATTTCCAGAAGATCTTCTCGCTCTTCAAGAGCCTGCTGCGCCGGCAGATGAGCAGCTTCCTCCACCTGGCCGAAGTGGTCGAGCATCCTGGCCTGAAGCCGCCCGCCCCCGCGGCCTACCAGCCCGAGAGCCCCAAGCCGCTGGCCCCGCAGCCCAGCGCGCCTGCCCAGCCCGCCGTGCCGAAACTGGTGCCCATCGGCCAAAGCCGCGAGCTCCCGTATCCCGAGTCCTGGCTCGCCGTCAGAGCCCCCACGCCCGAGCAGATCGCCGTCTCCCAGAAGCTCTTCCCGCTCTACGGAATCACCCTCGGCAAGACGCCCGAGGCGGAGCTGCAAAGGCTCGGAGTGCGCAGCAAGAACAACGACACCGACGGCCAGCCGTACAAGTACTACACCATCCAAGGGCAGAACTTCTGGTACGAGAACGGCGTGGCCCGGCACATGTACCTGGTCCATACCGGGGCGATGCCCGAGCAGTGGCGAGCGCTGGGCTTCGACTGGAACCATTCCTTCCGCCGTTGGGTGGAGGTGCTCCAAGGACTTGGCTGCTCGATCTCTTTCGCGAAGCCCCCGAAGACCGTGCCCCACTACAGCGGCAAGCACATGTCGTTCGAGGCCGAGCTCGCCGCCATCACGCCCTGCGAAAGCCGATACCAGATCAGGCTCAACTTCAACTACGGCAACGGCACCCAGGTCGATGACCCGGATACGCTTTACAGCCTCTCGGTCCGCGCCTGAAGCCCCGCCGATCAGAGCACGGCCTTGGCTCCCAGCTCGTTGATGCGCGAGACGTAGGTCTGGCATGGGATCTCCATCTCCCGGAACGCGTCGCGGAAGCTGGCGGCCACCCGCGTGGCGACCTCGCGCCCATCGCAGAGGGCGAAGAGCGAAGGGCCGGAGCCGGAAATGCTGCAACCCAGCGCGCCAGCCTCCAAGGCCCCGCGCTTGACCTGCGCGAAGTTCGGCAGCATGACCGAGCGCACCGGCTCGACCACCACGTCCTTGAGCGAGCGCCCGATCAGGCCCAGGTCGCCCAGGGTCAGGCCCGCGACCAGCCCGGCCACGTTGCCCCACTGCTCGATGGCCGTCTTGAGCGGGATGTGCTGCTTGAGGATGCGCCGCGCGTCCTGCGTGCGGATCTCGATTTCGGGATGGACGATGGCGCAGTGCAGCTCCTTGGGGTAAGGCAGGCGCACCAGGTCCAGCGGCGCGTAGCCCCGGATCAGCACGAATCCGCCCATGACCGCGGGCGCGACGTTGTCGGCGTGGGCCGAGCCCGAGGCCACGGCCTCGCCCTGCATGGCGAACTGCACAAGCCCCTGGCGGTCAAAAGGTTCGCCCAGCAGCAGGTTGACGCCGAAAACCGCGGCGGCGGCGCTGGCGGCGCTCGACCCGATGCCACTGCCGGGCGAGATCTTGCGCGTGAACTCCAGCTCGAAGCCCTGCTGGCTGCCCAGGTGCTCCAGCAGGGCCAGGGCCGCCTGGCCCGCCGTGTTGGCGCGCGGGTCCAGCGGGAGCCCCAGGCCCGTCTTGTCGGACAGGCGCAGGCCGGGGCGGTTGGTCTTGCGCACGATCAGCTCGTCGTGCGGGGCCTCCAGCGCGAAGCCCATGATGTCGAAGCCACAGGCCACGTTGGCCACCGTGGCCGGAGCCTGGATTTTTACCGATTGGGTCATTGGATGATGTTGGTTTCCGGTTGGTGTTGATGTCTTTGGCGCTTCCAAACTTTGGTTTCCCTTTCCGCGAAGGGGATGGACATTTCGGCTTCGCTCGCTTTTTTGTGCTGTTGGAATATCTCCTCAAATATCGCGTTGACTTCCCTGTCCAATTTCTGGTCATAGCCGTTCCCGTCCCTCAACTGCGCCAAGATGTGTCCGACAAGGCTGTTGACCTGGTCCAATTGGGCCGGATTGGGCCTTCTGAAAGGGATTTTCTTGATGTAGTTCGCCGGATTGTTGGCCGAGGGATTGATTGCGCGGATCATCCTGTTGCACAGTTCGGAGTTCAAAAACGCGAGCAGGTAATAGGTCAAACTCGTATCCTTTGGAAAAACGCCAACGATTGACTGGTCGAACAGCTTGCCCTCGATCAGGGAAGCGGTGATGCTAGAGGCGCTGACCATCGGCACGGCAATGCCATGCTTGAAGTAGTAGCGAGGATTCTGAAAGCGGGCCTTCTTGTCTGTTTTGTAATGCTTTACAGCTTTTTCGGACCACTCGATGAACCAGTTGTCTGGTTTCAGGTATCGTCTATTTCCACCTTTCACAATCGGGACGAAGCATTTTTCGCCCCGCGATCCTTCGGAAATTTCATTCGCATCCTGAAGGGGCCAGTTGACAAGCCCAGGGTCGATTGTGGCGTACTTTTTACCATTCCGAACTTCATGCGAAACCACCTTGAGGAATGCCTTGTCGTTGCCAGAATAAAAGCCCGTTACGCAATCGGCGACATCGCCGATGGTTTCTTCGCTTTGGACGATGAGGGCACTGATGCCATTGTAGTCTGAAAGCAAGAAGGCATGATCAGGATTGTTGAAGATGTCAATTTGTTTGTATTCTTTCTGCTTTAGGTTTTCTGTATTGTCCTGCTTTAGTTCAAATACATTTCTGAAGCCCGATTTCACGATGAACGAATTTTCTAAGTTTTGAAGTGTCGCATTCGATTTTTGAAGCGTTATGATGGACAGATTGGCATATCCAAAATTGACATTTGGAAAAAATGAGGAAGGAAACAAGGCGATTTCTTTGATTCTCGTTTTTGTGAGCAGATGCTTCCGAAGCGCTTTGTGGCGATGCAGACTAAGAAAAGTATCAGGAATGATAAATACCAGCAATCCATTTTCTTTGAGCAGTTCAATGCTCCGGAACAAAAAAAGCGAATAGGTCTCTTTCACATAAAAATCCGGAAATATCTTTTTCAAGGCCCTCCTCTTCTCAAAATCCTGCCATGCCCCGTAAGGTGGATTGGCGATGATCTTGTCGTATTCCCCTCCAAAACTTGCCCTGAGCAGCAAATCGTTGTCGAGCAAGGTGTCGGCTTGTTTGATAGCAACATGTTCAAAACACTTGAATTTGCGGGAAAGTTTCGCGATGGACGATGGGTCCAGCTCGTAAATGTCAATCCGTGCCCTCGGATTTCTTTCGAGGATGCTCTCCACGAAGACCCCTTCCCCTCCGCAGGGTTCGAATATTTTGTCGTCTTCCCGAAGGCTTAGCCGGTCGATCATGTAGCGCACAATAGGTTCCGACTGGGTGTAATATGCTTGATACTTGTCTTTCATTTACCACTTCAGATATTGGGTTAAGTTATTTGAAGTCAAAAATTGATAAGTTTCGGGCAAAAAATCATGCTCCCAGTCCACGTTGTTGGCGATCCACTGCTTCAAATCAAAGCCTGTAAAATATTTTATTTTTTCATAGGTTTCATCGCCCGTGAAAGTATTCCACGCTCCGGATTTCTTTAGGATTTCAAAGTAGTGGTTGTTTTGTTCAGCCCGAACGAAGAGCAAACACTGATAGTTTTCCGAAATATTACTGTAAAGACTCGCGACAAGCAGCAAACGGTTGGCATTCCCTTTTTCGTTCGAACCAAATCCGCTTTTGAAATCGACATTGTATTTTGTTCCATTCGACTGGAAATGCAAATCAAGCTCAAGTTTAATTTCACCCGATGCGACGATGCTCCATACCTTGTGATAATAGCCCTTCAATTGCTCTTTTTCTTTTTCGGATATCATCAATTGGTCGATGAAGCTGTCCATCTCGAACATCATGGATTGTTTTAGCTCATGGAATGTGGGCGGGATAAAAAGCTCGAGGTCATTGATCGGGTAAGCGAAGCAAAGTTTGCAAAATGGTTCCCAAAGCTCACCGATCCTGCGCGAAAAGCTCATGTACTCATAAGGCCAGACATCGTTTCGGCTTTCAAGCATCACCACATAGTTGGTGTAGTTCACCATCAGAACGGTTTCCAATCTTTCCTCTCGGGTCCACTTTTCGTGGGCTGACTTCTGCAAAACGATTTCCAATAACGACAGCCCACTGGATAGCAGGCCTTTGTTGATCTCGCTTGCCTGTTTTTTGACTTGCTGCACTCCCAATCGCTGCCGAGTTTCACTCAACATTTCTGCTGCTCTGCTTCGGAAGTACTGCAACAGGCCTTTTTTGTCGAATCGTGTGTGCTTGTTGATTTCCATTTTGCGAGAAATTGCTTGGATTGTCTTGGCTTATCAAAACATACTTTGTTGGACGGCCTTGAGATTTTTCCAAAAAAACATCCAAGGACGAAAGATTGAACTCAGGCGGACAAGTTCAAGATTTTCCGCTTTAGGCCTTTCGAAGGCCGAGCAGGTCCTTGGAATGGGTACTTGGCAAATCTTGAAGAGCTTGGCTCCCACTGGCGGGAAGTTTCTGGGGCCTTGCTTGTGTTTTTGAAGCCCAGGCTCGAAAGATATGTTTTCCAATCCGAAAAAGCAAGCCGTTCCGGCGGTATCGCGGGATGAGCGTCGCGCCTTCGGCGGCGGCTAGGATGTATGCTTATGGTTTTGATCATTCGGTTGTGCTACCGCGTGCGACAGGCCTAATTCTGCGCCACGCTCGAAAGCTCGCTGACCAGCCGGGCGTAAACCCCGCCTTGCTCCAGGAGCTGGTTGTGCGTGCCCCGCTCGACGATCTGCCCCTGGTCCATGACCAGGATCTGGTCCGAGTGCTCGATCGTGCTCAGCCGGTGGGCGATGGCGATGACGGTCTTCTTCTGGAAGATGTGCGCGATGGCCTTCTGCACCAGGTCTTCCGTAACCGAGTCCACGGCGCTGGTGGCCTCGTCGAGCACCACCAGCTCGCTGCCGCCGCAGAGCGAACGGGCGAAGGAGACCAGTTGCGCCTGCCCCTTCGAGAGGTTGCCGCCGTTTTCGCGCACCCGGAAGTCGTAGCCGCCTTCGAGCTGGCGGATGAAGCCGTCGGCGTAAACGAACTGCGCCGCCGCCTCGATCTGCGCCTGGTCAATGCCCGCGCGGTCCAGCCCGATGTTGAAGCCCAGGCTCTCGTTGAACAGGAAGACATCCTGCTGCATCAGGGCCACCACGCGGTTCAGCTCGCGCTTGGGGATCGTCCGCAGCTCGATGCCGTTGACGCGGATGGAGCCCTCGTAGCCCTGGTAGGCCTGCGTGAGCACCCGCACCACCGTCGATTTGCCCGAGCCCGTGCTGCCCACCAGCGCCAGTTGCTCGCCCTTGCGCAGCGCGAAGCTGACGCCTTTGAGGATGTACGGCCCATCGGGCGTGTAGCGGAAGCGGACATCCTCAAACACGATGGATTCGAGCGCGAAATCCCCCGGAAGCTGGCTCGGGAGCTGCCCGTCCAGCTCGGCCTTCTGGTCCATCAGCTCGCTGATGTGCTCGAAGGCCGCCAGCGAGCGCTGGATGGTGGCCACCTGCTGCGTGAACTGCTTGACCGGCACGAACAGCTTGCTGAGCGAGGACACGAAGACGATCAGCACGCCCACCGAAAGCCCCTGCGCCTGTATCTGCCAGGCGCCGCTCAGCAACACCAGCGCCACGGCGATGGACGTGATGCCTTCCACGATCGAAAACATCGAAGCATCGTAGATGTTCGTCTTGTTTTGCGAGCGGCAAAATTCCTGGTTCAGGGAGGCGTACTTGTCGAAAGTTTCTTTTTCGGCATTGTAGAGCCGGATGGTTTTCATGCCGTTGAGGCATTCTTGCAGATAGCCCGTCGAGGAGGCCAGGCTGCGGCGGCTGGTGAGGTAGGCGTCGCGCATGCGGCCGCGCAAGTAGCGGACGACCAGGAAGATGGGCGGAGCCGCCAGCAGCGTTACCAGCGTGAGCTGCCAGTCAAGGATGAAAAGATAGACCAGCAGGGCCAGGGTCTTGATGATGTCGGCCACCATGCCCATGACCCCGGAGGCGAAAGACTCGCCCAGGGCCTCCATGTCGCTGGTCAGGCGCGAGAGCGTGATGCCGACGGGGTTCTTGTCGTAGTAGCTCAGGGGCAATCGCAAAGCCTTGGCGGCCAGTTCGTTGCGCAGGTCGAATATCGCATAGTTCCCCGCCTTCTGGAGGGCGTAGTTGTAGAGCGCGTCCAGGAAGTAGTTGGCCGCCAGCACCCCGGCCAGCACCGAGACCCAGAACACCAGCCCATCGGCGTTTTTCGGCAGAAGGAACTCGTCGATGATGTGCTGCAAAAGCCAGAGGAAGTAGATGCCGCCGGCCGTTATCAGCGGAATGATGGCCGCGCTGAGCCAAACCCAGGCCCGGTGCGGCCCGAAATAGCGGAAGAACTTGCTAAGGAGCTTCCAGTCTTTTATGCTGATGGTCTTTTCTGCCATTTTTTGTCGGATATGGGGTGGGTAGGGAGCTTAGTGGACTCCCAGCTTTTGCAATTCGAGGGCCTTGCGGTAGAAGTCGGAGCTTTGCAGCAGTTGCTCGTGCGTGCCCTGGGCCGCGACGCGCCCCTGGTCGAGCACCAGGATGTTGTCGGCCTTTTCGAGCACGCTCAGGCGGTGGGTCACGATGAGCACGCTCTTGGCCTGGCGGTTGCCCCAGATGGCGCGCATGAGCTGGCGCTCGGTGTCGTTGTCCACGGCCGAGAGAACGTCATCGAGGATGAGCAGCTCGGTGGGCGTGTAGAGCGCGCGGGCCAGGCTGATGCGCTGCTTTTGCCCGCCCGAGAGCATGATGCCCTTCTCGCCCACCAGGGTTTCGAGGCCCTTGTCGAAGCGCTTGACCTCCTCGGCCAGGGCGCTCTGCCGCACCACTTCGTCGAGGTCCTTGCGCTGCTCGGGGCCGAAGCGCTCCGAGCCGAAGCGGATGTTGTTTTCCAGGCTGTCCGAGAACAGGAAGACATCCTGCGTAACCGTGCGCGTCACAGTGCGCACCGAGCGCGCGTCGAGCAGGGCGGCATCCTGGCCGCTATAAAACACCGTTCCTTTCGGAATGTCGAAGTATCGGTTCAGGCAGTTGACCAGCGTGGTCTTGCCCGAGCCGACCATGCCGACCACGCCCACGATCTGGCCGGGCAGGACGCGGAAGCTCACGTCGCTCAGCGCGGGCTGCTCGGCGCCCGGGTAGGCGTAGCCCAGCCCGCGGACCTCCAGCCCGTCGCGGAAGAGGGCCTCCGCCTGCTCCTGCGGCAGGAGGCGTTTGTCGGCGTTCTCTTCGGGCTCCGAGAGCACCTTTTGCAGGCTCGAAATGCCCACGAAGGCCTCCTGGAACACCGTGATCACCCAGCCCAGGCCCATGATGGGCATGGCCAGCAGGGCCGTGTAGGAGATGAAGGCCGTGAGCTGCCCGATGGTGAAGCCCTCGCGGATGACCATCAGCCCCCCGACCAGCAGCACCATCACCTTGAGGATCTGGTCCAGGTTGCCCAGCAGCGGCATCACGAACGACCGCACCCGCGCGATGCGAAGCGTCTGGTCGAGCAGCCGCTGGTTCGACGCGCGGAACTTGCGCCCGGCCCAGGGGTGCATCTCGTTGCTCTTGATCACGCTAACGCCCGTCAGGAAGGCCACCGTGTCGCCCGAGAGGTTTTGCAAGGCCTCCTGCCGGGCGTTCATGCTCCGCACCATGATCATCATCCCGATGCGCACCAGCACGAAAACCACCAGCACGGGCAGTGCCGCGTAGAGCGTCAGCCGGGGCGAGAGCTGCCACATCATGTACGGCGTCAGGGTCAGGGCGAAGAGGATGTTGAAAATCTGCATGATGCCGAAGCCGCTCACCATCCGCACCCCGTTGATGTCGTTGTTGATGCGCGAGATGATGGCCCCGGTGCTGTTCTGCGCGAAAAAGTCGCGGCCCAGCCGGGTCAGCTTGTCGTACATCTGGTCCTTGATCTCGCGCTCCACCTCGCGGCCCGGGTTGAAGAACAGGATGCGCGAAAGCGTCCGCACCCCGACCACGGCCACCGAGAGCGCCAGGATCAGGCCGATGTAGCCCAGCAACTGCCTGTCCGTGGCCTCGAGGTTGCCCGCCAGCACGTCGATGCTCTTCTGGATGTACTGCGGAATCAGCACGAAGACGTAGTTGGTCGCCAGCATGGCCAGCACTCCCATCGAGTAGGTAAGCCGGTGGCGGTGCCAATGGCCGAGCAGGAAGCGCAGGTTCGAGAGGATTTCCTTCATCATGTTTCGTTTTTCGGAGCGCGAAGCTATGCTTTTTCCTCCGAAATCTGGCTTCGCGAGGGGTTGGAAGGTCGGAGGGAAGGCCCTCAAGCAAGACCACCACGCCCCCGGCGGAGGCGTGGTGGTCTTGCTTGAGGGGGCGGAATCGCCCGGCTTAGCGCCCCGAGGCGGCGGCCTCGACGCGGTCCATGCGGGCGCGCAGGGCGTCCAGCTCGGCGCGCAGGGCGTCCTGGCCTTGCGCGGCCTGGGCGTTCTGGGCCTCCAGCCGGTCGATTTCGGCCTGCTGCTCCTTGAGGGCTTCGAGCAGGAAGGGAACCAGGGCCGTGTAGTTCACGCTCTTGAAGCCCTGGCCGTCGGTGCGGACCAGCTCCGGCAACACGGCCTCGACCTCCTGGGCCACCAGGCCGAACTGGAGGCCCGTCTCGAACTGCCTATCGGGGAAGGCCGCCTGGTTCCAGTGGTAGCGCACGCCCCGCAGGCGGGCCAGGGTGGCGTTGGCGTCTTCCAAGGTCTGGATGTCGGTCTTGAAGCGGGCGTCCGACGAGAGGGCCACGTTGTTGGCCTGGATGCTGCCGTCCACGAACAGCAGCGCGCCCGCGCCGAAGTCGCTGCGGTTGCTGGTGCCGATGCCCACCTTGCCATCCTTCCAGACCACGATGGCGTCCGAGCGCTGGCTTTCGGCGGTGCCGTTGCCCAGGCTCAGCAGGCGGTCGTTGGTGTTCCAGTTGACATCGCCGTTGGCCGCCGGAGTGGTATAGGTGTTGAAGCGGCCCAGCACCACTTCGTTGAGGCTGGTGGCCCGCAGGTTGCTGCCCAGCGCGAAGGCGTGGTTGCCTTCGGCGATGTTGCTCAGGCCCAGGGCGAAGGCGCCGTACTTCGTGGCGTTGTTGGAGCTGCCAATGGCCACGGTGTAATCGGCGTTGCCCACGTTGTTCTGGCCCGCGAGGAAGCTGTATTTGCCGTTGGAGCTGTTGCTCTGGCCGAAGGCGTTGGCGAAGTCGGCGCCGTTGAGCGTGATCTGGCTGCCCACGGCCAGCGCGAACACCCCGCTGATGGTGTTGTTGGAGCCGATGGTGGCCGAGCCGACGCCCGTGATGCTATTCTGCCGCCCGAAGGCCAGGCCCCGCTCGGAGGCGATCGAGTTCAGCTCGCCCACGGCGAAGGCGTTCTTGGCGGCGCCTTGCAGCAGGTTGTCCTGCCCGAAGCTCGCCGAGCCGATGCCCTGGGCGACGTTGCCCGAGCCTGCCGCGAAGCTGCCCTCGCCCGAGGCCGTGGTGTTGCGTCCCAGGGCGGCCGAGTAGCTGCCCACGTTCGCGTTGTCCCACTGCGAGCTCTCGACGGTCCCCGCGCGGAAGGCCGACTTGCCGGGATAGAACATCAGCCGCGTGCCCGCGCCCGCCACATCCGGCCCGTTGAAGCCGTTGTGCGAGCCCGTCACCAGGAAGCCGTTGGCGCCCACCTGGGCATGGAACTTCGTGGCCGGGTTGTTGGTGCCGATGCCCACCAGGTCGTTGACGTTGAAGACCCTGGAGCCGATGCGCTGCCAGTTGACCGAGGCCACGCTGTCCACCTTGTGGTTCACGTAGGTCCAGACGGCCAGTTGGGTGGGCACGTTCTGGTTCTGCGGCGAAGGCTCGCCCATCCAGAAGTTCGGGTCGAAGTTGTTGACCCGCGCCTGCCCGCGGTTGAGCGTGATGTCCTCGGCCTGGAGCGAGTAGGCCGTCAGGGTTCCATCCACCAGGGTGATGTTGTCGTCGTGGACGACCCAGTCTCCCGTCAGGTCAGTGCTGCCGTCCTTTTCGAGGAAGAAGTTGCCAACAGTCCATGAGGTGCCGTTCCAGCGGAGCACGTCCTCGGGCTGCAGGCCGGAAAGGCTGATGCCCAGGATCTCCTCGAGGGTCTGCGGCCGGGCGTTCAGGGCCGAGTCGGCCACCAGCGCGTAGGGCACCGACTGGAAGCGCACCGTGCCCATGTCGATCATGCCGTTGAGCGTGGCCGACGCGCCGAAGTCAGCCCGGGCGCGGAGGTGGTACTCGCCGTCGGCCCAGTCGATGTCCTCGAAGCGCTCGGCCAGCCCCTCGACGCGGAAGCCTTGGCCCACGACCAGGTTGAACAAGCCGAAGGCGTTGGTGGTGGTCAGGTGGGTCTCCTTCCAGGTGACCTCCTGGGCCTGCGGGCCGCGCAAGACGGTCAGCTCCACGGCGATGGGCTTGCTCTCGACCGGGAATCCCTCGGCGTCGCGGGCCACGGCCTGGTAGTTGAAGTTCTGGGGCACCTGGGCCAGGGCTTGGCCGGAGGTCCATCCGGCCAGCAAGAGCCACAGGACCAAGCGTTGGGGGGCGAAGAAGTTTTTCATGTCTGCTCGGGTTGACGGTTGGGATTGTTGGGGCGGAAGGATGCCAGTCCGCCGGCTCATTGTTTGATGACCCGCAAGACCAGCGGCTCGGCGGCCGGGTCTTGGGGCAGGAGACGGCAGAGGTAGGTCCCCGCGGGCAGATGGTCGGTGCGCAGCTCGGCCGACCAGGCCATGCCGAAGGCCTGCTGCTGGATCGGGGCAGGCCAAGGGCGGCCCATCATGTCGAACAGCTCCACGCGGATGGCGGGCATGGGGCCTTTGCTGAAAAGGCGCAGCGAGAGCTGGTCTTGGCAGGGATTGGGGAAGGCCTCGGCGCTCAAGGCCAAGGGCGCGGCCGGGCTGCTGCTGGCCCTGGCCCGGGGCGGCTGCTGGAAGCCCAGGGTCAGGCTGTTGCCGTTGGTCAGCGTCGGGGTGAAGGCCTGGCCCACCGAGAACGAGAGCCCGCCCGAGGGCAGGTCCAAGTCGGCGCCCGCCGTGGTCAGGCAGGCGCGGTCGAGGCTTTGGGCGCCGGCGGCCAGGGGCAGGAGCACGGCCAGGGCGAATAGGGCTTTGCGCATGGGCGATGGGGGCTTAGCGGGTGAAACTCACTTCGATGCGGCGGTTGACGGCCCGGCCCTGCGGCGTGTCGTTCGGGGCGATGGGGTTGCCCATGCCCTTGCCGTCGGTCAGCACGCGCGCGGGGTCGATGCCCTGCGAGACCAGGTAGTTCTTCACGGACAAGGCCCTGCGCTTCGACAGGTCGAGGTTGTAGGCCGGGTCGCCCATGTTGTCGGTGTAGCCCACCACTTTGATGGCCCGCCCAGGCTTGGCCTTGAGCTCGGCCACCAGGTTGTTCAGGCTGGCGAACGAGCTGGGCTCCAGCACGTCGCTGTCGGTGGCGAACTGGATGTTCTGCAAGATGAAAGGCGTCTCGAACTCGACTTCCCGAGCCGATTCGAGCCGCAGCTTCTCGAGCTCGAGCTGGAGCTGCTCGATGCGGCGGCGCAGTTCCTGCTCCTCATTGTCGTTGCAGCATTCCTCCAGGCGCCGCTGGAGCTCGGCGATCTGCTCGGTATGCTCCTGGACTTTGCGCTCAAGGGCGGGCACTCTTCTCTCCAGACGGCTGACGCGGTACTCGAGGTCGTTGATCGTGTCGCCGAGCGGCACGAAGATGGACGGCCGGTTGGTCTTTCCGTGCTTGAAGTTGAAGCCGACGCTCAGCTCGTGCGAGCCGTTGCCCATGTTCTGGATCTCGCTTCCGCGGAACTCGTAGTGGTAGTTGACCACGATCTGCGGGTGGGGCGAGTATCCGGCGAAAAAGCCCAGGGAGCCGTTGGTGCGGAAGTTGGCCCCGCCCCAGACCTTCTTGCGGAAGTTGGCGTTCATCCCCAGGTCGAAGAACATGCCCGAGCGCTCGGTGGAGCGCAGCACCACGATGGGCTCGATGGCCAGTTCGCGGTCCAGGGGCAGGAGGTAGGAAACGTGGGCCATGTACTGCCTGGCCAGGGTGAAGTCGCTGGAGCTGACCACCGAATGGGAGACGGGCGTGGCCACGGCGCGGGGCATGCCCAGGCCCACGGTCAGACCGTTTCGGGCAAGCATGAGCCCGAAGCCCATGTCGATGGCCGTGCCGTGCAGGTCTTGCAGTTGGGGCAGGTAGGGGTCGGCCAGGGGCGAGCGGATCTGGGCCCAGTCCACCCGCTGGTTGAACAGCCCGGCCGAGAGGGCGAAGCTCATGGTGGTTTTCCGGTCGAGGTAGGTGTGGTAGGCGTAGTCGAAGCGGGCCGTGAGCTGCTCGAACAGGCTGACGTTCTGCTGGAGGAAGGTCAGGCCGAAGCCGGTCGCGTCGGTCATGGCAGCGTTGGCCGTGAACCACTTGGTCTCGGGCGCCCCGGGGATCCCCACCCAGTCTTGCCGCATCCCGGCGAAGACCTCGAAGTTGCGGTTGAAGCCCGCGAAGGCCGGCGAGAGGGAGTGCTTGTTGATGAACTGCTGGCTGTTGATGGGTATCTGCTGGGCGAAGCCGGACAGCGGGCCGGACAGCATGGCCAGGAGGAGGAAGGTCTTTTTCATGCTCGTGGGCTTGGATTGGAGGAATGGGGACATGGCCAGGGCGGCGCTCAGCGCAGCAGGTTGATGGTTCCGGTGGCCTGCGGGCGGTCTTCGGTGCGCAGGATGAAGAAGTAGGCGCCGGCGTCGAGCAGCTTTCCTTCGAGGTATCCGTCCCAGGGGGTGTCGGCCTGGTAGTCGGCGCTGGAATAGACCTCGCGGCCCCACTGGTTGAAGATCAGCACCTGGCAGGGGAAGCCGAAGGCGTCCAGGTCTTGGATCTCGAACCGGTCGTTGATGCCGTCGCCGTTGGGCGTCAGGATGTTGGCCACGATCTCGATGGGCGCTACTTGGGCCTGCAAGACCCTGATTTCCTGGCTGGTGGCCGTGGCCTGGCATCCGCTGGCGGTCGTTCCCACCACGCTGTAGAAGCCTCCTTGGCTGACCACGATGGCCGCCGTGCCCTCGCCCGTGCTCCAGAGGTAGCCCGCGAAGCCCGCCGTGGCCTCGAGGCCGACGCTGCCGCCTTGCAGGAAGCTGGTGGGCCCGTCGTAGGCGATGGCGATGGCCGGGGCTGGCTCGATGGTGATGTCCTTGCTGACGGTCTGGCTGCCTTCGGGGAAATAGACCGTCATGCTGACGGTGTAGGTCCCCGCCTGGGCGTAGAAGTAGCGGGGCGACTCGATTTCCCAGGTGTCGCTACCGTCGCCAAACTGCCAGTAGAAGTTGAGCGCCCCCGTGGTGCCCACCGGGACGAATTGGACGGTGTCGCCCAGGCAGGCGCCCGTGGCGTTGAAGGTCTGGCTGTGGGCTTGTGCCCAGAGCATCGGGCCGAGGGCCAGGGTGAGCAGCAGTCGTTTCATGGGAAAAAGAGGCTGGTTTGCGATGACGAAAGTAATGAAATTTCAAAAAAACAGCATTTAGCACAAGCGGATTGGGGTGCATCCAACAAGTCAGGGCCTGGCGATGCGAGCGCGCGGGCTTCCTGAAGAACGAATGGCCTGGCAATTCGCGCCTGGCGCCGCCCCATGTTTTTTGGGCTGAAGGCACATTTTTGCCTAAAACAGCCCCCCCGGGCTGGCCGATGCGGAAGACCCGATGGTCCAAACAATTGAAAATCAAACTGATGGCTAAAATTCTTCAAGATTTTCAAAAGTTCGAAGGACGCATCGGTTCAAGGGGCCTGAATTCCCTTTTCTCGCAAAATACAGAATGACAAGAATTTAACAAAAAGTTAAATTTTGGAAAAAGACGCCTTTTTGTCCTTAATTTGGAATTGGATGACTATATTTGCCCTACCGTTCAAATTTCACAAACCAAAAATCCCCCTTGACCATGAAGAAAGTGTTTTTGTTCCTCGCCTTCGCCCTTTTCGTGGCCACCGGCTCCGTATCAGCGCAATGCTCTGGCTCTACCAGCGCCCGCACCAGCGCCGCCGCGGTGACTCCCGCGGTTGAGAAGTCCGCCGAAGAAGCCAGCAAATGCAACACGCCTTGCACTGGCACCGCCAGCGCCGCTGAGGCCGCTCCTTGCACCGGTTCGGCCAACGCCTCTACCGAGGAGAGCAAGCCCTGCACTGGCACCGCCAGCGCCACCGCTCCCTGCTCTGGCTCAACCAGCGCCAGCCAGCCCGCTCCCGGCGCCACCCCCGACGCCGGCGCCGCCCGCACCTCCAACTGCGCTTCTCGCTGCGGCGGAACCCGCTGAGAACCCGGCCTGATTCGCCCAAACACAAAAGACGCCCCTTCGTTCGCGAAGGGGCGTTCTTTTTTTGGGGGGAATGCCGCTTCCGGCCCTTTGCCAACGGCCAGTCCCTTCGGGGAAAATGTTCCCCACGGCCGCGGGGCCAAAGTCCCAACCCTGCCGTTTTCGGCGCCGGCCGCGCCTCCCTTACCGGGTGAACCGCCGGATCACCGATTCGAGGGGGCCGATGCTGTACCGCCGCAGCCACCCGTTGGCGAACAGCACGCAAAGCAGGGAAAAGGCCAGCGAATAGGCCACCGAGAACCCTATCGAGAATTGCCCTTGGGCCTCGGGGGCCAAGAGCAGCGGCACGCCCATCCCCACCACGACGTGCGCCACGTAGAAGGTCAGGGCCAGCTTTCCGGTCTTGCCCAGGGCCACCAGGATGGGGTTGTCCTTGTGCCTGCCCACCACCAGCACGGACGCCGAGACCAGGAAAATGGCGAAAGACCCGCCGACGAGCATGTAGAACGGCATGGGCGGCATCGGGCTGGTGCCCAGGATCGAGGCGATGTCTTCAGCCGCGGACGGGTCGCCTGCCGAGAGGACGGACACCAGCAGCCCGGACAGCGCGAGGCTGCCGACGAAGATCCCCAGGCCCCACTTGGCCGAACGCCGGAGGAAGCCCTGGTCGCCCAGGTCGTGCCGGCCGAACCACAGGCCCAGCAGCATGAACGAGACCCAAGGGACCACAGGGTGGAAGCCGTTGTAGAACAGGTTCCGGGCGAATCCTCTGGCCGTCCAGAAATCGGCGTAAACGAAGGTCTCGAAGTTCCACGCGGTCTCGTAGTCGATCCAGAGCAGCAGGGCAGGATAGGCCAAGACCAGGCCGAGGGCCGCGCGCAAGGCCCATTTCTTGTCGAGGGGGATGAACAGCAGCGTGATGGCCATGTAAACGCCGTAGAAATGCAGGATGTCGGCGACCCATAGGGGCGTGTAGGCCAGGCCGACCACGAACAGGAAGGCGGCGCGCTTGGCGATGCTCACCATCGCCTGCCGGAGCTTCGCGCCGTCCGTGCTCGCCAGGGCTCCCTGGGTCATCAGGGCCAGGCCCACCCCGGCCAGGAACACGAAGGTCGCCGAGGCCTTGCCCTCGAAGGCTTGCGCGAAAATCTTGACCCAGCCGCCGCCTTCGCTCCCGAAGACGATCTTGAAGTTGACCACGATCATCCCGATGATGGCCAGTGCCCTGGCGGCATCCAGTCCTTCCACACGTTGTTTCATGGTTGGCGGGTGAAGATGATCTCGATGTCGTCCCCTTGCCCTTTGGCGATGACCACCAGCTCGCCCGGGCTGAGGCTCTCCACCTCCAGGCGGAGGTTCTGCTTGGCGTCATCCGCCAGGAGCAGCTCCTTGCGGGCGGGGGTCCAGGTCCAGGTGCCCGCGTCGGGCTTTCCCTGGTCGAGGCCCGAGTAGGTCCCGTCGGCGTTGAACCGCAGGTAGTCGCCCTGCTCGATTTCGTCGGGGTCGAAGGTGAAGCCCCAATAGACGTAGCCGTGCAGGTCCCATTTGTGGCAAAAGTCTGCGCGGGATTGCGCGCGCAGGCCCGTGCTGGCCGCGAGCGGCAGGAGCATCAGCGCTGCCAAGTTTTTCATCTTGAAGGGTTTGTCCATTGGTTTTGGAATCATGCTGGTCGGATTGATGAAGCGCAAGGTAGCCAAATGCCGACAGCGCCCCACCGGGGAGCGGTCGCGAGTCCACTTTTCCGCCCCGGGCGGGCGAGCCTGGCCAGAAGCCTGGGCCGAGCGAAGGTTCGCCCCAAGACGACGCCCCCTCGGGGGCGCCAGGGGCATCCCCGAGGGCATGCTGTTTCGTTCTGGGCAGGCGGCTCAGGCCAGGCCGCGTTCGCCGAGCTTTCGGGCGTAGATGGCGTGGTCCTCGTCGGTGAAGACCACGAAGTGGACCTTTTGCAGGGACTTGTCGTTGGCCAGGAACTTGACGACCTCGCCGATGGCGATTTCGGCGGCCTCCTCCTTGGGGTACTTGTAGATGCCGGTGCTCAGGCAGGGGAAGGCGATGGTCTTGAAGCCTTCGTTCTGGGCGATGAGCAGGCTGCTCTTGTAGGCGTTGGCCAGGAACTTGGCCTCGTGGTGGCCACCTCCTTGCCACATGGGCCCCACGGCGTGGATGACGTGCTTGGCGGGCAGGTCGAAGCCGGGGGTCAGCTTGACCTTGCCGACGGGGCATCCTCCCAGGCTCCGGGTCAGCTCGAGCAGCCGCGGCCCGGCGGCCTTGTGGATGGCGGCATCGACACCACCGCCGACGACCAGGGTCTCGTCCGCGGCGTTGACCACGGCGTCCACGTTCATTTTGGCAAGGTCTCCCTTGACCAGCGCGATTCTGTTTTTCATGGGATTGAGGTTTTTCTGAGGGTTGGGTAGTTAGGTTTTCCAAGCTCGGGCGAATGCCAAGAGTGCTTCTGTCCAAGATACGCAAAGACGGGCATCCGGCCAAGCGGATTACGTCAAGGGCAAGCCTGTTGCGCGGCAGGAAAACATCCGTTCGGAAAAAACTTGCCCGCCGTTTTCGAGCAATTGCCGCGGAACTGCTATCTTTACCCAACGGCCAAGGCCGACGTCCCCCTATCTCTCCTCCAAGATGCAAGAACCGCAAAACCCCATCCCTGGCCGGCGCTTCTGGAGCCTCCGGAACATGCGCATGAGGCCCAAGCTCATCATCGCCTTCGCCTCGGTGGCGCTGCTGCCGCTGCTTTTCGTGGGCACGTACAGCTTCCGGGCCACGCGCCAGTCGAACCTGAAAGCCGCGCAGGAGGCCATGTCGCAGCAGGCCTTCGCCATTGCCCTGAACCTCCAGAAGCTGGTCGAGGCCGGCCAGAAGGAGGCCTTGTTCCTTTCGGGCCTGCCCGCGGTGGACGGCATGATGCGTGCCATCGAGGACGGGGGCTACGACGAGGAGGGCCTGTCCAGCGTGCAGCTCTGGAAGAACCGCCTCGACGAGACCTTGATCTCGCTATGCACCCAGAAAGGCATCTACCGTAGCATCCGCCTGGTGGACAACGCGGGAGTCGGGCTGGCCCAGGTCAACTACAAGGGCGGGGAGGCCGAGAAGCTCTGGAGCACGGGCATCCCGATGGTCTCCTCCGAGGAGTTCTTCACCAACACGCTGCTGCTGCGCGAGGGCCACGTCAGCGTGCTGCCGCCGAACCAGAACCTTGCGGGCGAGACCGTCATCTTCTGCTCCACGCCGGTCTTCCACCCCAACACCCGCCTGCGCGAGGGGGCCCTGGTCGTGGAGGTCTCGATGGAAGACGTGATCGAGGCCCTGGACGAGATCCGCCAGCAGGAATCCCAGCTCTTCGTGCTCGACCAGCAGGGGGTGGTCCGTTTCCGCAGCGGCGAGACCGACAAGGAGCTGCCGCTGACCAAGATCCTCAACCAGGACAAGGGCTTCCTTCCCGCCGACCCCTGGGGCTGGGTCAGCGCCTTCGTGACGGTGCCGATGGGCAACGGGAGCTACTGGAAAGTGGTTGTCCAGGCCAAGGAGAACCGGCTGATGGGCCGGGTCGGCGACTTTGGCACCTACCTGCTGGCCACCAGCCTGGTGGTGCTGCTGCTCTGCGTGGCCGCCGGCGTGGCCTACGCCCGCGGCTTCGTCAGCCCGCTGCTGCGCATCCGCAAGACCCTGCTGGTGCTGGGCAAGGGCGAGCACCCCGAGACCCTCGAGGTCATGGGCCAGGACGAGCTGGGCGAGATGACCAGCGTGCTCAACTCGCTGGTGGCCGGCCTGGCCAAGACCTCCGAGTTCGCCAAGGAGATCGGCCGGGGCAGGCTCGACGCCGAGTTCAGCCCCCTGAGCCAGGGCGACATCCTGGGCAACTCGCTGCTCGAGATGCGCAAGAGCCTCCAGGAGGCCCGCCACGAGGAGGCCCTGCGCAAGCAGGAGGACGACAAGCAGAACTGGGCCACCCAGGGCATCGCCCGCTTCAGCGACATCCTCCGCCGCAACAACGACGAAATCCAGGTCCTCTCCCACGACATCACCCAGAACATGGTCGAGTACCTGGGCGTCAACCAGGGAGGCCTCTTCGTGATCAACGACCGGGACCAGAGCGACAAGCACATCGAGCAAATGGCCACCATCGCCTACGACAGGCGACGGTCCGTCATCCGCCGCATCGAGATGGAGGAAGGCCTGATCGGCCGATGCGTGGACGAGGGGCTGACGATCTACCTCTCCGAAATCCCGAACGACTACATCTTCATCACCTCCGGCCTCGGCCAGCGCGTGCCGAACTACTTGCTGCTGGTCCCCCTGAAGGTCAACGAGGAGACCTTCGGCGTCATCGAGCTGGCCTCCTTCAACCCTTTCCCCGAGCACCACATCCAGTTCGTCGAGAAGGTCGGCGAGAACATCGCCTCCACCCTCTCGTCCGTGCGCGTCAACGAGCAGACCAAGCTGCTGCTGCAGCAGTCGCGCATGCAATCCGAGCAAATGGCCGCGCAGGAGGAGGAGATGCGCCAGAACCTGGAGGAGCTCCAGGCCACCCAGGAGGAATCCTCGCGCCGCGAGGCCGAGATAACCAGCGTCCTGAACGCCATCAGCGCCTCTTCGGTGGTGGTCGAGTTCGACCGGCAGGGCCGGGTGCTCACGGCCAACCGCGAGATGGAGCGCCTCTCGGGCCTGCCCGACGAGCATTTCCTGGGCAAGACCTTCCGCGACCTCTCGGCCCTGATCGACGACGGCTCGGCCATGGAGGCCCTCTGGGAGAAGGTCCTCCGGGGGCAGGCCCAGAAGGCCATGACCCTCTACCACTTCCCCCAGGGCGACGTCTGGCTCTCCGAGACCTACTCGCCCGTGTTCGACCAGCAGGGCCGCATCGTCAAGGTCATCAACATCGCCAACGACATCACCAAGAGCCGCTCGCAGCAGGAGGCCCTGGAGATGCAGGCCGAGCAGATGCAGGCCCAGGAGGAGGAGATGCGCGTCAACTTCGAGCAGTTGCAGGAGGCCCAGGAGAACAGCCAGGCCCGCGAGGCCCAGTTCAACGGCATCTTCGAGGCCATCAACGCCGCCGCGCTCTTCGCCGAGTTCGACACCAAGGGCAACATCCTGTCCATCAACGACCGCTACCTCCAGCTCCTCGGGCGCGCGCGCGCGCAGATCGTCGGCACCAACCAGGCCCAGTACAACCTGCTGGCCCAGGACAAGATCGAGTACGAGCGCTTCTGGGGCGACCTGCTGGGCGGGCGCACCCGCACCCTGGTCAACCAGATGGACATCAACGGCCGGAAGGTCTGGCTCTCCGAGACCTACTCGCCCGTGTTCGATTCCGACGGCAAGATCGAGAAGGTCATCGACATCGCCACCGACATCACCCAGTCCAAGCTGCAGGAGGAGGCCCTGATGGAGCAGGCCGAGCAGATGCAGGCCCAGGAGGAGGAGCTCAAGGTCCACTTCGAGATGATGGAGAAGGCCCAGAACGACCTCATGGCCCGCGAGCAGGAGCAAGGCGTCGTAATCGCCCGCCTCCTGGCCGAGAACCAGGCCCGGATCGACCAGGTGCAGCGCGCCAAGGAGGAGTTCGTCCAGATGACCGCCGCCGTGCCCGGGATGGTCTTCCAACTGGCCATGGACCGGGAGGGGAACTCGCGGTTCACCTACACCAGCCAGGGCAGCCTCGAGCTGTTCGGGCAGTCCGCCGACTTCTTCGCCGACTTCCAGAACTACCTGGCGCTGATCGAGGAGAAGGAGCGCACCCGCCACTGGGCCAGCCTGCTCAAGGCCCTCGACCACCGGCAGATATGGTCTTGGCAAGGCCGGGTCAGCCTGCCCAACGGCAAGCAGAAGTGGATCTCGTGCAAGGCCCGCCCCGAAAGCCTGCCCGACGGCTCGGCCCTGTTCAGCGGCATCATGTCCGACATCACCCAGGAAAAACAGCGCCAGGACGAGCTGGACCGCCTGGCCCGCAAGGAGGTCTTCGTCGAGAGCATGCTCTCGGCCACCAACGACATCATCTTCTACAAGGACAGCCATTTCGTCTATCGAGGCTGCAACCAGGCCTTCGCCGACCACTGGCAGCTCGAGCTCGACGAGGTCGCCGGCAAGACCGACTTCGACTTCATCGACCCCGAGAACGCCCAGCGCTACCGCGAGCACGACCAGAAGGTGGCCAGCATGGGCGTTCCCGACCGCGTCACGGAGTGGAAGACGGCCAAGGACGGCACGCGGCGCCTGACCGACACCAAGAAGTCGCCCATCTTCGACGACAAGGGCAACTTCCTGGGCATCATCGGCATCGCCCGCGACCTTACGGCCGTTTTCGACTTGCTCGCCCCGCCGCCGCCCCAGGCCTGAGGGCTCCGCCCCGCGACGAAAAGCCCCGCCAGCATCCGCTGGCGGGGCTTTTCGCGCCTGTCGCCTCGGCGGCGCGCTCAGTTGTTGAAGAAGCCGCCGTCGAAGTAGCCTTGCGACTTGTCGTCCACGCGCTCCTCTTCCATCTCGAGCTGCAGCTTGCACATCTTCAGGGCGGCGATGGCCGCCTCGTGGCCCTTGTTGCCCAGCTTGCCCCCGGCGCGGGCCAGGGCCTGCTCCTGGTCCTGGGTGGTCAGCACCCCGAAGATGACGGGCATGTTGTACTTGATCGAAACCTCCACCGCGCCCTTGGTCACGGCATCGCAAACGTAGTCGAAATGCCGGGTCTCGCCCTGCACCACGCATCCCAGCAGGATGACCGCGTCCACGTCGGAGTACTCGCCGAAGAACTGCGCCGCCATGGCCAGCTCGAAGGTGCCCGGCACGTCGCGGCGGACGATGTTCGCGGCCTCGATGTCGAAGCTCCGTAGCACCTGGAAGGCGCCTTCGTAGAGGCGCTCAGTCACCTCGGGGTTCCATTGCGAAACCACCACGCCGATCTTCAGGTACTGGGCGTCCGGGAAATGCTCCAGACTGAATTGGGAAAGGTTTTGCGTTGCCATATCGCTTGTTTTCCGCGAAAGTAAGGATAAATGCCTTGCTTGGTCTCGCATGGGCCAACAATAATCGGAAAGCGCCTTGCCGGCCGAGCGGAACCGGCTCCGTGGGCGGCTGGGACGACGGCCTCGTGCCCCGGCAGGGATCCTTCGACCGGACTTCGGGAGCGCCTGGCGGGTCCGCTCGCCAACGACTCGGGCGGCCGTCGCGCTTGGGCGCGTCGGGAGAATCCCTTTGCTTTTTTGTATTTTTTACAAATGTCTTTTTATTTTATGGGAAAATTTCGAACATCCTTTTTTTAGATCGTTTTTCGGACCTGCTTCGCCTTTTCAATTCTAAAAATAGTCATTTTATAATTCATTGTCAATCAATTTACTTTTCAAAATATTTTGAGTTAATGAACAAGTGTTGACATGATTGATATTGTTTTTTGTCGTTTTATGAATCGATTAACATGGATTAACATTCGGTGTTCGTACCTTTGTACTCAAAGTAATTCGGCTTTCGCCCTCACCCAACTCGACAAGAACCGCCACCTTTTCATTATTCCCCACATTTCATAACCCATCAAAGCAACAGAGCCATGAGAAGACGAAAGCAAGCGGTGTTGATTCTGGCCCTCCTGGTCGGATTCGTTTTTCAAGGATTTGGACAGAGCGGGACGCAGTACGCGACTTTCCAATCCATGTTCATCTACAATTTCACCAAGTACATCAACTGGTCCTCGACGAACAGCCCTAGCGCCTTCCGCATAGGAGTTCTGGGGGTCAGTCCGTTGCAGACGG
Organism: Bacteroidota bacterium; assembly: GCA_020048645.1. GTDB lineage: Bacteria > Bacteroidota > Bacteroidia > Bacteroidales > UBA6013 > UBA6013. The sequence goes on along the minus strand of JAIFMG010000026.1, from coordinate 53,833 downwards.
CCCTCGAGGAAATGGCGCGGACCAAGACCGTGGGCAACAAGCCGATACAGGTGGGCCGGGTCAACAACCCGCAGGACGCGCTGAACTTCGACCTTGTTTTCGTCACGGAGGCCAAGCTGCGCGAAATGCCGGCGGTGGCCAGCGCCGTGGGCAGCCGCTCCATCCTCCTGGTGGCCGAGGGCAAGGGCCACGCCGGCCAGGGCGGGGGCGCCGACATCAGCCTCTACCTCGACAATGGCAAGATGGCCTTCGAGATCTGCAACACCTGCGTGATCGCGAAGGGCCTCCAGGTCCAGAACTCGCTGCTGGCCTTGGGCAGCGTGGTGACGCGCTGACGCTTTTCCCTTCCCTTTCCTCCTGGTTCGCCGAGGGCGACGCCTGGCTACGGATCCTTCCGCAGGGAGGCTTCCCCGCCCTGGCGTGTCCCGATGAAGCGTCGCCGCCCTGGTCGTCCTGGTCTATTTCCTCCCCCCTCCCTTACCCATCGAAAAATGAAAACACACGGCAAAATCTTCCTGCTTGCCTTGGCAACTGCCTTGGCATACCCCCAATATTCCAACGCCCAGATCTGGCGCTCCGACCTGTCGCTCTCCGAGTACTCGCAGGCCGAGGTGCTGGCCATGAGCCCCGAAGAGCTGCTCAGCTTCGGCTCGGAGCAGTTCCTCGAACTGGACATCGAGCTGCTGAACCGCTATTGCGAGGAGCACGACATCTCGATGGAGGACATGGTCAGCTCGGCCTCCAAAAGCAACGAGACCCTGACCCGGGCCCCTGTCACCATGGTGCTGCTCGATGAGCGGACGCTGTTCCTGCGGGGCCACTACGACTGGGAAAGCCCCATGCACGACCTTCCCGGATTCGACATCTCCCGCTCCAACGGGAACCTTTACACGCACCTCTACCAGCGCGGCTACCGCAGCAACAACACCAACCGCACCCTGCTGCTGATCGACGGCTCCGAGCAGAACGACCTCTGGTCGGGCAACGTCTATCTCTCGCGGCAGTATTCCATGACCGACATCAAGAGCGTTGAGGTCATCTACGGGCCAGCTTCCACCATGTACGGCAACAACGCCTTCCTGGGGACCATCAACTGGCAGACCAAGCGCCCCATCGACTACATCCAGCCCGGAAGCACGGTCGGTGGCTTGGTCGAGGCCGGATATGGCTCGTGGAACAGCCGCTACATCGACGCCACCGTGGCCGGACGAAGCCAGGAGCTGCCCGTCTCGGCCTCCCTGACCGTCCGCCGCTTCGAGTCCGACGAGATGGACCTCACCGACAAGGCCCCCTACGGCTTCGCCATGCCCACCCTCGACGACGCCCTGCGCCAGACTTACCGCGACGCCCTGCGCATCAACGACCCCGTGCTGGTGGCCGACTTCCTGGGCCGCAACGACCAGCACCCGTACTTCGAGCAGCTCGACGGGATCGTGGTGCCCACCCAGGCCGGCATCGAGCACGCCTACGCCCTCGACGCCGCCACCCTGGCCGACGCCCCCAACACCGACCTGACCCGGACCCTGAGCCTCCACGGGAAGCTCGTCTTCGGCAAGCTCACCGTAGGCGCCTACTACTGGGAAAAGGACGAAGGCCCTGGTAGCCAGTACGCCAACTCGTCCTACGGCAGCGCCGCGCAAGGCGCCAACTGGTCGCCCAAGCACAGCCTCTTCTACGCCCGCTACGACAACCAGCTCAGCGACGAGCTCCGCGTGGTCAACTTCACCCGCTTCAAGGTCCATACCTTCGACACCGACAACCGCATCGTCCGCTTCCGCGACTACCGCTACTCCGAAGGCCGCCGGCTTGACCTCCAGGACCTCCTCCTGGAGACGCCCACCCGCTGGGACAGCGCCTACCTGTTCCAGAAATCCTCGCAAATGCGCAACGAGACCATGCTCATCTGGGCCCCCGGCCAGCGCTTCAACTGGGTCAACGGCTTCGAGTTCCGATCCAGCGCCATCCAGGGCGACTACCTCGTCTCCGCGACCGCCGACGCCGAGGAGACCGGAGCGGCCCTCTCGCAGGTGCAAGGTGGCAACGTCTTGTTTTCCAACGACTTTGGCTTCTACTCGCAGGCCCGCTACTCGCTTTCCGAGCACTTTTCGCTGGTGGGCGGCCTGCGCCTCGACCACAACCAGATCCGGCTCGAACAAGGCTACGGAACCGTGCTGACGCCCCGCGTGGCCCTGCTCTTCCATCCGGGCGACCTGGTGGTCAAGCTCATCTACGCCGAGGCCTTCAAGGACGCCACCAACCGCGAGAAGTACTCCACGGCCGCCGGCAAGCGCGAGCTGACCAACCCCTACCTCGAACCCGAGCGCGCCCGCAATTTCGAGCTGAACATCGGCCGCAACTTCGTGCAGGTGCTCCAGGTCAACCTGTCCGCCTACCGGGCCAGCTACAGCGACATCGTCCAGGAGGTCTTCGTGCCGGCGGCCAACACCAACCAGAACCAGGCCATGGGCGAAATGGCCGTCTGGGGCATCAACGCCTGGGCCGACTACAAGCTCGGCCAGTGGAACCTATTCGCCAACTACACCTTCACCGACCCCAGGAACCTCTCGCCTGTCGATGAGAACGGCCAGGCCCTGACCGACGAGGACGGCCAGCCCATCGACGAGCTGCGCGTGGGCGACATCGCCGAGCACCAGTTCAACCTCGGGGCCAATTACAACCCCTTCGAGCCTTTCAACATCAACCTGCGCGCCAAGTACGTCGGCCAGCGCCAGACCGGACAAGGCACCTCGGTCAGCACCAGCCCGCTCGAGGCCGTCGATCCGAACCTGGTCCTGAACGCCGCGCTCACCTACGACCTGCCCTGGGGAGTCACCGCCCAACTGGTGGTCAACAACCTGCTCGACAACGAGTACTTCGCCCCCGGCCTCTTCACGGCCACCCAGTTCGACAGCTCGCTGCTCTTGCAGAACGCCCGCAACTTCATGTTCCGCCTGCGCTGGGACTTCTGAAAACCGCCTCCAAGCCCTTTTCTACCAAGCCTCCTGCCTTCCGGCAAGGAGGCTTGGCCTTTTTGGGACGGCCCGCCAAGCCGAGGCGCGGGCTCATGGCCGATTTGCCCCCCACCCCACCCCACGGCCCTGCTCGTCGGGATCGCGTGGGCACGAGCGGCAGTTCGCTGGCGATTGGGTATTCTCGCCACCGAGAGCAGCTTGGCATCCGTGATTCCCTCATTTCACGCCTTCGCTTTCGCGCAAGGTCATACTTTTTGAGCGAAATGTTAGCTTTGGTGGCCCAAAGCCGCGCCGCGGCCTGATCCAAACCCTCAAACAACCATGAAAATCGCCATCGTCAAGTACAACGCCGGAAACATCATGTCGGTTTCCTTCGCCCTGGACCGCATCGGGGCGCCGCACGTCATCACCGCTGATTTCGAGGAGCTTCGCTCGGCGGACCGGGTCATATTCCCCGGTGTGGGCGAGGCCAGCACCACCATGGCCCACCTGCGCGAAAAGGGCCTCGACAAGCTGCTGCTCTCGCTGGGGCAGCCGGTGCTGGGCATCTGCCTGGGGATGCAGCTCATGTGCTCGCATTCCGAAGAATGGGATACCCCCTGCCTGGGGATTTTTGACGCCCAGGTGCGCAAGTTTCCCAGCTCGTGGCAGGGCCAGGGCCTCAAGGTGCCGCACATGGGCTGGAGCGTACTGCACAATACCCGCGGCCCGCTTCTTGAAGGCCTTGAGGGCCAGCACGTTTACTTCGTACACAGCTACTTCGTGGAGCTGGGCGAGCACACCGCCGCACGGGCGACCCACGGCCTGGACTTCAGCGCGGCCATCAGCAAGGGAAATTTCCACGCCACCCAATTCCACCCCGAAAAAAGCGGCGACGCGGGCGAGCGAATCCTGCGCAACTTCTTGGACATCAAGGCATAGAGTCTGGATAGGCCTGTATCACCCCAAAAAAAAAAGCCGCCCGACGCGAAACGTTTTCGCAGGGGCGGCTTCTTGCCAATTGGGCGGGCCCGTTCAGAGCACGATGTTGACGATGCGGTTGGGCACGACAATGACCTTCTTCGGCGTCTTGCCTTCCAGCCACTTCTGGGCCTTGTCGGAGCTGAGGGCCAGTTCGCTGACCAGTTCTTGGCTGTGCTGGGCAGGCACTACGATCAAAAAGCGGGTCTTGCCGTTGAAGGAGACCGGATACTCGACCTGCGACTCGACCAGGTGCTTCTCGTCGTGCGATGGCGCGGGAGCGAAGGCGATGCAGTCGCGGTGGCCCAGGCGCTGCCAGATTTCCTCGGCCAGGTGGGGCGCGAAGGGCGAAAGCAGGCGGATGAACGGGTCGAGGATGGCGCGCTTGCGGCATTTGAGCTGGCTGAGCTCGTTGACGCAGATCATGAAGGCGGCCACGGAGGTGTTGAAAGAGAGCTCCTCAATGTCTTGGCGCACCTTCTTGATGGTCTTGTGCAAGCTCTTCCACTCTTCGGCCGTGGGTTCGTCGTCGTTGATTTCCAGCTTGTTCTGGGCGTTGTGGAACAGGCGCCAGACGCGGAGCAGGAACTTGTGTACGCCGTCGATGCCGTTGGTATCCCAGGGCTTCGAGCTTTGGAGCGGGCCGAGGAACATCTCGTAAAGCCGCAGGGTATCGGCGCCGAAATCCTCGATGATGTCGTCGGGATTGACCACGTTGTGCAGGGATTTGGACATCTTCTCGACGGCCCATCCGCAGTGGTAAACGCCACCTTCGAGGACGAAGAGGGCCTTTTCGTATTCGATGCGCCAGTGGCGGAAGGCCTCTAAGTCGAGCTGGTCGTTGCGGACCAGGCTGACCTCGACATGGATTTCCATGGGCTGGTGCTCGGGCCGCACCAGGTTTTTCGAGACGAAGAGCGGCAGGTAGGCCTCCTTGGAAGCCTTGGAGAAATCGTGCTCGGGCAGGGCCTCGCGATCGTCGAGCAACACGGCGGCGCGGCGCAGGACGGCGTCGAGATCCTCGACAATCTCCTCGATGCTGAGCACCAGCAGCCGGTAGCCGGAGCGGCGGAGCGGGCCCTGGTGCTCGTCAAGGAACTTCTGGGCCGTCTTTCCGGCCGAGCACTCGATGATGAGCTTTTTTTCCTCGCAGCAGAAGGTGTAGATCGCGTGGTCGAAGTTGTAATCGCGCTTGAACTTGAAGCCCAGGACGTCCGAATTGAGCTTCTCCCAGAGCACGGCCTCGGCATACTTGCGGTTGTTGACGCGATAGACGAAGTTGGAACGGCCTTGTATCATGCCCTGGTTGATGAGCTTCTTGAAGGGCTCATCCTCGCAGACCAGGCCCAAGTCGAAGAGGAATTTGTTCCAAAAACGGGAGTAGATGAGGTGGCCGGTGGCGTGCTCGCTTCCGCCGACATAAAGGTCCACGCTGCGCCAATAGCCGTTGGCCTCCTTGGAAACCAGCTCCTTGGAGTTCTTGGAATCCATGTAGCGGAAGTAGTAGGCCGAAGATCCGGCGAAACCGGGCATGGTGCTCAGTTCGTAGGGATTCCCTTGGGCGTCGTGCCAGTTGCGCGCCCGGCCCAGGGGCGGCTGCCCGTCTTCGGTGGGCAGGTACTTCTCGACCTCGGGCAAGACCAGGGGCAATTGGTCGTCGGGCAAGGTCTGGGGCATCCCGTCCTTGTAGAAGACGGGGAAAGGCTCGCCCCAGTAGCGCTGGCGGCTGAAAATGGCGTCGCGCAGGCGGTAGTTGGTCTTGGCCTTGCCGATGCCCATCTGCTCGACCTTGGCGTTGATGGCCTCAATGGCCCGGGGCACTTCCAAGCCGTTGAAATCCTGGGAGTTGATGAGCTTTCCGGTTTTGCTCTCGTAGGCTTCGGCCGCGGTGTCTCCGCCCTCGATGACCGGGACGATGGGCAGTTGGAAGGCCTTGGCGAAGGCGTGGTCGCGGCTGTCGTGGGCGGGCACGGCCATGATGGCGCCGGTGCCGTAGCCTGCCAGGACGTAGTCGGCCAGCCAGATGGGGATGGGCTTGCGGGTGAAGGGGTTGAGGGCATACGAGCCGGTGAAGACGCCCGTGACGCGGCGGGTCTCGGCGATGCGCTCGCGCTCGGTCCGCTTGGCGACTTCCTCGCGGTAGGCCTCGACGGCGCGGCGCTGGGCATCGGTGGTGAGCTGTTGGGCCCACTCGTGCTCGGGAGCCAACACCATGAACGTCGCGCCAAAGATGGTATCGGGGCGGGTGGTGAAGATCTGGATGCGCAGGTCATGGCCATGCACGTCGAACAGGATCTCGGCGCCGGTCGAGCGGCCGATCCAGTTGCGCTGGGTCTCTTTGATGGCCTCGGACCAGTCGATGCGGTCCAGGCCGTCGAGCAGGCGCTGGGCGTAGGCGGAAACGCGGAGCGACCACTGCTGCATCTTCTTTTGCACCACGGGATGGTTTCCGCGGATGGAAAAGCCGTCCTTGACCTCGTCGTTGGCCAGCACGGTACCGAGTTTCTCGCACCAGTTGACCATGGTGTCCGAAAGGTAGGCAATTCGGTAGTTGAGCAGCGTTTTTTGCTGGTCAATATCCGACATGCCAGCCCACTCGCTCGCGGTGAAAGGCTCGTGGGGCGTGCAGGCGGCCTCGACAGCCTGGCTTCCGCCCTGGGCGAAGGCCTCGCGGAGCATCTGGATGGGCAGGGCCTTGTCGGTCTTCTTGTCGTACCAATGCTCGAAGAGGCGGATGAAAACCCATTGGGTCCAGTGGTAGTAGTCGGGGTCGGAGGTAACGACGGCGGCATCCCAATCAAAGGAAAGGCCGATCTTGTCGAGCTGCTCGCGGTAGCGCTTGATGTTGATCTCGGTGGTCTTGGCCGGATGCTGGCCGGTCTGGATGGCGTACTGCTCGGCGGGCAGACCGAAGGCGTCGAAGCCCATGGGATGCAAGACGTTGAAGCCTTCCATGCGCTTCTGCCGCGAGATGATGTCGGTGGCGATGTAGCCCAGGGGATGCCCCACATGCAGCCCCGCCCCGGAGGGATAGGGAAACATGTCGAGGACGTAATATTTTGGTTTTTCGGGCATTACGCTGCTTCGGAAGGTCTTGTTGTTGGCCCAGTAGCGCTGCCATTTCTTCTCGATTTCTCTAAAATCGTATTCCATCGTGCTGATGCGTAAGGTTTGTTAGGGTCGTTTGGACGGGTCTAAAATAGGAATATCGGCCCTGATGGGCAAACTTGGTCCTGCCAAAAAGCAAAAAAAGCGATTGGCGACGCAGGTTCAGGCGGGGCAGCAGGCCTTTTCGGGGCTGGGCAGATGGAGCTGGCGGAGCTTTTCCAAGAAGAGCTTCATGGCCAGCCGCTTGGGCTCGTCGAGCAGGTAATCAATGTCGTGTTTGAAATAGTTGGCCAGGAGCCGCTGGTGTGCGGGCCCGTTGGCGGCGCGCTCGGCCACGCGGTCGAGCTGCTGGAGCCCCAGGCCGATGACCTGGTCGAAGCGCTCGACGAAGGCCTGGGGCAGGGGCCGGCGGCTGACCCAAGCGGCGAAGACGAAAGGCAGGCCCGTCAATTTCTGCCACTCGTGGGCCAGGTCGAAGTTGTGCTGGAAGCGCTCGGCCAGGGCGAAGACGCGGTCGCCAATGACCACTCCGGCCGTGGTGCCCGCGATCAGCCGTTCGTAGCCCGGCTCGGCCTGCACCCACTCGGGCTCGATGCCCCAAAGCTCGCGGGCCAGGACGCGGACCAAGGCCACCGAGCTGCGCGACTGGTAGTCGAGCAGTACCCTGGTGATCTGGTCCAGGGGCACTTGGCTGAGCAGCGACACGGTGTTGACCCGCCCGTTGGCGCCGATGCAGTAGGACGTGTTGAGGTGGAACTCGTCCAGGTCGGGCAGGATGGCCACCGGCACCAGCCCCAGGTCCACCTGGCCCGCGAGGAGCTTCCGGGCGCAGACCGAAGGGATGTCCTTGGAAATTTCCAGGTATTGGCGTGCCCAGTCGGACTGTTCGAGGCCAAACTGGAAAGGTAGCGTGTTTTGGTAGCCGACGATGGATACCCGGAATCGTTCTTGGGTGAGCATGGGCAGGGGCGGAGTCATCATTTTTGCCGCGAATTTAAGCGGTCTCGCGGAAACGCCCCCCAGGCCGAACATGTTGCGCGGCAAGTCCTTGGCGCGCCAGGGCGGGCATTGGCCGGGGCATCAGTTTCGGACTTTCTCGGGCACGTGCTCGTCCTCGGTCAGGAACTCGAGCACGTCCTCGGCCGTGACGATGGGGTTCTCCTCCATGGGCACATGGCCGACGCCCTCGTAGATGATCAGGCGCGCGTTGGGCAGCTCGTTGACGAAACGATGGGCGTATTCGACAGGAATCCAGGCGTCTTCCGACCCCCAGAGGATCAGGGTCTCGACTTGGATGTTCTTGAGCTGGTAGGTGTGGTCCTCGTAGGGCGACTTGGCGATGGAGATGAAGGCCTCGCGGTTGCCGATGCGCAGGAAGTGGTCGTAGTAGCGGTCGATCAGGGCCTCGGTGACCTTGCTCTTGTCTCCATAGACCTCATGGACCAGGCGGTCGAAGATGTTGCGGGGCGTGGTGATGCTCATCAGGGCTCCGCCGAAAGGCAGCCTTGCCATCTTGAAAGGCAGTGGAATGGCCTTGCTGCTGAGGTAGCCGGCCGCGTCGATCAGGATCATGCGGCGCACGCGCTCGGGGAAACGGAGCGCGAACTCCCAGCACATCCAGCCACCCAGCGAGTTGCCCGCGAGGTGGCACTTCTCCACGCCCAGGGTGTTGAGGAAGTCGCGCAGGAACTCGGTGTACATGTCAACGCTGTACTCGTTGTTCTCGGTGGGCCCGGTCAGGCCAAATCCGGGCAGGTCGAACCGGATCAGGCGGTAGTGCCCGCGCAGCTCGCGCACCCACCCGTCGAAGGTGTGCAGCGAGGAAAACGCCCCGTGCAGCAGCAGCAGCACGGGGCCGTCGGCGCGGCCTTCGTCGCGGTAATGGACCAGCAAGCCGTCGATGGGACGGAACAACGACTTGTCGTTGGAATACTTCCGGATGAGTTGGTTGAGCCTCAACATGGAAATCGGTTTTTGAGGGTGGCAGGCTTGGGTTGAAACGGGGTGAAGATACGACATTGCAAGCACATTTCAATCGTTTGCGGAGCGTGGCGACTGGTTGCAAATCCCTGCATCCTGTCTTTCAGGCAAATACAATGCACGCCTAGCATCTGGCCAAGGCCTAGCCTAGGGCCCGAGGCGAAACACTCGCTCCATGCGACACGCGCCTGGTCGATAAGGAAAAATGAACCCGAACGAATCTACATAGATTTTATTGATGCAAGATAATCCTTTGCTATTTGGGAAAGCCCCACCAATAGACTAGTTTTGCACCGTCAGCAAACAAAATCCAAATCATCAAAACCACCCATAAAAATGGAACAAGAAAATTTTGGCTACATGCCCCGAATTGGTGACATGGCTCCCGACTTTCAGGCCGTGACGACCATCGGCCCCATGAAATTCTCGGACTACGCCAAAGGCAAATGGATCATCCTCTTCTCGCACCCCGCCGACTTCACGCCCGTCTGCACCACCGAGATGAGCGGCTTCGCCGAGCGCCAGGCCGAGTTCGCCGCCATGAACACCGAACTGGTGGGCCTGAGCATCGACAGCATCCACTCGCACCTGGCATGGGTCAACAACGTCCGCGAAAAGACCGGGGTTTACTTCCAGTTCCCCATCATCGCCGACATCGACATGAAGGTGGCCAAGCTCTACGGCATGTTGCAACCCAACGAGAGCGAGACGGCCGCCGTCCGCGCCGTGTTCTTCATCGACCCCAGCAAGAAGATCCGCCTGGTGATGTACTACCCCCTCAACGTGGGCCGCAACATGGACGAAATCGTCCGCTCGCTCCAGGCCCTCCAGTTCGCCGACCAGCACAAGGTGGCCCTGCCCCTGAACTGGAAACCCGGCGAGAAAGTCATCGTGCCCCCGCCCAAAACCTTGGCCGAGATGGACGCCCGCATCGCCGACACCTCCTGCGAGAAAGTCGATTTCTACCTGGCCCGCAAATCCATCTCCTAAATCCTTAGGAGGAATAATCGCCACGAATCCCTTGGTTTTCAATTCGGGGGTTCGTGGTTTTTTTATGTCATTTGTTGCCACGAACGCACGTATTTCGGTTTTTCAATTCGCGGACTCGTGGCTATTCTCATACCAGGTTGCTTTCAAACGTGATGGATTGCCTCGAAGGCTAGTCCAACCCCCAAGGGGTGCCATGATGGTAGAAAGCTGATCCAGGCCAAAGAACAGAACCCCGAGGGGTGAAATCGTCCTCATCGGGAGGAAGGGCCAGACGATGACACCCCTTGGGGGCTGCCCTCCAATCCGCACGCGGAAGGCTGCAACGATTCCTTCCCTTCGCGATTCGCCCGATCCGTGTCATAAGCCTGCCTTTTCATCCGAATTTCGCAGCATGATGGCGATTTGTGTTCGTCACCCAACGAACGCAATTGGGTATGGGCGGCATCCGCCCGCGGTTTCCTTCTGCTCTTGTCCTTTGCCGATGGACAAAAAAAAGCCTCCCCGGCGAAGGGGAGGCTTTTTTTGGGCGGATGACAGGAGGCTTATTCCTTGACCAGCCTGGTGGTGCTCACGCCAATGGCGTTTTGCAGGACCAGGTTGTAGATGCCGGAGGCATGTTGCGAAAGATCGACCTCCACTTGGTTGCTGGCCTCGCGGCGGGCCATGACCAGGCGTCCGGTCATGTCGTAGAGGAAGATGTTGGTGCTCATGCCGTCGAGGATCTGGACGTTGAACAGGCCGTTGGACGGGTTGGGGAAGACCAGGTAGCTGGTGGTTCCGTTGGGGCCTGCCACGCTGGTGACGATCATCTCGATGGTCATGCTCATGGTGCAGTCGCTGGCATCGGTGATGACCACGACGTAGGTGCCCACGGCCGCTCCTTCCATGGTGGCGCCGGTGCTGCCGTCGTTCCAGAGGTAGCTGTAGGGCTCGGTTCCGCCGGTCACGGTCAGTTGGATGGCGCCGTCGGCGGTGCTTCCTGCGCTAGGTTCGGTCATGGTGTAGTCGGCTTCGAACATGGGGCCGATGGTGATCTCGCCGGTTTCGGTGGCGGTGCTGGTTCCGTCGCCGACGGTCAGGCTGACGTCGAAGGTTCCGGCCTCGGCGTAGGTCACCAGGGCGGATTGCGTGCTGGCCGTCGCGGGCGATCCACTCTCGAAGGTCCAGTTCCAGCTCGTGGCCAGCGAGGAGGTTGCCACGAAGCTCAGGGTCGAGCCTTCGCAGGCCGACTCGGGCATGATCATGGTGGCCAGCAGCTCGTCCTCGGTCAGGCAAAGCTCGTAGGAGACCTCGTCGTCGAAGTCGGGGGCCGTGAAGAGCACTTCTCCGGTGGCGTCGTTGATGATGACTACGCCGCCGGTGATGAGGCCGTCGCCATAAGAGTCATAGACCACGAAGGTGTAGCACTGGCCCATGGACAGGCAGAAGGACTCGTCGTAGGTGGTGGCGTCCACGTAGTCGTCGCCGCCGGAGGCCATGACCTGGTCATCTTCATCGAGGACGGCCCAAGTGGTTTCTTCGGAGAAGTTGTCGGTGGTGATGCGCAGGGTCACGGCCTGCCCCAGGGCGAGCTCGACGTCCATGCTCATGCTGTTGTCGGAGGGGTCGGCGTCGTCCTGGCTGTTGGGCGCGCTGGCCGTCACGGTCAGTTCGGACATGCCCAGGATACCCGAAATGGCGGGCAGGCTGATGACCTCGGATTGCTGGAGGCCGATTTCGCCAATCCAGGTGTAGGTCATCTCGTTGTCACCCAGCGAGTAGGTGAAATCCAGGCTGGTGAGGGTCTCGCCGCCGAAGCTGGTGATTTCGACCAGGGGGGTGATCTCGGTGCTGTTGCATCCGCCTTCGTAGCCGAGGGCGCTCACGATGGCGTCGTTGGGCTCGGGGTTGGCGATGATGCAGAAGTCCGTCTGCTCCTGGTCGTCGAAGTCGCCACCGCCGGTGATGTAGGTAACATCAAGGCTCTCGTTGTAGAGGCTGTATCCGCCGGGTGCGAAGATGCCGTCGCCGAAAGAGTCGAGGACGATGAAGCTGTAGCATCCGTCGGTCAGGCAGAACTCCTCGATGTAGTTGGTCGCGTCGCTCAGGGGGCCGCCGGAGAAGATCTGCTCATCTCCTTGGAAGAGGCCCCACGAGGTCTCGTCGCCGTAGTTGTCGGTGGTCATGTTCATCACGACGTTCTGTCCCAGCAGGTTGGCGAACTCGACGCTGGCCTGGTTGTTGGCCTCGTTCTCGTCGGTCATGCCGTTGGGGTTCTTGACCGAGGCGGTGAGGCTGTACTCGGAAGGCTCCAGCTCTACGCCGTCGAACTCGACGACGGTGGTCTGGTCCATGGCCAGCGAGCCGGTCCAGTTGATGACCACGGCTTCGCCGCCGTCGATGGTGTAGCTGATCTCGAAGGCCGTGATGGTCTGTCCGCCGCGGTTGATGACCTCGAAGGAGGGCGTTACGATGGGCGAGCACTCGGCGGGCTTGGGCGAGATGATGCGGGCGATGCCCAGGTCGTAGTCGGCGCGGACGAAGTAGGCCTTGCTCTTGGTGTCGTTGGCCGTGTTCTGGTCTTGCGCGCCGTTGGGCAGGGAGGTGGAGGCGTTGAAGGTGTGGTCGCCTTTTTCGAGGGTGATTTCGGGGAAGCTCACCTCTGCGGTGGCGTTCGGGGCCAGGTTGCCGCTCCAGGAAGTGTTGACTTGGGTTCCGCCGTCGATGTTGTAGCTGACGGTCAGCGAGGTGAGGTTCAGGGTGCCGCGGTTGCGGATGGTGACGGTGGGCGTCACGTCGGTCTGGCCGGGGTACTCGTCTTCGGGGATGCTGATGTTGAAGAGCTGGGCGTCGTTGTCCACCAGCGGGCGGTTGGGGTCGTAGCCGTCGAAGACCGTAACGCCCGTTCCTTGCGGGTCGAGCCAGTCCGACAGGCGGGTGGCGGCCGTCGAGCCGGTGTTCCAAGAGTAGGCGAACTTGCCGTAGGAATCCAGGTCGTCGTTGCCGCAGGCCGCGTAGCCGCCGTGGAGCTGGCCGATGATGCGCTGGTTCTGGTCGAACAGGGGCGAGCCGGACGAGCCGGGCTCGGTGGTGCCGGAATCCCAGTCGAGGATCGTCAGGTGGGTCCCGTTGGCGTTCGGGGTCGTGCCCATGTACTCGGAGCTGATGGTGGGGTCCTCGTCCACGGAGAACTTCTTGATGTCGCCGGCGGGGTGGTGGATGCCCACGCTGCTGGTGGAGTTGATGTTCTCGTTGTTCCAGCCCGCGAAGAAGACCTCGTAGGACTCGGGAACCTCGTCGTTCATCTCGAAGAGCCAGAAGTCGGACGCGGCGGCCTTGGCGCGGTCCACGCCGCCCGAGAGCGACTGGTGGGCCGGCGAGCTGGACGGGTTGGAGCAGGTCTCGCTCTGCCAGTTGAACCAGAGGATGACCGACGCGGGGTTGGTGTAGCAGTGGTTGGCAGAGAGCACGTAGGGCTTGCCATCCTCGGCCGTGTTGTTGATCATGGCGCCCGAGCAGAAGCCCGAGCTGCCCGTCACCAGCATCACCGCCGAGCGGATCGGGTCTTCCCAGCCCTCGGAGATGTCGCAGGCCACGTTGTTGTTGCACGCGCCAGAGGTGCCGAAGCCCTTGTCGCTGTTGGCGAAGGCGAAGGCGTCGCGGTAGCCGTGCGTCACGATGTCGATGGCCAGTTCGCCGGCGAAGGCCGCGCCCCGGGGCTCGAAGTACTCGACGATCACCTTTTCGCCCTGCACCAGCGTGGTGGCCAGCACCTGCGCCGGGTTGTTGTTGGCCTCGGTGAAGGCCCCGATGACCATGCTGCGGTCGGCGTTGTAGATGAACAACTGCCCTCCCTTGGGCAGGTTGTACCGGCCGAAGTTCAGGTTGATGTGGTAGGCGCCCGGCGATTCGATGGCCAGGGTCCACAGGCGCGAGCCGTCTTCGAGCTTCGTCCAGAGGCCGTCCTTCTGGTTGTCGAGGCTGACCTCGAAGTTGTGGCCGAAGCGCCAGGGCAGGTCCTTGCGCAGGTCGCGCTCCAGGTCTTCGAGGACCAGCGCGGCCACGTCAACCGTGCCCATCTTGACCACGGGGGTCTCGACCGACAAGTTCTTCTGGAAGGAGTACGGGCTCCCTCCCTGGCTCAACTGCGCTTGGGCTTGCCAGCCGAAAAGCGACAGCAGAGCCGCTGTCATGAGTAGTCTTTTCATGCTTGAAAAAATTGGGTGAAAAAAAAGAGTGATTAAGGCCTGAAGACGTATTCGCCTTCATGGTTTTGAATCGAAATCCAGATGCTGTCGTAGCCGCTGTTGCCCAGAGGCGAGAGGTCGAAGCGGACCACTTGCCGGATGGTCTGGCTACAGGTGTCGTCGGTCGTTTGTTCGTGGGTCAGCATCATCGGGGCGCCTGGGGGCAGTGTCTTGACGTAGGCGCCCGAAAAGTACAGGTGGTAGTCGTGCTCCCCGCAGCCGCCGGGGTGCTCCAGCTCCAGGACCAGCTTGCCCTCCACGACCGCGCCGCTTTGGATCATCTTGCCCGCCTCGCGGCCGATCTGCGGCTGCCGCCCCGTGCTGAGCGGGCGGTCCAGGATTGGACGCTCGGTGGCGACCGTCTGGCCGTCCTGGTTTTGGCATTTGTTGGACAAAAGGGCCACCGAAAGGCCCAAGAAAACGATAAGGGAGAGTTTCTTCATGGGTGCGCTTTGATGCAAAATAACACTTTTTTTTCAAATGGCCCCATACTTTTTCGTGCCCAACAGCCTATTTCGCACCACGAATGCCCATAACGCTTTGCCAATAAGCGGGATGGGCCAGGGCCGCGTGATCTTGGTTCCTTGCTTCGGCTCGGGCTGCGTGGGTATTCGGCGCCCGGTTCACACCTTGAAGAAGTCCATCCGCAGGCGCATCTCCTCGGCCAGTTGGGCCAGGCCCTGGGCCGTGGCGGCGATCTGCTCGGCGGCGGCCGCGCTGCGCTGGGTGTTCTGGTTGATGCTGTCCAAGGCCGCCGAGACCTGGCCGATGGACTGCTCCATCTGCCGTCCGTTCAGGTCGATGTCCTGCGCGTAGGCCGCGCTCTTGTCGATGGTCGGCAGGAGCTGGCGGATCGACTCCAGGCCCTCCTGCGAGCTCGCAAGGCTGCGCTGGGCCGCCCCGCGGATCTTGTCGGCGCTCTCGCGGCTCTGCTGGGCCAAGGCCCGCACCTGCTCGGCCACCACGCCGAATCCGCGCCCGTGCTCGCCCGCCCGTGCCGCCTCGATGGCCGCGTTCAGGGCCAGCAG
Organism: Bacteroidota bacterium; assembly: GCA_020048645.1. Lineage (GTDB taxonomy): Bacteria > Bacteroidota > Bacteroidia > Bacteroidales > UBA6013 > UBA6013. The sequence continues at coordinate 38,569 of JAIFMG010000026.1, read as the reverse complement.
GTTGGTCCGGGCCGCGATGTCGCCCACCACCAGTATCTCGCGGCCCACCCGCTCCAGCTCGCCGTGGTTGCGCTCCACCACCGCCGCGCCCACCGACGAGAGCTCCCGCGACTGCGCGGCCAGGCGGTGGCTCTGGCTGGCCTTTTCCTGGTTGCGCGCCAGGTTCTCGGCCAGGTTCTCCACCGCCGAGCTGAGCTCCTCCACCGAGGCCGCCTGCGCCGCGCTCTGGCTGGCCACCTGCTGGATGGCCGTGTTCAGCTCCTGGCTGGCCTGGTCGAGGCTGATGCCCATCCGCAGCACCTCGGCGACCGTCTCGCGCAGGACCTTCGCGCTCTGGTTCAGGCTCTGCGAAAGCTCGCCCAGCTCGTCCATCTCCTGCTCGGGCAGGCTGGCGCTCAAGTCGCCCTGCGCCAGGCTTTGCGCGTATTGCAGGCCCAGGTTGAGGCGCACTGTCAGGTTGCGCGCCACCCACCACGCCACCGCCCCCGAGAACAGCGAGGCCAGGAAGGCCGCTGCCAGCAGGTTCCGCACGATCTCGGCCTGGCGCGCCCGCACCTCCGCGAAGTCCGTGATGTGGCCTTGCGAGGCCGCAGCGACCCTTTGCAGCCCCTGGCCCACCTGGTCGAGCAGCGGCTTGGTCTCGCGGAAGTAAAACGCTATGGCCTCCTCGCGGCCCAGGCCCGCCGCGATGCCCTCGTTCAGGGCCTCCACCGTCTGGTGCAGCCGCTCGTGCGGCTCCTCCAGCGCCGCGATGGGTGCCGACAGCTCCGGGAACTCCTCGGCCACGCTCCGCCGCTCTTCGCCCCGGAGCCATTGCCCCATGCCGCAGCGCGCGGGGTCGGTCTCGACCTGGGCCACTTCCACCTGGGCTTTCATCAGGCTCTCCGTCAACTGGTTGGCCCAGGCCAAGTGGTCCGACCGGAGCTGCATCATGCTGGCCCGCAGCACCTCCCCCTGCTGGCTGTCCTCGGCCATGTCCATCATCTTGTTCATCCGGTACGCCGCCTGCAGCATCCCCACGATGAACATTATCGAGGCCAGGAGAAAGGCCAGGGCAAGTTTTGCGAAGATCCGGAGGTTGCCGATTTTCATCTCATGATGTCTGGGGTGGGGGCTTGCGCGAAAAAGGATTCAAGGAACATTTTCCACAAGATAGGTTTTTTTTGAGAATGATCGCAGCCTCCCTTTGGGAATAAAAAATCCCCGCCCGAACCCGTCGGGCGGGGTTGCCATGCGCCGAAAGCGCGGCCTTACGAACGGCTGATCTTGCCGTCGCTGCCCACGCGGTAGGTCGTGGTCCCGAGCCGAGTGGCAGCCGACTCGGTTTTACCCTGCTCCGTGTTGCTAAAGTCCGTGAAATTCTCGAACTCCTCAATGGTGAAACTGCCGTTGGAGTTGAGCTTGATGCTGTTTTTGTAGGTAATCAAGCCTCCCGAGCCATCCATGCTCATCTCCATGGAGATGACCTCCTGGTCGATGTGGCTGCCGTCGCCCGAGTAGGTGTTGATGACCATTTCGGTGTCCATGCCGATACTTCCCATGAAGCTCTCGTAGTGGACCGTGACGATCTTGTCGCCCACCAGGTAGCAGAGCCCGGCCAGGGCCTCCTCAGCGTCCGCGCGGTTCAGCTTGCGGTAGCGGCTGTTGGGCAGGTCGAGCAGGCTCATGCCGACGGCCGCGGTGTTCGTGATGGGGAAGGTGTGTACCCAGGCGAAGTTGTGCAGGTAGCCCAGGAAGTCGCCGTTGCTGACCTTGGCCGCGAAGGCATCGACCTTCGCGTGGGTGTAGGCGCCCTGCTCGGCCCGCAGCTCCACGCGGAGGCGCTTGCTGCCGTCCTTGTTGGTCCAGGTGCCCGTGATGTTGTCGTCGCCCGAGAGCGACAAAGAGCCGATCAGCGCGCCCTTGACGTTGTACTCCGCCAGGCCGTTCTCCTGGGCCATCCAGATCAGGTCTTCGCCCGACGATTCGTAGAAGTACTTGCCCGACTGGACCTGGCCGCCGCGCACCTGGAACACGGCGCGGATCGGGTACCGGCCATCGATCTTGCCCACGTACTCGCGCAGGCCAGCGCCGCTGAAGTTGGCCCCGGCCGATTCGGTCTTCGAGTCCGTCGCCTGGTCTTTCGACTCGTCTGGGGCGACGGTCGCGGCCGTCTCCTGGCCCGCGCCCGAGGCGCTCGAAGAGTTCGAGCCGCCCTCGGCGCCCGGGGTGACGTAGGTGGGGCTGTAGGTGCATGAGCCGGCCAACAACAAGGCCGCCAAGCCCATGCTCAAGAATTGCTTTTTCTTCATGGATGAATGATGGTTGGGGGTGATGGGAATGAAAATCAAAAGGGGAATTTGAAATCAATTTGATACGAGAATCGCAGCAGGTGATACGGAAAACGCAGGAATCTGCCCTGCGAAAACACGACTTATCGAATGACCAAAGCCCCATTCGCAACGACAAGCCTCCGCCCGCTGTTCATTTTTCGCAGGGCAAAGTTATCAAATCCTCCCAATAAATAAGGTTTTCAAATGTGAGCCTCGCATGAAAGAGCGACAAAAAGTCGCACCCGCCCAGAGGTCCGAGGTTTCGGACGAACCGCCCGCCCAGAGCCCCCGCCTGAACCTCATCCCAATCGTATTCCGAATCTCTGGCCATGCGACAACCCAACGGAAAACACAGCAACAACCTTCGCGAGCCATCAGGAAAATCTCCAAAGAAATCCTCCTGCGATGCTCCCACGAGATTTTATCCGTCCAAAAAAGTTGCCAGCATGGCGGGTATGTGTACTTTCGCGGTCCAAAGAAGAAAAGACACAAGCCCCCATGCTACACCAAGTCGAACTGACGCTCAGCCCCGAGCAAGCCTCGGCGGAGGAGAACTACCTGCCGCTGGCCGCCGAAGAGGCCAAGGTTTCCGAGAAGGAAATCACCTTCCACCGCATCCTCCGCCGCTCCATCGACGCCCGCGGGCACAAGGTGCGCGTCAACCTGGCCCTGCAACTGGTCGTGGGCGAGCCGGCCGAAAAGTACGCCCGCCGGCACACCGAGTTCAACTACGGGCAGGTGGGGCACCGGCCGGCCGTGGTCATCGTCGGGGCCGGGCCCGCCGGAATGTTCGCGGCGCTTAGGCTTATCGAGCTGGGAATCAAGCCCATCGTGCTCGACCGGGGCAAGGAGGTCATTGGGCGGCGCAAAGACATCGGGCGGCTCAACACCAAGCACATCGTCAACCCCAACTCCAACTACAGCTTCGGCGAAGGCGGAGCCGGAACTTTCTCGGATGGGAAGATTTACACCCGTTCCAAAAAGCGGGGCGACTTGCAGAAGATCCTCGAGATCTTCTACCAGCACGGCGCCCAGGAGGACATCCTCTACGAGGCGCATCCGCACATCGGCACCGACCGCCTGCCCAAGATCGTAACGGCCATCCGGCAGACCATCAGCGCCAGCGGCGGCCAGATGCACTTCAACACCAAGGTGACGGACATACTGCTCAAAGACGGGAAGGCCGTTGGCGTGGAAGTGGTTGGCGTCAAAGAAGATGGACAAGAAGCCGAGCCCGAGACGCGGCAGCAGGTCATGGGCGAGGGCGTCATCCTGGCCACGGGGCACTCGGCCCGCGACATCTACGAGCTGCTGCACCAGAAGGGCATCCAACTGCAAGAAAAAGCCTTCGCGATGGGCGTGCGCATCGAGCATCCACAAGACCTCATCGACTCGATCCAGTACAGTTGCGAGGTGCGCGACGACTATTTGCCCGCGGCTTCCTACAACCTGGCCAACCAGATCGATGGCCGCGGCGTGTATTCCTTCTGCATGTGCCCTGGCGGCTACATCGTCTCCTCGTCCACCTCGCCCGACGAAGTGGTCGTCAACGGAATGTCGCCCTCGACGCGCAACTCGCCCTTCGCCAACTCGGGCATGGTCGTCGAAATCCGGCCCGAGGACTACGCCCACCTGGCCGAGCACGGCGTGCTCGCGGGCCTGCGCTACCAGCAGCAGCTCGAACGCTGGGCCTTCACCAACGGCGGCAAGGGACAGACGGCCCCGGCCCAGCTCATGACGGACTTCGTGCAGAAGCGCATCAGCCAACATCTTCCAGAAACATCGTATCGCCCAGGCATCATCTCTTCGCCCATCCACTTCTGGATGCCCGAAAGCATCAGCAGCCGCCTGCGCAAGGCCTTTCTGAACTTCGGCCGGCAGATGAAGGGCTACCTCACCGACGAGGCCGTGGTCGTGGCCATGGAGTCTCGGACTTCCTCGCCCGTGCAGATCCCACGCGACAAGGACAGCCTCGAACATCCTCAAATCCAGAACCTTTACCCTTGTGGCGAAGGAGCAGGATACGCCGGCGGCATCATGTCGGCGGCCATGGACGGCGAAAAGTGCGCCGAGCGCATCGCCGCGAAGGTGAAAATCTGAACCTCCCGAAAACGAACCCACTGCCATGAGAATCGTCTTCATGGGCACGCCGGCCTTCGCGGTCGAAAGCCTCAAAACATTGGTCGAAGCGGGCAAAAACATCGTGGCCGTCGTTACCACGCCCGACAAGCCGGCAGGCCGCGGCCAGAAGCCCCGCATGTCGGAGGTCAAGCAGTTCGCGCTGGAGCGGGGCCTGCCGCTGCTTCAGCCGGAAAAGCTCAAGGCCCCGGATTTCCTGGACAGCCTTGCCGCGCTGCGGGCCGACTTGCAAGTGGTCGTGGCCTTCCGGATGCTGCCCCGCGCCGTCTGGGAGATGCCCCCGCTGGGGACCATCAACCTGCACGGCTCGCTGCTGCCCAGCTACCGCGGCGCGGCGCCCATCAACTGGGCCGTCATCCGCGGCGAGACCCGCACTGGGGTCAGCACCTTTCGCCTCAAGCACGAAATCGACACGGGCAAGCTCATCTTCCAGGAAAGCCTGCCCATCGGCCCTGACGACAACGCCGGAACCGTACACGACGCGCTGATGCGCCTGGGTGCGCCGCTGCTGCTCCGCACGGTCGAGGCCATCGAGCGGGGCGACTTCCCGCTGGTGGAGCAGGACCGACTGCCCGCGCCGCCCGAGCACGCCCTCTCGGCCCCCAAGATCTTCAAAGAGCACTGCCTGCTCGATTTCGCACGGCCCGCGGCCGAGCTGCACAACCTGGTCCGCGGCCTCAGTCCCTACCCCGCCGCCTGGACGCGCTGGCGCGAGAAAGGCAGTGGCCAGGAGTTCGCCATGAAGGTCTTCTTGAGCCGCCCCAGCGCCGAGCGCCTGGACGAGCCTTGGGCCACCGACGGCAAGACCTTCCTGCGCATGGCCACGCCCGACGGGTGCCTGGAGCTGCTGGAGGTGCAATGGCCCACCAAAAAGCGCCTGGCCATCAGCGAGTTCCTGAAAGGATTCCAGCCCGAGCGCTACGAGCTGGGCTGAGCCTGCCGACCAAGCCCTAGGCCTTGGCCACGAACGGCTGCTTGCCCGCGAAAACGATGGGCAGCTTGAGGATGCGCTCCGGCGCTATCTTGTGCGACAGCAGCTCGGCATGGTATCGGTTCCGCTCGATTTGCTCCAACGCTTCCGCTAGTTCGGCCTGGACCCTCTGGTGGAAGCTGGTCCCGCTTTCGTGGGGTTTTTGTTTGTCGATTGTCTTGATTTCTATCACGACACCGTATCGGCTCTTGTCGTGCGGTATCATGAGGATGTCATAACGGCCTTCACCGCTTTCGCGGTTGGATCGGACGATGTACTCGTCGCCCAGCAAGGCCAACAGTCCCAAAACGTAAGCGTGGAAGACGTATTCATTCCCTTTCTGGGTATCGAAATAGCTGAACGTATCGCCCATCACCTGCCGGAAGGCTTTTTCAAACTCAGTTGGTCGATTGGCTACCAGCGCGTTGGCCATTTCGGCAAGAGAGGATTTGTTGATTTTGACCTCCGTCTGCAACCATTCGATGATGGTATCCTGAAAAACAGTCTTGACCTCGTAATTGGGGATGCGCAGCTCGTATTCCTTGCGCGAAACATTGTTCCGAACGGTCAGATACCCTGCATATACCAACAAAGTCCAAAGCATCTCTTTGGGGCTATCCCAATCCGAAAAAACAAAATTCTCCTCGATTTCCTTGACAATGCTCTGGCCGTTGATCAGCTTGATCAGTTCCTGACGGGTGGCATTGGCATTTTTCTTCTTGATTTGATTTTTGATCAGTTCGTTGGAGCTGGTGTTGGTCCAATATGGCTTGAAACCGTCTTTCGGGTTGAGGGCAAAATTCAGGATTGACCACGGATTGTAGATGGATTCGGTATTGCCGAATTTGTATCCGTTGTACCACTTTTTCACCTGTTGGTATTGCTCTTCCAGTTCAAAATCTCGAAGAATTTTTTCCACTTCCTTCTCTGTGAACCCAAAGTGGTCGGAGAAGCGGTGGTCGAGGAGGGAATAGGCGCTCAAGTTGTTCAGGCCCGAGAAGATGCTCTCCTTCGAGATGCGGAGAATGCCTGAAATGATGCCTTTGTAGAGGTTCAGGTTGTCCTTAAAAGCACCGCTTAGCAAATTGCGCATGAAGGAGACGACTTCTTCGTAGTACTTCCCGAAACCGGCCTGGATGGGAGTGTCGTATTCGTCCATGAGGATCAAGACGTGCTGGCGATGGAAGCGGCGCAGGTAGCCGCTCAGCATTTTCAGGCTGTTCTGATAGTCGGTGGTCTTGGCCGTTTTGTTGATGATGGACAAGAACTCTTGCTTCTCGTCGTCGAAGAGGGTATCCCCTTCGAGCAGGTAGCGATGCTGCCGGTAGGCCTTGACCAGTTCGGCGACAATCAATTCTTGACAATCTTCCCAATGGTTTGCCTTGGCATCTTTGAAGCTCAGGCTGATGACCGGGTACCTTCGGTAATGGTCCTTGGAGGCATTGTCGGCCTTCCAGATGAGCAAGTCCTCGAAGAGATTCTGGGCATCGGTCTCGGTCTTGTCGAAGAAATATTTGAGCATGGACAAGTTCAAGGTCTTGCCGAAGCGGCGGGGCCTCGGAAAAAGCAGGACGCTGCTCTCCGCTTCGACGACCTCTTGGATGAAAAGGCTCTTGTCGATGTAGTAGGCCTTCGCTTGGATGGTGTTTTTGAAGTCCGAGTTTCCCAGGTCGAGTTTCTTTCGGGGCGTCATCTTCTGGGGAATTTTTGGGTGGGGCGCTGGTGGGGCTGTTTCTGGCTGACGGACAGGGCGGGACTCCGCTCAGTGGCGGATGTTCTCGGTAACGATATGGCCGTCAAAGAGTTGGACTACTCGGTGGGCCTTTTCGGCATCGGCCACCGAGTGGGTTACCATGATGATGGTCGTGCCGTCGTTGTTCAGTTCGGCGAGCAGCTCCATGACCTCCTCGCCGTTGGCCGAATCGAGGTTGCCGGTCGGTTCGTCGGCCAGGATGAGCTTGGGCTGGGCAACCACGGCGCGGGCAATGGCCACGCGCTGCTGCTGCCCGCCGGAAAGCTGCTGGGGAAAGTGGCCTCGCCGATGGGCGATCTTCATGCGCTGGAGCACCTCCTCGACGCGGCGCGCTCGCTCGGAGGCGGAGACCTTGAGGTAGCGCAGGGGCAGTTCGACGTTCTCGAAGACGGTGAGCTCGTCGATGAGGTTGAAGCTCTGGAAGACGAATCCGATGTTCTGCTTGCGGAGCTGGGTGCGCTGGCGCTCGCGGTAGTTCGAGACCTCGATGTCGTTGAACCAGAACTTGCCGGAGCTGGGGTTGTCGAGCAGGCCGAGGATGTTGAGCAGGGTGGTCTTGCCGCAGCCCGAGGGGCCCATGATGGCCACGAACTCGCCTTCGCGGACCTCGAAGTTGACCCTGTTGAGGGCGGTGGTCTCGACCTCGTCGGAGCGGAAGACCTTGACCAGTTCTTCAGTCTTTACCATCGCTTGGGCGTTGTTGGTTATGCGGTTCGGATTGGTCTTCAAGGGATTATCTCGCGGAACATGCGCACGGAGAGGAAGGCCAGGAGCAGGGTTACGAGCCCGACCATCGACCAGAGCAGGGCTGTCGGCACCTCGAGCATCTTGGCCTCCTGTTCGGCCTGCGCGGGGCTGGGCAGTCCATGGATGTGGACGGTGGGGATGGTGTCGGGGATGCTGTCGCGGAAGTACTTGAGGTCGTAGAGCGGGGGCGAGAGGCGCTCGTTTCCGAAACGCAGCTCGTAGCGCTTGCCCGCCTCTAGGTAGGCCGTCAGGTACTTGTTGAGCTGGTAGGCGTTGGCAGAGACCATGCGCAGGGGCGGGCTGTCGTCGTTTTTGACGCGCAGGTAGAAGGTCTGGGCCTTGTAGTCGGAAAGGTAGAGGATGTTGCCGCCGTTGGAAGAGACGTAGAACTGGCGCTTGGCCTGGTCGAAGAACTCGACTTTCATCTTCTTCTCGCTCAGGGTGTCGAGCTTGCTGAGCTCGGCTCGGCGCATGTAGAAGACGGGCCCTTCGAACTGGAAGGAAATGCGGTCGATGTAGTGCTCTTGGTCGAACTTGATGGTGATGAGCGAGTAGCCTTCCTCGATCGTGTCGTTCTGCGTGAAGTCCAAGGGCTTGATTTCGGAGTAGTTGTAGCGGGTCGGGCCCAGTTCGTAGTTGAGGGCCTTTTCGACGACAACGGGCTTGTTGTTGTAGTCGTAGAGGAGCAGTTCGACGAAGGGATAGTCGTTTTTGGGAAAGTCGAGCAGGGACAGCCGCATGAGGCCGTCGTCGTCGAGCTCGGGGAAGTAGGGGCTCGACTCCTTGAGGATGAACCAGTTCTTGCCATCCTGGCTCCCGCTCATCTTGATCCAGACCTCGTGGTCGGTGGGCTCGATGAGCAGGAAGATGTTGTCGAGCTCCTTTTTCTGGGGATTGGCCAGCCGCAGTCGGGTGTGGCCCTTGCGGCGCTGGTGCTTGTTCTCGTCAATGGCCATTTCGAGGCTTTCATCGCCCATTTCGGCGCGGCGGTCGATGCGCTGGAGGTAGGGAACCTCCTTGCCGTCCTGGTCGAACAGGCGAATGTCGGCGTAGTTGTGGTTGAGCCGGGAAGTGACCTCCGGGGGCAGGTAGATGTTCTGGAAGCCAGTGGTCTGCGGGGGTGTGATGGTGGCGATCCACTCGAAGCGCTGGGCGTTGGCGGCCAGCGCGGCCATGGAAAAAGCCAGCAGTAGGGTCAGGCGCGGAAGTGTGGGCATCGGCTTGTGGGGATTTGGGGGGAGGTCAGGCGTTGTTCTGTCGCGCTTTCTCGCGCTCGTCCTTCTGCCGTTTCATCTCCCTAAGGATTTTCTTTTGTTGTACCATGGCCTTGAGCAAGATGGGAATCCAGCCGATGATGGGCACGAAGAACCAGATGGTGAGGGGGTTGCGTATCATCATCCAGAGGTAGGAGAAGAGGCGGGTGTAGATCTTCTCGACTTTTCCGTTCTTTTCGTACTGGCGTTCGAACTCGCGGAAGATCATGGGCCAGCCCAGCGGGGTGTTGTAGGGGAAGAAGCGCCATCCGCGGAAGAACGCGGGCCAGAACTCCTTCATGTCGAAGGGCCTCTTGCCGTGCTGGCGGACGCTCTCTTCGAGCTCGGCCTGCATCAGCTCGCGGACGCGCTTGGCGATCTTGGCGAACTCGTCCTCGGTGATCTCGTCGTAGGGCTTGTCGATCCACTGGTAGGGGCTGATGCGCTTGCCCATGACGTAGGTGAACTTGGCGGGCAGGGCGTAGTAGAACGCCCAGGGCTGCAAGGGCAGGAGCAGCGACTGGACGGCCACGGGCATGTAGGGGATGCCGACCTTCTGGACGACCTTGTTCAGCCAGTCGGACTTCCAGGAAAAGGGGTTGGTCATCTCGCCGTTGACGGTCGAGAAGGGGATGATGTCGGTCTTGTACTTGATGCTCTGGCGGATGAAGGAGGTCGAGAAGCGCTGGAGCTGGTAGCGCCGGTTCCAGCCTTTGCCGATGCCGGGCACCCCCTCGGGGAAGATCATCACCTCCATGTCCTTCTGGTTCATCATGGTCTCGAAGTTCAGGAAGCTGGCGTCGATGCCGCCGGCGCGCTTCCAGAAGTTGCGGAGCAGGAAGGGGCACATGAAGGCGGAGGCCGAGAGCATGGGCGAAGTCAGCGGGCGCGGCACCTTCGAGAAGTCGTAATCATGGATCCGGAGCAGGCCCGAGAGGAACACGATGGCATCCCAGGGGAACGACATGCCCGAGTGGTTGCTGGCGTAGATGAGCGGCACCTCGGGGTTGTTGCGCTCGGGCATGTGGTCGAAGCCCACGAACTTGGAGCGGAAGTAGGTGTCGTCGAGCGGCTCCATGATGTTCTCGCACATCTGTCGGGAGTATTCGGGATCGAAGTCGGACTCGGCGATGAAGCTGTTTTGTGCAATTTCGGCGGGGCTTGGGCTGCGCCGCTCGGGCTGCTGCCGCGATTTTCGGGATTCACTCATGCTCTTTGGGGGTTTTGTGCGCAAATTAACAAAAATATCGGCAAGCGGCCTTTCGCCCCCCAAGGAAAAATGGCCCGGCTTGATTCGGGGCCCAGGCGCGAACACAAGTATCTGGACTAGGCTGGCCCAGCGTCGGGGCAAGGGTCTCCAACCCAGCCCATGCCGCCCTGCCAGGACGCTTGAAACGACAAGCCCTCGACCGCGTGGACCTTGGCAATGGCAGAAAAGCCCGGGCCTGCTCGCGGCTTGAAGAGAAATGGTATTTTGGTGGCCAAATCCAAGCCCCCGACGACATGACCAAGCCGCGCGCTGAAAGCCCTCCGATACGCCCTGCCGCCTGGCCAAACTTCGTGGCGCTCCTGCTGCTCCTCTTGGCCAACACCCTCACCACCAGCGCGCAGATCAACCAGGACATCGGCGACCTCTACGCCCGCACCAAGCAGGTCAACCAGTTTTTCCGCCGTTTCAACGCCGAGGAGGACAAGATGGGCAAACGCCTCTACCTCGGCGACTCGCTCTACCACGACCGCGCCTACCGGCGGAGCTACTTCCCGGCCCTCTTCGAGCTTGACTACCAGCTCATCAGCCCCGAAACCCGAGAGGCCTTCACCCAATGGGTAAGCCAGCCCGAAGCCCCGATCTACCTCGACTTCCACGGCGGACAATGGTTCGCGCAAGTGCAGGCCCGCTTCACCACCGCCAGCGGACGCGCCGAGACCGCCACGCTGTTCTTGCAGCTCCAAGAAGAGAGCATCGGCTCAAAATGGGTGCTCGCCGGTGCCTTCCTGCCCCGGTACGACGAGCTGTTCTTCCAAAACCAAGAGGCGCTCCCACCCTACGGCCTATTCCTCCACCCGCTGAGCCACGAGCTCGACTTCATGAACCTCGACAAGGTCTTCGAGGACCCCTCGAAGACCGAACTGTACGCCAGCCGCGACTTCCTGCCAGACCACTTGACGCTCCTGCTCCTCGAGCTCAAGAACGGGCAGATGCGGTTCCAGTCCGTCGAAGGCACCGAGTTCCACTTCTTCCAAATCCCAGGCTGGTACTTCCGCCTGAGCTTCTTCAACCGCGCCGGGCACAACACCGGCTGGCTCATCTCGAACCTCATGCAACTGGACGAAGAGCAAAAAAAAGAACTCATCAAATTCATCTCACATGGAAGCATCCCCTATTAAAGTCATTGCCCTCGCGGCGATCTTGCTGATATTTCCCACCTTCGGGAACGCACAAGCCGGAATAACACCCGAAAAGCTGAACGACTACAAGGAGCAGATCACCCGCCTGGTCAAGTACGTCGAAGGCACGCTCAACTTCCTGGGCGACAGCCTTTCGTCCAACCGCGAAAAGGACATTGTCATCACGCAAAGCTATGCCCGCGTCTTCGTCGATGACAAGGTGCAAATCGAGGACGACCTGGTGGCCAACCGCGACCAGACCCTCTTCAAGGACGTGCAATCCTACCTCAAGGACGTGGACTTCTTTTTCCGGAGCGCCCGCTTCCAGCTCGAAGTGGAATCCGTCGAGCTGAAAGTCAAGGAAGATGGCCAGCCCTACTTCATGGTGGACATGCAGCGCGAACTGGTGGCCACCGACCTCGACGGACGCCCGGTCCGCAACCTCCAGACCCGCCACATGGAGGTCAACCTCGACCCCGTCGAGGAAGTCCTCAAGATTGCCAGCATCTACACCACGCCGCTGAACCTCCGCCAACAGACCCTGGCCTGGTGGCACAGCATGGGCGCCGACTGGAAAGCCTTCTGGCTCAGCCGCGCCAGCATCGCCAACGCCGACACGATGGCCTTCCTCAACAACATCCTGCAAACCGAGACCCTCGACCTGAGCGGCACCGGCCTGAGCAACATGGCCCCGCTCGAAAAAATGACCCAGTTGCGCGAACTTAGCCTGGCCGGGCTGCGCGTCAACAGCACCTACGCCCTGCGCAACCTCTCGCGCCTGGGCCGACTCGACACCCGCGGCACCCTGATCGAGGACTACGGCCCCATGCGCTTCGCCGTCAACCTCACCGAGCTCGACGCCAGCAACAGCCCACTCAAACGCCTCGACGGATTCGGGCAGTTCGCCAGCCTGCGCACGCTCAACATCGCGAAAACGGCTGTCAAAGACCTCCAACCCCTGGCCAGCCTCCGCCTGCTCGAAAATCTCGTGCTCGACCAAAGCCAGGTCGAAAACCTCCAGCCCCTGGAAGGCCTCGCGCAACTCGCCAGCCTGAGCTGCGCCGGAACACGCGTCAGCAGCCTCGAGGCCGCCAAGCAATGGACCCAACTCAAGCAGCTCGACATCAGCGGAACAACCATCGCCGACCTCTCGCCTCTGGCCAACTGCACGATGCTTAGCATCTTGATATGCGATGGCAGCAAAATCACCAGCCTCATGGCCCTCGAAAACAACACGCAAATCACCAATGTCTATGCCGACAACACCCCACTAACGGCCGCCGAGGTGCAGGCCTTCCTCCAAAAGAGAAGCGCGACGCTCGTCGTCTTCCAATCCGAGCAGCTCAGCCAATGGTGGATGCTGCTCAGCTCCCCATGGAAACAGGCCTTCGGCGAGCACATCGACATTTCCCGCACCCCCAAAAAAGAAGAACTGCACGCCCTGGCCAAGCTCCGCAGCCTCAAGCTCGATGGAAAGACGGGCCTAGGAAGCCTGGCCCCGCTGGCACAACTGCCTCTCTTGGAAGAGCTTAGCCTTACTGACACCGACTTGGCCGACCTCTCGCCCATCTTTTCGCTGGGCAGTCTCCGCCTGCTCGACTGCTCGCGAAGCCCCGTGACAAAGCTCGACGGCATCGGCAGGCTTCAACGCCTGGAAAGCTTCACCGCAAGCGGATGCCCCATCGCCGACGCCAGCCCGCTGGCCGAATGCACCAGCCTCACCCGCGTAGCGCTCGACAAAACACGCATCACCGACCCTAGTCCTCTCGCAAAATTGAGCATGTTGCAACTGCTGGACCTCGACGGAAACCAGTTCACGCCCCAGCAAATCATGCCCATCTGGGAGAGAACACCCGCGGCGCTGGTCATTTTCCAGACCGAAAACCTGGCCGCCTGGTGGACGCAGCTCTCCCTGGCCTGGAAGAAAATCTTCCAAGCGCACAGCAGCATCGACCTGACTCCCAACGCCGAGCAACTCCACCGCCTGGTCAGCATCACCGAGCTCACCATCATCCCCGACGAACGGAGCCAGATAACCAACCTCGAACCGCTGCGCCAATTCCATCTGCTGCGCTACCTGAAAGTCTCCGACACCCAAGTGGCAGACCTTGGCACCATCCAACACCTCAAAAAACTAAACTACCTCCAGTGCTCGGCCTCCCCCATCGCCGACTTGGGCCCTATCGCCCAACTCACAGATTTGGAACAACTTCACATTCAAAACACATCCGTCAGAAGGCTCGACCCCATACAAGCGCTGGCCAAGATGCGCATCCTCAACTGCTCCGGAACCGAAATCAGCAACCTGAAACCGCTCGAGAACCTACGCGCCTTGGAAGTGCTCGAAATCACGAACACCGGCGTCATGATGCTCGGCCCCATCTCAGGACTGCCCAAGCTCCGCAGCCTGAAATGCTTCAATACCCGCGTGCCGGAAATGCTCATCAACAAATTCAAACAAGACAACCCCAACTGCGAAGTTGTCCACTATTGAAATGGCTCGGGAGTCAGCCAAGGCGAACGCGAATCCTTCAGCGAGAACTTGTAGCCCACAAAAAACATCAGGTAACTGTCCGCGAAGTTCAACTTGGCCGCCTTGGCATGAAGCAGGTCGAACCGATTGATCCAGTGGAATCCGGTATAATAGCGTTTGCCGTTGTACCCACCGTGAAGTCGAAAAACAGCGTTGACGGGAATATCCCAATAACGCGTCGTGGTCGCTTCACCTTCTTCCGCCATATGCCGCAAGCCCGTGCCCACAAACAGGATCGGGTCGAGGAAGAAACGACGGTAAACCAAGGTGTAGGCATAACCCGAAAAAACGCTCGCCCCCGTGCTGGCAAGGCTGCCGAAGTAAGGGAAAAGACCAGCGGTATCGGCACTGAACACATTGGCGTTCAAGTTCCAGCGCATCACTTCGGCCATCACCAGGGGCGAACCTGCCGAATGCTTCTGTCGCTCCGAATACTTCCGTGTCGCGTTGAGCGTGTATTCGTTGGAATTGAAGACCCAGAACATCTGCCCCCCCATGCGCTTGAAGCTTGACTCCGGCTCGAAGGGAAGATAGCCGCAAAGATCGCAGGGCGGCAGCGTGTAGTTGTATAGCCCCTCGAACTTGCCATAATAGCCCTGCAAAAAATACCTTCTCCCACTAAGGTTCAGGCGAACATCCATGAAAGTGGAAGGCGGGTCGTCGCGGCGAGGCTCCAAAGGGACGATGAAGTTGACGGCCACGTTCCGCCAGGTTCCACCGATGCCGACGCTGTTGCTCACCACCGGCTCGATGGTCGTGTAGTCGCGGTTGTTCACCAACGAAGCCACCGAACCATCGACAGGGTGCATGACCTGGATCTGCTGCCAAGGATGGACGTAGTTCAACCGAAGCGAAAAGGTGTGCTGGTTGGTTTCAATGTAAAAGGTATCGGTTTGGGCAGATGCGGCTGTCCCCAAGACGAACCAGAAAAACACGAAAAATGCCGTCCTGTCCATAAGCCCTTTGGTTAAGATTTCAGAGTGTGAAAGGTGCGTTGAAAAACTTGTCGAGCAAATCCAAGGCCGCCTGCTCGTGGCGAGCCGCTACCCAGAGCTCGGCCCCGTCCAGGGAGCCCGGCTGAATCCATCCGGCCACGATGCTGGACTGGTGCAAATCCCTGAAAAGCAAAGGGATGCCACTTTCCTCGACAAAAGCCTTGGCCCCCAGCGCCTCGACAATGCTGCCGCGGAAAAGCAGCACCAATTCGTCAGGCCTTGCCATTCTTCTTGTCTTTGAGTTCATGCTCGGGCAAGCGCTCGCCAAAATGCCGGACGATGCAGAACCGCTGCGGAAAAATCATATCCGCGACACGCCAAGGGCCCTTGTCGTCGATAGCATAATGAACGTCCATTATCTCGACGTAATCTTGGGTATAATCCTTGAGCACTCCGTCGTATTTTGTAATCACGCCCCCTTTGATAAGCTCAAAAACAACCCTCCGCCCGATGTACTGCTCCAACAAAGGCTCGTAAGCAGTACCCACAGACTGGAGAAGTTGTCCCTGCATTTTAGAAACGTACTTGTTCTGGCTTGCCAGCACCTCCCCCGTCTTGCCGACCTTCTGGACCTGGCTGACAATGACCTGCAAAACCTCTTCGAGCGAATCCCTGATGGTCTTGAAAAAGTTGCCCAGCCGACGCTTCATGCGACGCCAAAATTTTGGCCGATAGGTAGCCGCCAACTCCTTGTCTCTCCGGGCCTTGGCCTCTTCGTCGAGCAAATCGTGGAAACGGATGATTGTCAATATTTGCTCGAACTCATACTTGTAAAACATGTAAGAAGAAGTGAACAGCCCCTTGTCGTCCTTGACAGGTTCTGGAAAGCGGAACTCCAAGCCCGTGCTTTCCACGTCGAGCAATCCGCGCGCGACCTCCCGACCATCGACATGCTGGAGAACCGCCATGTCTCCGTCAAAATCGAGAAGGCATTTGTCGCGGCTACGGCGCCGGAGAAACGCACCGAACAAGGCGCTAACAAAGATGAAGATCAGCGTTAAGGTCAATGAATCCATTTCCATGTGGCTCGGCTTTGTTAAATTTTTGGCTAAAGATAATCCAAATCGATCAGCGCGCAAGGGCGCTCTCGCCCTCAAGATCAGCGAGGCATGGCTTTTTTTTGCATTTGAACCCGACAATTCCTATCTTCATGGCACAAAATAAATCCCCGAAACGCTTCAATCCTCCAACACATGAAATGGTTTTTCATCACCCTGCTCGCCCTTTCGGCCTTGCTCCTCGCGACCAACCCGAACGAGGCGGACTTCAAAGAGCACCTGCGCGTCCACATTGATCAGCTTTTGAAAGATTACGTGGCAGACAACACCGGCGCCAACACCGGCGCAGGAAGCCTTCTCGACCGGGCCAGCAACGCGCTGGCACGCCTGAGCGTCAACGAAACCGAACAGTTCATCGAGCGAAAAAACTACTACCTGTTCAGCCAATACACCTACGAATTGCCTATGTTGGGCGATGACAAGAAAATGACCTTCATCGGCATTTTCAACAACTTCATACAAACAGAATGAAAAATTCATGGTCCGCATTCCTACCTCCTCGGTTGCTGCTGCTGCTCTGGCTTGGGGCAAGCCTCGCGGCAGGCTGCGCCGACGAAGACCGCTACAGCCCCTCGGATGCGATTTACTCGCAGAACACCGAGGTGGAATTTCGGGAGATCATCCTGATCGTGAAGCCCTATCTCGAAATTGAGGACCAAAGGCATTACATCTTGGTTCCTCAAATCAAAGCCTTGAGCATCAGCATCAACGAAAAGCCTTGGGGCAGCTTCGACTCATTCCTGCTCGATACCAGCGGTCGGCATTCGGAGCCGGTCCTGGGCTTCGCGACCACCACCGAGGAGGTGAAATACGCCTTCTCGGCCAGTTACCAGACCGACAACGACACCCTGCTCACCGCCGGTGATTTTGCCGAATTGCTGGTCAACATGCAGGTGCTCCAGCCTGGATTCCACATCTGCATGGTCGATTCGTTCCTGCTGTCGCAAAACAATGGAAGCGTAGCCACGGCCAAGCCCTACATCCTCGAATTGCTGGAAGTAACGCAAGGACAAACCAGCGCTTTCCTGGGTGAGTTTGAGGTCAAAATCACTCCTTAAATCCTATCGCCATGCGCTTTGAACGCCTGCTTATCTTTCTGCTTGTTGCATCTTTGGCAGCCACCTCGTGCGAAGAGTATGCCACCGCGACCATTTCCATCGAAAACCAGTTGGGCGAGGTGCGAATTTCGTCCTTCCGCATGGGCGATGTTTCAGTTTACGGTTCGCTCCTGCCCGGCCAAAGCACCGACCCGACCTCCATCACCCTGCTCAAGGAGGAATTTCCCATCGGTGGAGAACTAGAGTTTTTGATGACAGCAGGATCGAACGTTGTTTACTTGCGCACCCGCGAAAGTTTCCAACTCAATGCTGACCAAAACCTAGTCATCACCATCGGCCCCGACACCGAGGTCTATAATCCCATACTCGAATGATCAGCATCAGGGAAAATATCGAATGGGCGAGCAAACATTTGCATCGCGTTTTTTCTGAAAAGGGAATGTTGATCTGGGGGCATTTTTTCTTTGCGGTGATGCTCGTGCTCAGCGCGTGGCATTACCTGCCCAGGGTACTGAGCTACGACAGTTCCGCGCAACTTTTCAAAATCATCTACTTCGACCAGATCAACATAGAGGCAAGCCGCTACTCGACCTTCTTGACCCAACTGCCCACGAGGCTTGCCTTGTGGCTCGAACTTCCGCTTCGTTGGGTGCTGCTCATCTTTTCGGTTTCATTCACTGGCGTTTACTACATTGTGTTTTTGCTCAATGCCTATTGGCTCAAACACACCAAAGCAGCGCTATTGACAGTGCTTGTGCTTACCCTTGGAGTGACGCACAACTTCTTCTATATTGTAACAGAAACCCATCAGGCGCTTGTATATTCTACGCTGTTTTATGCCTGGATAAACATGAACCGACCGATGAAACCCATTTGGGACTACTTGGGGGCTATCTTGGTGGCTGCTCTTGCTTTTTTTGCGCATCCTGTCGCTACTTTCACCCTGCTGTTTGCCATTTTGCACAAAATCGTGTTTGACCACGGCTACAAGAATGCCAAAAGCTATATCTTGATTTCCCTGGTCGGCGTCCTGGTTGTTCTCAAGGCTGCGGCAGTAGAATCGAGCAGCTATGAAGGGAATTTGTTGGGCAATATCAACGAAATGCGCGAAGTTTTAAAGAATTGGCGTGGCCTTTATCCTTTCACCTTCGTTCTGCACCGAATCCAAGAAACCTACCTCATGATTCTGCTTGTCGCGATTTTGGCTTTGGTGATGCACGCCAAGAGAAATGCGTTCTTCAAGTTCAGCATCTTGGGAGTTTATATCTTCGGCTTCTTTGTGTTGACGGCGGTCATTTACCACGCAGGCGATTGCGACGCGCAAATGGAAAAGGACTTCATGCCCCTGAGCTTCATGCTGGGCATTCTTGTGCTGCACTGGATCGATCATGAGCGCAATCTCTTCAACAGAGGTGCATCAGGAACGTTGGTTGTTGCGGTCTTCTTCCATCTTTTTCTGATGAACAAGACCGCCAGGGTATATTACGAGAAACTGGATTTTTACCAGCAAATCATCAGCCAGGCGCAAGGGCATGACAAGAACTTGATTCCCAAAGCCATGCTCTCTCCGACTGTCTTTGTCAACTGGCCGCTCTCGACTGAAACGCTGATGTTGTCTGCCTTGGAGGGACCCGAAAATTCCACCACGTTTTTCGTGGCCGAACATCTGCCCGCAGATTTGAACATCAGTGATTCCACGCTGTTTTTATACGCGAGTTGGTGGCCACAATTCAGCACGGACCAGCTACCCAAGCACTATTTCGATCTGGAAGGCACGTACCAGAACTTCCCACAACCTTGAACTCCATGACCCAAGCGCCAAAACACCGTGTTCTTAGGCTGGTCCTCGGCGACCAGCTCAATCGGCTGCACTCTTGGTTCGAGAAGGTTGAGCCGAACGTGTTTTACTTGTTTTGTGAAATGCGCCAAGAGACGGATTACACCGTCCACCACATCCAAAAGGTCGTAGCCTTTCTCTTGTCCATGCGCCGATTTCGGGACGAGCTGGCCTCCGCGGGGCACAACTGCGTCTATTGGGCACTCGATGATCCTGATAATCCGCAGGAACTGGGCGCGATCCTGCGCCAGCAAGTTGTTCGGCTGAAAATCGATCGTTTCGAGTACCAGGAACCTGACGAGTGGCGGCTGGACCAGCAGCTCAAAAACATCGCGCAATCCATCGGAATCGAAAGCGCTTGCGTCTCCTCGGAACATTTCCTGGGCGAGCGGGGCGAAGTGGCCAAACATTTCGCCGGCAAGAAGCAATGGCTGATGGAGAGTTTCTACCGCATGATGAGGAAAAAACATAATATCTTGCTTCAAAATGGCGAGCCCTTGGGGGGGAAGTGGAATTTGGACTTTGAAAACCGCAAAAGATTGCCCAAAAACCACAATCCCTACGTTCCCAAAATCTATCCTCGAAATGTCGAAGGCTTGGTCGAGATGATACACAAGTCGGGCGCGAAGACGTTTGGCTTCATCGACCCAGAGCGCTTCATCTGGCCCAGCAACCGCCGCCAAAGCCAGGACATGCTGGCCGAGTTTGTCTTGGAAAGGCTTCCGCTTTTCGGGACTTTTCAGGATGCCTTGTCGGATACGCATTGGAGCCTGTATCATTCGAGGCTATCCTTCGCGTTGAACACCAAGATGTTAAATCCGCTGGAAGTCATCAGGATGGTGGAAGGCCGGCACGTGGCCATGCCCGGCGAGGTCAGCATCGCGCAGGCGGAGGGCTTCATCCGGCAGATCTTGGGCTGGCGCGAATATGTCCGCGGGGTCTATTGGGCGCACATGCCCGCCTATGCCCAGCATAACTTCTTCGGGGCCAGCCGGAAGCTCCCCGGCTTTTACTGGACGGCCGAGACAAAAATGCGCTGCATGGCCCGAGCCATCGGCCAATCGTTGCGCTGGGCCTACGCGCACCACATCCAAAGGCTGATGGTAACGGGAAATTTCGCCATGTTGGCCGAAGTCGAGCCGGCGCAAGTCGAGCAGTGGTACCTGGGCATCTACATCGACGCCCTGGAATGGGTGGAAATGCCCAACACGCTGGGAATGGCCCTGTTCGCCGATGGTGGAATCATGGCGAGCAAGCCCTACGCGGCCTCGGCCAACTACCTCAACAAGATGGGCGACCACTGCGGGCAGTGCTTTTACGACCCCAAGAAAAGCACCGGAACCAAAGCCTGTCCGTTCAATAGCCTTTACTGGAATTTTATCGCAAAAAACACCGATAAATTCTCACGGAATCCACGAATGGCCATGCCAATCAACACTTGGGCCAACATGGATGCGGACAAAAAGACTGAACTTTTGCGACAGGCCGAGAGTTATCTTTCTGACTTGGAAAACCTCTGAGCAGGTTTGCTTACTCGCTCGCTTTGAGCCTGATCTTGTCCCAGTCGTAGGTTACGGATTCGAGAAACAAGGCACGGGCGGGCATCGACTGTCCGGCGTCGCAGCGGTCTCGCGCCTCGATGACTTTGCGGAAGCCTTGTGGGTCCATGCGTCCCAATCCTACTTCGAGCAAAGTCCCAACGATTGCGCGTACCATGTTGCGAAGGAATCGGTTGGCAGAGAGCTCGAAAATCAGCATTCCGTCCTGTTCCCGTATTCCAACCGAATGGAAGGTGCAAAGGTTGTGCTTGGCGTCGGAATGCAGTTTGCTGAAGCTGGTGAAGTCTTCGAATTGGAAAAGCAGCTCGGCAGCCTCGCGCATGGCCGTGATGTCGAGCGGGCGAAAAACATAGTGGGAATAAGCCCTGGAAAACGGATTTTTTCCCAATGAAACAAAGTAGTGATAGGTTCGGCTCTGGGCATCGAAACGAGCGCTGGCTTCGGGCTTAACCTCGAAAATCTCGCGCAGGACAATGTCTTGGGGCAAAAATCGGTTCCAGCGGTACAGTAGCACGGGCAAATCCAGCTCGCCGCTGTGGTCGAAGTGGGCGTAGAAGTCTCGGGCATGCACTCCGGCGTCAGTTCTGCCGCAACCGAGCAGCAATACTGGCGCGCCGACAAGGTGCTCGAGCGTCTCTTGCAATTTGCCTTGTACCGAGACGAGCCCTGGCTGTACCTGCCAGCCGTGGTAGGCCGTTCCATCGTAAGCCAGTCGGACGAAGTATCGCCTCATCCCCATTTTTGGATGATTTGCAGGTAATTCTTCTCCTTTCCGGCCTGCCAGTTCTGTTGGGCGAAGGGTGTGAAATAGCGGTGTTGTGCGAAAAGTTGCTTGGTTTGGTGCCAAAATTCCGATTCCGGGATGATTCGCCCGGTAGCGTTCCACTCTTTGCGCAGCAGTTCGGCCCGCTCGAAGTAGTCGTCGCGCGAAAGGTGTACCATGTCGGCATCGCAAAGGGCTTCGGCCAGGAGGCTCTTAGGCTTGCGGTCGCGGGTGGCGTCAATCAGCGCGACGGCTTGAGCGATTTCACTTTCGCGGAAGCGGTGCAGGCGCAGGAAGTCCTTGGCCATCAGGATGCTTTGTGCTTCGTGACGCTCGTGGCCGTGGATCATGCCCACGTCGTGGAACCAGGCGGCGAAGAGCAGCATGTCCTGCTCTTCTTCCGACAGCCGCAGCTCGGCGGCGAGCATCCTTGCCGCCGCTACCACCAGCTCGGTGTGGTTGATGTCGTGGTAGTGGTAGCCCTTGGGGAGCTCCTCCATGAGCCGTTTGCGGACATAGGCCGCGGAAAGGATGACTAGATGCACGGTGTTTAGATTTTTCGGATGGAAGAAAGAGGAAGCCAGCCCAATTCGCCATCGCTGAGCCGAATCTCGCACCACTGGCCGAGACTGTCGAGCAGCTCGACCTTGGTTCCTTCGTGAATTTCAAAAAGAACTTTGCCGGAAGGCTCTGGCGAGCTTTTTACTTGGACTTTGCCTTCAAAAACGATGGCCGTTCCTTGCCCGTTGATCTGCCCGTGTCGCTCGATGGCAAAAACAAGACTTGCCATGGAAAAAAGAAACAAGGTCAAGGCGGAAAAAAAAGCGGCTTTTCGGAAAATAGCACGTCCGGAAAGAAGAATGGCCACAAACAGGGCCAAAGTGAGCACGAAGAACAAGCTGCTCCAGAAGGCCCAGCTACCGGGCATGGCCCAACTGGCCAGCCACTCGTACCACTGCCGCAGGAAAAAAGGCTCGATGACCTCCAACTGGTCGATGGTCATGGCCTGCGCCTGTTCGAGGTTGTGCAGGATGTCCTCGTCGCCTGGGGCCAGCAGGAGGGCCTTTTCGTAGTGCAAAATGGCCAGGCTCAGGCTGTCGAGGCGGAAATAGCAGTTGGCCAGGTTGTAGTGCAGGGGCGCGGAGCTCAGCCCCTGCCGCAGGATGCCGTGGTAGGCTTCGGCCGCCAGGGCGAAATCGCCTTGGGTGTAGTGCGCCATGGCCTCCTGGGCCAGCTCGCCGGGCGTCTGGGCCTGGGCCGCGCACGAGGCCCCAACCATGAGCCAGGCCAGCGCGATTGCCAAGAAACGCTTCGTTCTGCTCATCATCATGACTTGGATTGGTGCTCAATTCGGTTGAAGACATCGCTGGCCTTGCGGAAAAGCATGTCCATCTGCGAGTTGTCGGTGCTGGGGGCGTAGCGGGCGAACTCGCAGGCGTCGATGACCTCGAGGAACTCGCCGCTCAGGCTCTCCGGTATTCCCTTTTCCTGGAATTTTTCGATGGCCACCTCGCGCGAAAGGGCGGAGGCGGGCACGCCGAACTTGTCGCTGAGGTATCCCCAAGAAGCACTGAGGAGCTCGGCGTAAAAAAGCTCGCTGTTCAGCGCCCGCAGGTGTTCTTCGGCGGTCTTGAGGCGCTTGCGGGTAACCTTGGCGGCGCGTCGGTAGCGCAGCTCGGCGACGTTCTCGAGGTCGGAGGCCTTCTTCTTGCGGAAGAGGATGAAGCCGACGAAAGCCAGCGAGCTCAGCCCATAGCTCATGTAGAAAGGCAGGCTGCGGAAGAAGCCACGGCCAGAGGGGCGGAGGCCCAGATCGCCCGGCTTCAGGAAGCGAATGTCCTCGGCCAGGCCCTCTACGGTCTGCTTGTTGACCACGGTGGACGTGCTGGCCTGCTCCTGCCCGGCGTCGATGTTGAGCACGAAGTCTTCGGAGCTGACGGTGAAGTACTTGCGCTGCTGCGGGTCGAAATAGCTGAACCGGATGGCCGGCAAGGTGAAAACACCCGCTTGCCGGGGTATGACCAGGTAAGTGAGCACGCGGCTGCCCTCAAGGCCGGCGGCGGAGACGGTGAACTCGTTCTTGACTTCCGGGTCATAGACCTCGAAACCCTGCGGGAACTCGATCTTGGGCGGCTCGACCAGCTTGAGGTTGCCCGAGCCGGAGAGGGTGACCGTCAAGGTGATGGCGCTGTTGGCCTGGACCTTTGTCTGGTCGATTTCGACTTTGAGGCGGAAGCTGCCGACGGCTCCGTTGAAGCCCTGGGGCTTGCCCTCCTCGGGCAAGGGCAGAACCGTGATGGTCTGGGGCTCGGAACGGACGGTCTTGGTGGCCGACTGGGTCAGGGGGCGGCCCCACCAGTCGTAGCGGCCGGTGGGTTCGCGCACCTCGGCGACGACCTCGAAGGCGTCGATGGTCACCTGGCCCGAGCGCTGGGGGAAGAGCGCGGTCTTTTGCAACATGCCCACGCCGTACTCCTTGCCGTTGAGGGTCGTGCGGCGGAGGTCAATTTGGCTGGGCGACTCGATCTGCTCGGCCCAAAAGCCCGTGAAGTCGGGGAAGCTGACATCCTGGAAACCGGTGAGGCTCAAGGCGCTGTAGATTTCCATGGTGGCCACGAGCGGCTCGCCGACATAGACCTGCCGCTTGTTGAGGGTTACTCCGGCGAAAACGTCTGGAGATCCAGACCCTGCGTTGTTGCTATCGGCCCTGCCAGGGGCAGCGTTGGGTGCGGAACCAGCCAAGACCTTGATGGTGACGGGGTTGGAGGCGTAGGTCCGCCCCCTGGACTCGATTTTCGCGGGGGCTATGACGTAGTCGCCCTGCTGTCGGGCGCGCAGCACGTAGGTAAAGGACTGGGTGACGGCGCCGTTGACGATGGTCGTGCCTTGCTGGAGGCCCAGATAGTCGAAACCCTCGAAGCTGGGGGCTACCAGGCGGCTTCCGTTGGCGTTGATGGTGTAGGTGAGTTGGAACTGTTCGCCCACGCGCACCGACTGGGGGGCCGATGCCTTGAACTCGACCTGCGCCGCCACCCACAGGGGCAGCAAGAGCAACGCGATGGCTAGTAGTCTCTTTTTCATGGGTCATAGGGTTTTTCGGCAGAGGCCGCGCTGGGGCGCGGGCCATCGGCCAAAGTGAGAACGAGCGCGAGGACGCCTGCCGTGCGTGGCCAGGCGCCCTTCTGGGCGATGGACAAGCCCGCCGCCGAGGGCCGAGCGTTGCAGCTCACGAAGGGTTGTCGGACATCCATCTCCAGTTCAAAATTAGGTTTTGTATCTGAAATTCAATCGCATGGAAAGCAAATGCCTCGAAGATCACCAGGTTTTGCCGCTGGCGTTTTTGGCGGGGGCGGCTTGGCGGATCTGGTCGTGCAGGTTCTGCTCGTCGTCCTCCAAGGCTTCCAACATGCGCAGGGCGTCCTCCTGGGAAATTTGCCCGGCGATGGGCTCCTGGCTGTCGGGCACTCCGTCGTTGTCGGAGTCCGTGTCTTGGAAATCAGGCGTTCCGTCTCCATCGGTATCCTGGGGCCGCTGGGGATTGCGGCCAGATTCCTGGTGGTCGGGGCGCCCGTCGTTGTCGGAGTCCTGGTCTTGGTGGTCGGGTGTGCCGTCACGGTCGGTGTCTTGGGGCTGGCCGTTGTTCTGCTCGGTCGAATCGGGCATTCCGTCGCCGTCCGAGTCCTGGTTCTGCGGGTTGTCCTGGTTCTGGTTTTCGTCCTGGCTCTGCTCTTGGTTTTCGTTCTGCTCCTGGTTCTGGTCCTGCTCCTGGTCCTGGTTCTGGTCTTGGTCCTGGTTCTGGTCGTCGGGGTCTTGCGGAGGTTGGTTCTGCTTGAGCTGGTCCAGGATCTTGTAGGCGAAGGCCAGGTTGTACCGGGTCTCCTGGTCTTGCGGGCGGATCCACAGGGAGTTCTTGTAGGCTTCGATGGCCGCCTCGACATTGGCGATGAGCTGCTTGGGGTCGGCCTCCAGCTCGCCGGCCTGGTACTTCTGGAGGGCCGCGAGCATGTCGATGGGTTGGCCCGAGCGCATCATTTGCGAGGCGTGGAGGGTCTTCATCAGGAAGCTGTTTCCCATGTTGTGGAAGATGTTGGCCATCCGCCCGGGATCCGAGGTGGCTTTGGCCAGGGAGTCATAGACGCTCAGGGCCTGGTCGAACTTCTGCTGGTTGTACAAGGCTCCGGCCAGGTTGTAGGCGGCCTCGTAGGACCGCGGAGCCAGGCGCAGGGCCTCGCGGAAGCTGACCTCGGCGTTGTTGTAGTTGGAATCGGCATACTGCGCCACCCCCTCGCGGATGAAGCGCCGCTCGGCCTGCGCCTGGCTCGCGCTGGGCAGCAACATCGCGCCAAGGGCAGCGAGCAGGTTCCATATCCAAAAATGACGTGCTCTCATAAGGTATCCGTGTTGCGTTCCACCCAACGTTTGTAAAAATTCGAGTTTTCGCTTTTCTTTTCCCGAACAAAAAAATCGAGCGACAAGAGGATCAGGGCGGCCCCGACGAAATAGGCGAAGAGCTCCTCGTAGTCGAGGGTCTTGGCCTCGAACTCGGCCTTCTCCATGTCGTTGATGCGCGCGTGGACCAGCTCCAGGCCCGACTGGGCGTTGTTGGCCTGCACATAGACCCCGCCGCCGGCCTGGGCCACGTCCATGAGGATCTGCTCGTTGAGCGCGGTCAAGGCGGTGCCTCCCCCAGGCTTCTGGATGAAGCGCCCCTGGCCGGAGCCGTCGGGGATGGGGACGGAGTCGGCCAGGCCCATGCCGATGGTGTGGATGATGATGCCCTTTTCGGCGGCCAAGCTGGCCTGCTCGATGGCCGCGGCCTCGTGGTCTTCGCCGTCGGAGATGATGACCAGGGCGCGCTGCACCCGCTCAGTGCCCGAGAAGGACTTGGTGGCCAGCTCGATGGCGGCGCCCAGGTCGGTGCCCTGCTGCTCCACCATCGAGGTGCTGACGCTGCGCAGGAACATCTGGGCGGCCGAGTAGTCGGCCGTGACCGGCACCTGGACGTAGGGCCTTCCGGCGAAGACGATCAGGCCGACGCGGTCGTTGACCAGGCGCTTGAGCATCTGCTCGATGGCCATTTTGGCCCGGGTCAGGCGGTTGGGGCGGATGTCCTCGGCCAACATGCTGCGCGAGACATCCACGGCCAGGATGATCTCGGCGCCTTGTCGGGTCACCTGCTCGAGCTTGCCGGGCAGGCGCGGGCGGGCGACGGCCAGGATCAGGAAGCCCAGGGCCAGGGACACCAGCACGAACTTGAGGACAGGACGGCCGCGGGAGAGCCCCGGCATGAGCCGACGGACCACTTCCCAGTCGCCATAGGTGCGGATGGCCTTCTTCTTCTGGGCCTGCGCCAAGCCGAAGCCCACGGCCAGGAGCGGCAGGGCCAAGAGCAGGAGCAGGTATTCGGGGTGCGCGAACTGGAACATGGCGGTTGGGATTCGGAGGGAGGTTTATGGAATGGTGCGGAGCAAGGTGTGGCGCAAGACCAGCTCGAGCAGGACCAGCAGCGAGGCCCATGCCACGAAGGGCCAGAACTCCTCGGTGCGGCGGCTCTGCTGCTGCTCCTCGATCTTGGACTTCTCCAACTGGTCGATCTGGTCGTAGATCGAGCGCAGGGCCTCCTCGCTGTCGGCCCGGAAGTACTTGCCCCCCGTCATTTGCGAGATCTGGCCCAGCATCTCCTCGTCGATCGTAACGTCCATCTGCTGGTATTGCGTTCCGAAGGCCGTCTGGACCGGGAAGAGCGCCTTGCCGTAGGAGCCCACGCCGATGGTGTAAACCCGCACGCCAAGGGTCTGGGCGATCTCGGCGGCCGTCAGCGGGGCGATGGTGCCCTTGTTGTTGACGCCATCGGTCAGCAGCACGACCACCTTGCTGATGGCCTGGCTGTCCTTGAGCCGGCTGACCGAGGTGGCCAGGCCCATGCCGATGGCCGTGCCGTCCTCGAGCATCCCGCTTTGCAGCTCCGATAGCTGGTTGATGACCACCGGATGGTCAGTGGTCAGGGGGCTTTGCGTGAAGCTCTCGCCGCTGAAGACCACCAGGCCGACGCGGTCGTTCGGGCGGTTGATGATGAAGCGGGCGGCCATTTCCTTGGCCACCTCCAGCCGGTTGGGCTGGAAGTCGCGGGCCAGCATGCTGCTCGAGATGTCCATGGCCAGGACGATGTCGATGCCCTCAGTGGTGATGTCGGTCCAGTCGTCGCGGGTCTGGGGTCGGGCCAGGGCCACCACCAGCAAGGCCATGGCCAGCAGGCGCAAGACCAGCGGCAGCGGCCGCAGGTAGGCGCGCAGCCCGCTGGACAATCCCACGAAGGGCAAGGTGCTGGATACCTGCAAGGTAGGCTCGCCACCTCGCCTGCGGTAGCCTTGCCAGAGGGCCAACAGGGGCAAGAGCAGCAGCAGCCAGAACATCTGGGGATAGGCGAAGATCATGGTCGATGGTTTTCCGGGGTCGGTTTCGAATCATTCTCGGCGGCATCCGCCTCGGCGGTCTCCTGGGGCGCGGTCTCGTCCACGAAGGCGTGGGCGTGGGCCAGGTTCGCCTCGTTTTCCTGCGGCTGCGGGGTGGCCTTGGCGAACTTGGCCAAGTCCGAGGACTCGAGCACCCGCTTGAGGGCGATGTAGGCCTTTTCGGGCACGCGCTGGTCGTACTTGGCCTTGAGGGCGATCTGGTGGCTGGTCAGCTCCATGGCGTTGATGCCGAAGCGGCGCTCGAGGTAATGGCGCAGGATGTCGGTCAGCTCGCTGTAGTACTCCTTGACCTGGTTGTTCTGCCAGAGCTGCTTGGCCGCCAGGGCCTCGAGGCTCATGCGGGCCTCGACATGCGGCGGGTAGCGCGGCAGCGCGTCCGCCTCGGCCTTGCGCTTGCGGGCGAGCCAGCGCATCCACAGGAAAAGCCCGGCGGCCAGGACCAGCAGCAAGATGGAGAGCCACCAGCCGTAGAGGGCCCAGAACTCGTCGAAGTCGAATCCGGTGTTCTCCGGCCCCTTGAGGTCGCCCATCGAGGGGTTGCTGGGGTCGATTTCAGGCTCGGACACCACCAGCCGCAGCGAGTCGGCGAACAGCGTGTCGGGCCCGGCCGGGGCGAGCAGCACCACGGGCAGGCGGGGCAGCGCGTACTGGCCGCCCCTGTCGCTGGCCAGGAGGTAGCCCCTCCGCAGGCGCAGGCGGCCGTCGGCCAGCGCGGTCGTATCGACCACGAACTGCTGGCGGACCTCCACGTGGGCGGCCAGGGTGTCGCCCAGCTCGGGGAAGGCCACCGCGGTTCCGGCGGGAACCTCCACCCAGAGCCAGAGCGTGTCCCTTTGCATGGTGACGACCTCTTGCTGCGAAAGCTGGGCCCGCGCCATCGCCTGGTCGAGGCGCTGGGCAGAGGCCGGCGCCGCCCAGCAGAAGGCCAGCAGCAGGGCCAGGGAAAGATTCCGTCGCATAAAGCTCGTTTTCAAACCATTCGTTTTTTGAAGAGGTTCATCAGCGGCAGGACGTAGTCCTGGTCGGTGCGGATGCTGACCAGGTCCACGCCGATCTTGCTGAAGATCGACCGCATCTGCTGGTCGTGGTTGACGAACCAAGCCCGATGGGCCTCGCGGACGGCGCGGCTGGAGGTGTCCACCCAAAGCTGCCGCCCGGTCTCGGCGTCGAGCATGTTGACCAGCCCGATGGGCGGCAGCTCGGCCTCTCGCTGGTCGAAGACCTTGACGGCGATGAGGTCGTGCTTGTAGCTGGCCACCCGCGCGGCGGTCTCGTAGCCCTTGTCGATGAAGTCCGAGATGAGGAAGGCCGTACACCGCTTCTTGATGGCCCCGGTGAAAAAGCGCAGGGCCTCGGCGATGTTGGTGCTGGGCGTAGGGCTCTCGAGGTCGAGCATCTCGCGGATGATGCGCAGGATGTGCTTGCGGCCCTTCTTCGGGGGGATGAACTTCAGGACCTTGTCGCTGAAGAGGATGATGCCGATCTTGTCGTTGTTCTGCATGGCCGAGAAGGCCAGCACGGCGGAAAGCTCGGCCACCAGGTCGCGCTTGAGCTGCTTGCGGGTTCCGAAGAGCTTCGAGCCGCTGACATCGACCAGCAGCATGACGGTGAGCTCGCGCTCTTCCTCGAAGACCTTGACATAGGGGTGGTTGAAGCGGGCCGTGACGTTCCAGTCGATGTTGCGCACGTCGTCGCCGAACTGGTACTCGCGGACCTCGCTGAAGGCCATGCCCCTACCCTTGAAGGCGCTGTGGTACTCCCCGGCGAAGATCTGGGAAGAGAGCCCCTTGGTCTTGATTTCGATCTTTCGGACTTTCTTGAGCAGCTCGGAAGTGTCCATGTTCGATGCGGGTTATCCGTGAAAAGCACAGGGAGAGCGGTTCGTCCGGCTCAGGGCACCTCCACCACGTTGAGGATCTCGTAGACGATGTCCTCCTGGGTGATGTTCTCGGCCTCGGCCTCGTAGGTCAGGCCCAGGCGGTGGCGGAGGACGTCGTGGCTGACGGCCCGGACGTCCTCGGGCACCACGTAGCCGCGGCGCTTGATGAAGGCGTAGGCCTGCGCGGCCTTGGCCAGGCCGATGCTGGCCCTGGGCGATGCCCCGTAGCCGATGAGCTGCTTGAACTTGCCCAGGTTGTGCATCTCGGGGAAGCGCGTCGCGAAGACGATGTCAACGATGTACTTCTCGATCTTCTCGTCGATGTAAACCTGCTTGACCACCTCGCGGGCCCGCAGGATGCTCTCGGCGGAGACCACTTGCGAGGCCTTGGGGAAGTTCTTGAGCAGGTTCTGGCGGATGATGGCCTGCTCCTCCTCCTTCTTGGGGTACTTGATGACGACCTTGAGCAGGAAGCGGTCGAGCTGGGCCTCGGGCAGCGGGTAGGTCCCCTCCTGCTCGATGGGGTTCTGCGTGGCCAGCACCAGGAAGGGCTCCTCGAGCGGGAAGGTCTCGGAGCCGATGGTCACCTGGCGCTCCTGCATGGCCTCGAGCAGGGCGCTCTGCACCTTGGCCGGGGCCCGGTTGATCTCGTCGGCCAGGACGAAGTTCGAGAAGATGGGGCCTTTCTTGACGGTGAACTCCTCGCGCTTCTGGCTGTAAATCAGGGTGCCGAGCAAATCCGCGGGCAGCAGGTCGGGCGTGAACTGGATGCGGCTGAACTTGGCCGAGATGCTGTCGGCCAGCGTGTTGATGGCCAAGGTCTTGGCCAAACCAGGCACGCCCTCGAGCAGGATGTGCCCCTTGGAAAGCAGGGCGATGAGCAGGTTGTCCATCAGGTTGCGCTGGCCCACGATGACCTTGCGCATCTCCATGAGGATCATCTCCGTCACGGCGCTCTCCTGCTGAATCCTTTCGTTGAGTTCTTTGATGTCCAGATTTTCCATTGCGGTTGTTTTGTGCTGGTTTGGGGCGGAGTTCGTGCGAAAAACCTTGCGAATTTAAGCGGACTGGCTTGTCCAACAAAGGAAGGCGACGCCCTTGGAGAGGAATTTTCAGGAATTTAACCAGTCCTTAGGCTTTGGCAGGGCCTATCGTTAACGAAACCAAAAGCCTAAGGCGCAAAAAAAAAGCAAGCCTTGGGAAGCTTGCCTCTGTTTGGGGTGGGAACAGGCGTTCTCAGCGCGTGTACTCCACCAGTTCGATGTCCAGCTCGGTCACGTCGGCGTATTCCTCACCGGCCTCGATCATGTCCTCGTCATCCTCTTCGTAGTACCATTTGACAAGCACCTCGTTGCCGGCCTGCTCCATCTCGCGGATCTTGAGCATGATGGTCAGAAGCAGCTTGGAGGTCGCGGTGTTGAAATAGACCAACTTGAAATGGAAGACCGTCAAATCGTTGGGGTCCTGCGCGTACTCCTCTAGCCAGCTTATGACCGGCTGGTAGAACGCGGTTACGTCATCCGGCAACGAACGTCCTGATATTTCAAAGAAGTTGGCATCCTTGTCCAAGTTGACAGTAGGAGTCGAATAGCTTCCTTTTATCGTTAGTGCTTCCATGTAGGATCTTTTTTTTTGTTCTGGTTTCGACTTTGGGACGAACGCGATCATCGCAAATGTAAAAAAAAACTAGCGTAGCCAAAGCGGCCTCTTCAAAAAATCGCCCTTGGCCGCCAAAATCCGCTCCAGGGACGATCAACCCTCGTTGGGAATCAGCTCGATGGGCACCTGCACAACGTCCATGTAGCTCTCACCGGCCTCTTTCATGTCGTCGTCGTCGCTGTCGTAGTACCAGCGGACCAGCACCTCGTTGCCTGCCTCTATGACCTTCTCGAGCTTGAACATGATGTTCAGGAAAAACTTCGAGGTGGCCGTGTTGAAGTAGTTCAGGCGGAAGTCGAAGTAGGTCTCCGCGTTGGCCGAATCCGCGTAGCGATCCAGCCACGAAAGGACAGGTGAGAAAAAACCCGCCGGGTCGTGCGGGGTCGATATGCCTTCGATGGAAAACTTGCCGCTGCTTTTGTCCAGCGTGACCTGCGGGCTGACTTTGGTCCCTTCGATGTGGAGTGCTTCCATGTTCTGATGAGCTTTGGGTTTGTCCTTGAGGCAAAACTAAGCATTTATCGTTGGAAACGAAAGCCCCCCCGGCTCGCGTGATATTTTCCGACAAGAACAAGCCGCGACCTTTCCGGGGCGCGTCCCCCAGAATCGGGACAAAATGCCCAAGCAAAAAAA
Organism: Bacteroidota bacterium; assembly: GCA_020048645.1. Taxonomy (GTDB): domain Bacteria; phylum Bacteroidota; class Bacteroidia; order Bacteroidales; family UBA6013; genus UBA6013. The sequence goes on along the minus strand of JAIFMG010000026.1, from coordinate 6,560 downwards.
GACAACACTCCATCGCGCCACCCAAGCGGTTCCACCCTCGAACAGGGCAGAAGCCGCACCAGCAAATCGAAGCGCCCTTTCTGGCCCTCCGCTGTCGGACTTGGCCAATATCTTCTTATTTTTGAAAACCCCCGCCGAACGAGGCCCGGCGGCTTCATCCGAAAACCAAACGAAACAACTTCTCTGAAATGCGAACGAAAATCCTCCTGCTTTCCCTGCTGATGGGCGCCTCGCTGAGCGGCCGCGCCCAATTTGAGCTCGACATCAAGAAATCCACCCAGGCCATGAATCCGGCCGGCATCGGCGTCAACTTCCTGGTAGGTCCCGACGCCGAGCTGTTCCAGCCTTCCGTCAAGGTCTTCGGCTCCGGCCTGCTCGACTTCTCAGCTTCCTACACCCTGCTGCCCTTCTGGAAAGAGCTGACCCACAACCTCAACATCGGCTTTCCCGTAGGCCTGCGCGTGGCCAAGTACCGCTTCCAGGACAACCTCCAGTTCACCGGAATGCCCGACGGCTCCGTTGCTATCACCCTCGACGAGGATCCCACCCACGCCTACAACTCGTCCTTCTTCAACTACGACGGCAGCAAGCTCGTCATGGGATTCCTGCAGGTCCCCCTGGCCTTCCACAGCACCAACGCCTTCGGCATCGACTTCTACGGCTCCATGTTCTACAACCGCTACCTCTTCGCCTACCACAAGCTCCGCTACCGCGTCAACGACGAGCGCGTGCTCGACATCACCCGCAACAGCCAGATGAAGGACCTGCCCTTCACCAAGGACCAGTTCGGCATGACCGCCGGCATCGCCTTCGGCAACTTCGGCATCGGCCTGACCTACCTCTTCACCTCGCTCTTCGAGTCTGGCCAAGGCCCAAGGGTCAACGAGATGCGCGTGGGCTCCACCTACAACTTCTGAAAGCCGCCCGCCAGGAGAGACGAACGTTGGCCTCGAAAAGCGAAAGGGCCTCCCGCCGCGGCGGGAGGCCCTTTCTGCTCGTGGCGCGGCGCGCCGTCAGCCCTTGTACAGCTCGGGGATGATGGCCTTTTCCAGGAAGCACATGGCCTCCAGCACGAACATCGAGTGCTTGAAGGAGAACGGCTGGCCCTCCTGGCTCTCCTTGTTGGCCTTGAGCCATTCCGGATCGTTGAGGATGAAGCTCTTGAGCTGGTCCCGAAGGCTGGGAACCTGCTTCTGGAGCGTGGCCGTGTTCCGCACTATGCCCGACTTGACCGGCCCCACGAAGTCCAGGAAGATCTTCAGGAACTCCTCGAAGCGCACGAACTGGTCGGGGAAGGAGATGCCGAAGTTCATCTCGGCCAGGTGGTCGGGCCGGATGACGTCGTCCGGCTTGAGCGCGAGAGGCTCCTGCCCCTGGCGCCGGAAGGTGAAGCCCTCCTCGCCGAAGATGTCCGAGTTCTCGCGCAGGTCCGCGTCAGGCATGACCCGCTGCGGCGCCGAGAGGCCCTTGGCCACCTCCGACTTGTTGTCCTTGCGCACGTCGTCCTTCTTCCGAAGGGTGATGTTCTGCCCGCCCTGGCCGAAGCCGGCGCGGAAGCAGTCATTGTAGTACTTCTCTGAAAGGTGCTTGCCGGGGAACACGTCCAGCCAGTCGAACACCCGCCCGCCCTTGCCGAAGGGCATGAAAGTGACCGTGCGGATGCTGCCCAGGTCCTGCGGATGCTCCTGCGCCGTCTTGGCGATCAGTTGGCCCGAGTAGAAGAGCAGCACGCCCGTCAGGTAGGCCGGAATGGCGAAGAGGCCGGGTACGCTCTTGCCCATCGCGGCATAGAAGTCGTGGAAGTCCTTGTCCTCCAGGCGGTCCAGGATGGCGTTGAGGTAGAACGGCGCCGTCTCGGGCTTCTTGGTGATCTGGTCGATGTTGGCCACCTTGATGCGGCAGCGCGGACTGGCGTGGTAGCTCAGGATGGCCTGGCGGCTCTCGGCGAAGCGGCGCACCACTTGCGAGAACAGGCCGGCGGCCATGCGGAGCGAGCTCTGCTTGGTCATGCTGTAGGCCATCTTGCTGGCCAGGTTGCCCACCACCAGCACGTCGCTGGTGCTGCCGCCCACGTCGATGCCCAGCAGGATGCTCTTGTCGTCGGGCATGGTCTTGGTCATGGCGTAGTTGCAGACGGCCTCGGCCTCGGTGCTCGGCTGGTAGCTCACCTCAACTCCGCGCCCGGCGATGGGAAGCTCGCGCAGCTCGCCGTACATGAGCTGGTACTGGTTCACGTCCAACTGGCTGAACGAGCCCGGGTAGGACCAGCGCAGCTCCGCCGGCATCATCCTTTTGGCGTAGAGGTCGGCCGCGACCATCACCCAGAGGGTCTTCAGGTAGGCCGTCTTGGTCTCCTTGCCCTTGTTGTCGGTCAGCCACTTCATGCTGTGGTGCAGCGTGCCCGCGTTGGTGGTGATGGTCCGCTCGTCCATCTTGTGGATGATCAGGTTCGGCTCGAAGATGGGCACGCCCCCCGCCAGGGCCTCACTGCCCATGCCCTGCGGCACGTATCGGGGCTCGTGGTCGTGTACCCACGACTTCACCTGCCCGTTGGCGCTCGACTCGTTCTGGAAGAACAGCAGCTCGTTGCGCACGGCCAGTTGCGACTTGTCGGGGTCGAACACCTCCGAGCCCAGCAGGAACACCCGCCGGTTCTCGAAGCGGATGGGCATGGCCTCGTTGTCGCCAACCTTCGAGTAGCTCACGCAACTGTTGTTGCTGCCGAAGTCGATGCCCACCACCGCCTGGTCGAAGTTGGTCTCGTGCGAGAGGTCCGGCATCTTGTTGTCGCCCATGCTGTCGTCGTTGGGCTTCTTCATCATGAGGTAGCCGCACACGCGGTCCACGCCGTTGATCCGCGAGCGGATCTCCATGCCGGCGAAGGGCTTGTTGGCGCGGAAGATCTCGTAGGGATGGTCGTCGCTCGTGGCGATCTCGACGGGGTATTTCACCAGGCGCTGCACCTCCAGGTCGCTGTTGTAGGCCCGTTCCTCGCCATAGACGATCTCGCCCTGCTCGTTGCTGATGTAGCCGCCGTTGTAGCCCGTCCCCTCGACGTAGTCGCGGTAGAACGGCACCAGCTTGACCTCGGTGGAGTTCGACGGATATTCCGAGTAAAGGTAATAGGAGTTCCAGTCGCGGGAGATGAAGTTCGGCCACATGACCACGTTGCGCTGGGCGCCCGTCAGCAGCTTGACCTCGTACTGCTTGACGATGGGCGTCTGCCGCTTGCCATCCACCCTAAGGTAGAGGCTGACCGTCAGCTTGAAGTTCGAGAAGCTGGCCTGGAGCTGGTGGTATTCCTCCGAGTGGCCCACGAGCTCGCCCACGCGGTTCTTGAAGATCTTCAGGGCGTAGGTGCTAAGGGGCAGCGGGAAGTACCAGTGCTTTTTCGAGTCCTGCGGGTCGAGGGCCTTGAGGTACTGCACGGCCGACTTGTCGAGCGGGCTGCGCGGGTCGAGCTCCTGGAAGCCGTAGATGAAGCTGTCCTGGAGCATGAGCTGCTGGATGTCAACCGGCTCGCCGTTGCCTTGGTAGCTGAAGACGCCGTTCTGGTGGAAGAGCTCCTGCTTGACGCGGAAGAGCGGCTCGTAGGGCTGGGCGAACTTGAGCTCCGAGTCGAGGGCTCCTTCCTCGGTGATGTTGTGTCCCTTGGCCTTGATTTCGGAGGCCCACTGGCGCAGGAAGTTGAACAGCGACTTGAGGTCGTGCTCGGGCCTGCCGGAGCGGTTGGCGTTGATGGATTTCTCGTACGGGGGGATCTTGTCGAGCAGGTTCTTGATCAGCAGGTAGAGCTTCTGGAGCTGGTCGTTGCTCAGGTTGCCGATTTCGAGCGGGTCTTGCAGGCGTCCGTCGCGGAACCAGGTCAGGCCGTTGCCGGCGGGCAGGCGGCTGTAGTCGATGCCGGTGAAGACCAGGGAGTAAGGCGAGGTCGCGCCCACCAGCTCGTTGTTGTAGTAGATGAGCTGCAAGAAGGGCTTCTCCTGCTTTTGGGCGCGCAGAAGCTCCGGCTCGCACCAAAGGTCGATGTCCTCGAACAGGAGGCGCCCGAAGGAGTTGGGGATGTTGAAGAGCGGCTCCCTTTCCTTGGGGTTCAGCGAAACCGGCTCGCTCAGGCTGACCCGGTCGGGGAACAAGGCCATGAGCGCCAGCAGGCCCTTCCACTCGGCCAGCAGGATCTTGTAGAACCCGATCAGGCCGGAGGTCTGGATGTTGGCGTCGCTCTGCGTGTATTTGAAGGCATAGCCGAAGGCCCTGGCCCTGGACCACACGTTGGGCAGGCCAGAGATGGTGCTGTTGAGCACCTCGGCCGTGATGTTGTCCAGCAGGTCGCCCGTCTCGATGCCTTGGATGTAAGGCGTTGACTGCTCGAAGGGTTGCCACTGGCCTTGGATGGCTTCCTTGCTGCCAGCCGAGCTTTTTATCAATAGTGCTTTTGCCATTTTCCGAGAGAATTTGCTAGCCAATTTAGCAAAGCTGGGCCAGAGTAGCAAAAAATGGACACTTTTTCCGCGGAAACAAGGAGTGGCCCACGTTTCAGAGGTTCAGCCGGCTCCTGATCTGGCCGACTTCCAGGTTGAGCTGGGCCAGGAGCTTCACCACGTCGGTGTTGGTCATGCCCTCGTAAGGAAACTCGCTGCTGATGTAGTGGACGAACTTCCAGACCTCCTTTATCTCGTTGGTCTTCATGGTGTAAGGGGGATAGGCCGGGTTCAGCGAGTGAAAATGGAAGCATCCATGCTCAAAGTCCTTTTCGAGCACCTTGAAGACCAGTCCCTCCTCCAGCGTCACCACGATGCACGCCTGCCGGGGCGAGAGGTCGTTCCAATCGAGCACGAACTCGCCCGTCACCCATGCGCCATCGGGGATGGGCAGCATCGAGTCGCCCTCGATCTGGAAAGTCCGGTACTTGCGCTGCCGCGAAAGGAAGGGCAGTTGGAAGCGGGGGAGCTCGCGGATGAAGTTCGGGTCGGCGAAGCCCCGCGTGTAGCCGGCCTTGGCGCGCTGGTTGACCAGCTCGATGTTCTCGTTGTCCTGGCTGTCAACAGTGCTCACCAGGATGCGCGTCTTGGCGCCCTTGACATACACGTCGTTGCCGCGCTCGAGCTCCGAGAGCTGCATCTCGCCCAGCTTCGAGAGGTCCTCGCGGATCAGCGTGTCGATAGAGATGCCGAAGTAGTCCGAGAAGCTGACCAGCCCGGCCAGGTTCGGGGTGCCGACGCCATTCTCGTAGCCGCTCAGGGTCGGCCGACGCATGTCCAGCAGGTCGGCCAGATCGTTCTGCGTCTTGCCCCGGCGCTTGCGCAGGAGCTTGATGTTGCTTTGGAAATACATTTCAGGAGTGGGGTTTTGGGGTGGTGGATTGATGTCGAAATCCAAATCCGCATTCGGATTGAATAATAATCAAAACTAGTCATTCCTAACCAATTTGCCAAAAATTCCATCGGAATTATTGTAAAAAAGATGCAAATTCGTACCGGCCCATCCATCAGCCCCACCGAAAGCGACGCATAGCCCCCCAACAGGTTCGTGGGGAATCGCCATGTTGGTTGCTGGACAGCATCCCTTGGTGGCTCGATCCTACTCCTCTATCCTCACGTCCGCCTCCACGCTCACCTTGGGTTCGAACCGCTTGAAGAAGCGGCCGTTGGATGTTCCCCGTTTCAAGGTGCGGCTTTCTGGACTAAATCCCGCCAAGGGCTACAGCCCAGCCAGCTCCTCGGGCGCGAGGCCCGTGGTCCGGGAGATCTCCTCCGGCGAGACGCCCATGCCCTTGAGCATGCGGGCCACCTCAACCATCCTCCGCCGGGAGTCCGCCTCGCGCCGCTCGGACTCCTCGCGCTGGCGGCGCTCCTCAGCCTCGCGCCTGGAAGCCTCGGCCTCGCGGCGCTCGGACTCCTCTCGCTGGCGGCGCTCCTCCTCCTCCCGGCGCTTCGACTCCTCGAGGGCCGCCTCGAGCTCCACCACGCTCGCGTAGTACTCCTCCTCGGCCTTCAGCCGACGGACGATGTCCTCCTGCCGCGTCCCCAGGTTCAGGTAGGCCGCCAGCTCTCGGGCCACCTCGTCCTGGGGATCCTCCTCCAGCTCGTAGATCGTGTTGCTCTCCTCCGAGTCCAGCTTCTGCCGGAACAGCCGAAGGACCGCCTCCTGCCGAGAGCCCCGCCACACGTAGCCCGCCGGGGGAACGGCCAGCAGGAAGTGGCTCGTGTGCGTCAGCAGGCCCACCGTCCTGCTCTCCATCTCCAGGACGGAGCCGTCGATCCCGTCGTACAGCACAGGCCGCGCGACGACGTGCGGCACCCGGAACTCCGCCGGGCTGTAGCCCAGGATATAGACCGCTATCAGCGGGAGCGACGTCCGCTTCCGCGTGCCGTCCGGCTCAGTGTAGGCCTCCTCCTTCATGTAGCTCTCCCCCAGGTAGGTCCGGAAGCGGCCGACCGGGTCCGGGCTCCGGTACTTCTGGAGCTCTATCAGCACCTCCTCCGTCCGCCCGTCCGCCTCCACGATCGCCTTGAAGTCGAACCGCGTGTAGAACGGGTTCCCATCCTTGAGCAGAGGCA
>JAIFMG010000223.1 GCA_020048645.1 Bacteroidota bacterium | reverse complement strand
CCGCCAACCGTTGCCTTGCCAACGTGGGGACAAACCTCGTCATCAAATTCTCCCCATTTAGACTAAGCTAATTTTGAATCCTTACTTATGAGCATCTAATTTATCTTTGCCACCTTTTTGAACCAAATCGCCCAAACCATTTTTGCGTGGCATAAAGGTATCCGATAATTTATCGGCTAATTCTTTTTTATACGAAGGCTCACTGTTTTTCTTTTTTATGCTATAAATTTCTAATGATTTAATAGTTGAATATAGCATTTTTAACAATCCAGTTTTGCCGGTATCGTTTTTACCAATTATTATATTTATACTAGGTAGATTATTTATGCTCAACTCTTTATGAGACATAAAATTCTTTAATGTAACTGATTTTATCATTTGTGAGGATTTATATTTTTTAGTCTGTATTAATTACAGCCAACATCATTACTTCCACCATCCTCAATTCCTACCCAAAAGCACCATTGTGCAAGTAAGAATTAAATGCACACCTTAGGAAGCCTCGCCAATCCGTCGAACTTTCGAATCGGCAGGGTAGCCTGTCCATCGGGGGTATGAAATCGAAGATAGCCAAAGATACAAACTCTGCTTGCGAAAAGCAAGCGGCAGGGCGACTTTTTTGAACTCGGGGCAAGTGGGGGATGCCCAGTGAGCCAACGCGCGGAGCTTGGTATGAAATCGGGGCTTGGGACATTGCGCCATCGAAAGCGACTCGGTATAAGCGGTGATTTTCGCTCGAAAACAGCCTTCTTCCTTGAGGATGGGCGAGAAAACATCTTCGTGTAGAATTTTGCGAACGCCACTTCCGCGCTTTCACGGACCAAAAGATTTGGACGAATATTTGCGGCCACTGGGAGATTGGATCGGGCTCCCACCTTCGGGCGCTTTCGAAATGCGAACTTGATTTCCCCGAAAGCCAAGCCCAACACCCTCACCTTCAACCCACGACACGATGAAACGATGGCTCAAAACGGCGGGATTGCTTTTGTTGGGGCTCGCGCTGGGCTTCGTGGTCTGGAACTGGGGCATGGTGGTTTACCTGCTGGGCCAGGCGCGCGGACAGGCGCGGGTGCTCTGGCAGGCCAGGCCCGTCGAGGAGGTGCTGGCCGACCCTGCCTTTCCGGACAGCCTCAAGCTCAAGCTGCGGTTCGCCCAGAAGGCCAGGGAGTTCGCCATCGACTCGCTCGGGCTGAGCGACTCGGACAGCTACAACACCGTCTTTGACCAGCAGGGCCAGCCGCTGCTCTGGGTCGTGGTCGCCTGCGAGCCTTTCGCCATGCGGCCCTACCGCTGGCGCTTCCCGCTGGTGGGCGAGTTTCCGTACAAGGGCTACTTCGAACTACCGCTGGCCGAACGCGAGCGCGACCGGCTGCGCGAACAGGGGCTCGACGCCCGCCTGCGCGAGGTCGGCGCCTGGTCCACCCTGGGCTACTTCGACGACCCGATCCTCAGCGGGATGCTCGAACGCACCTGGGGCGAGCTGGCCAGCGTAGTGGTCCACGAGCTGACCCACGCCACCCTCTTCGTGCCCGACGACGTGGACTTCAACGAGAGCCTGGCCACCTTCGTGGGCAACCAGGGAGCCCTGCGCTTCCTCGAAAGCCACTTCGGGCCGCGGGCGGAGGCCACGCTCGAGTTCGGCCAGGTCTTGCGCGACGAAAAGCGCTACGTGGACTTCATGCTCGGCGGCGCCCGCACCCTCGACAGCCTCTACCGCGCCATGGACCACCAGGGCCTCCCCCACGACCAGCGCGCCCTGCGGAAGGACGAGGCCTTGCGCGGGCTGTTCGCCCAGGCGCGCGCGCTGCCCTTCGAGCGCCCGCAAGACTACCGCTTCCTGGAACGCGTCGCGGAGCCCGACAACTCCTACTTCGTCGGCTTCCTGACCTACCACAGCCACGAGGACTCGCTGGCGCAGGTGTTCGAGCAGCGCCACGGCAGCGATTTCGCGCGCTTCCTGGCCGAGCTGCGGCAGTTGTACCCATCGCTCTGAAAGACAAGCGCTTATCCTTGGCCGCCCTTCTGCTCGCGCAGCCAGCGCACCATGTCCTGCCCCACGCGCCCCGAGGCGCCGGGCTCGCCCAGCTTCATGCGCAGCAGCCCGAAGTCGTTGACCATGCGCAGCCGGTGGTGCTTGTCGAGCAAGATCTTGTCCAGCTCGTGCCGCATCTGGGGGGCCGTGCAGCGGTCCTGTATCAGCTCCGGAATGACCTCTTTGTCCATGATCAGGTTGGCCAGGGCGATGTAGCGGACTTTGACCAACCGCTTGGCCAACTGGTAGGAAGCCGCGCCCATGCGGTAGCAGACCACTTCGGGCACGCCCAGCAGGGCCGTCTCCAGGGTGGCGGTGCCCGACTTGACCAGGGCCGCCTCGGCGTGTTGCAGCACCTGGTGGGTTTGGTCGAAAACCAGCGGCAAATCGGTGCCTTGCAGGAATGAGCGGTAGAGCGCCGGGTCGAGCTGCGAGGTGGCCGCCACAACGAACTGGTGGTCGGGGTAAAACCTTGGCAGGGCCAGCATCTCCGGGAAGATCAGCTCCAGCTCCTGCCGCCGGCTGCCGGGCAGAAGCGCGATGATGGGCTTGTCGGGCAGTTGGTTGCGCCGCAGGAACTCCGCGCGGGGCAAGGCCTCGCGGCGCCGCGCGGCCATTTCGTCCATGATCGGGTGGCCCAGGTACCGCACATTCACGCCATGCTTGGCGTAAACGTTGACCTCGAAAGGCAGGATGACGTACATCTGGTCCACGAAGCGGCGCACCTTCTCGACACGGCCCTCCTTCCAGGCCCAGATCGTCGGCGAGATGTAGTAGGCCACGCGCAGGCCCAGGCCCTTGCAGAACTCGGCCATGCGCAGGTTGAAGCCGGGATAATCGACCAGCACCACCAGGTCGGGGCGCCATTGGGCGATGTCCTGGCGGGCCAGCGCGAAGTTCTTGCGGATCTTGCCGTAGTTCTTGGCCACCTCCACGAAGCCCATGAAGGCCAGCTCGCGGACGTGCTGCACCAGCTCGACGCCCGCGGCGGCCATGCCATCGCCGCCGAAGCCCCGCATGGAGGCCGACGGATCGGCCTCGCGCATGGCCGCGGCCAGCTTGGCCCCGTGCAGGTCGCCCGAAGGCTCGCCGGCGATGAAGTAGTATCTCATGCCCGCCGTCTCAATACGATTTCCATTGCTTCTTGAAAGCCCGCTTGAAGTGGCTGTACCAGCCGTCGTCGCCCGTGAGCTCCTCCACGCGGTCGCTCCACTCGGCCGAAGGGTTCTGCTGGTACTCGCGGCGGGCCATGATGTAGCCCAGCTCGGTCTGGTTGTCCTTGCTGGCGCTCTTGCTGAAGCCCTTCTGCTGGAGGGTGCGCATCAGGCTCATGGCGTCCTCGGCCTTCTGCTGGGCGATGTACTGGCCCAGGCAAAAGTTGACGAAGGCCAGGTTGCCGTTATGCTGGATGAACTCGAAGCGGCTCAGGTGCCCGAGCTGCCAGCTTCCGAGCTGGTTCTGGTCGTGGATTTGCGCGGCCCGGTCGAAGGTGGACAGGGCCACGGCGTAGCGCCCGGCGCCGACGTTGCGGTCGGCCTCGGCCCGCAGGTCGAGGTACTGGACCACGGGGGCCACGCGGTCGCGCCCGGCCACGGCATCCTGGCTGCTGATGGAGCAGTATTCGATGGCCTTGGCCTGCTCGATGGCCTTGCCGAAACTGCGCAAGGCGTCGTGGAACTCGCGGCGCTCGACCTGGGCCTGGGCCTGCGACAAGGTCTGGTTGTAGAGGCCCTGCTGGTTCTTGCACTCCTGGCCCATGATGGCCTGGGTCAGGTCCTCGATGGCACGGGCCAGCGGCGGGTCGGTGCCGAGCTGGTACTGCCCCGAAAGGGAAATGGCCTTGTCGAGGTGGCCGCGGGCCACGTCGAGGCGGTTGGCCTGGGCCATGCGGGTGCCCTCGGCGGCCTCGGCCAGGGCGAACTTCTGCGCGGCCGACTGGCGGTTCTGTCGGACGTTGGCCGGGCTGCTGGCCACCCCGCGCGCGGCCACGGCATGGCGGTTCTCGATCTCGAGGGCGTCGTTGAGCAGGTCGAGGGCGCGGGCGGCATCGCCGGCCTGAAGCAGGCGCGCCCCTTCGGCGGCCAAGTGGTCGTACTCCTGGCGCTTGAGCTCGACCACGAGCGCGTCGAGCTCGGGCTGGCGGCCCAGGCGGTGGTCGGTCTCCAGGCGCTGGGCCTTGGCCGTCCAGTCGTCGGCCTCGCCGAAGCGCTTCTGCTGGGCGGCCAGTCGGGCCTTCGAGACGTTGGCCTCGAACAGGCCGACGCGGGCCTTGAGGAAGGCCTCCTCCAGCTCCACGCCGCAGGTGATGCGGTAGTCGTCCTGGCAGATGGCCTGGGCCTTGTTGAGCTCATCGACGGCCTTCTCGAACTCGCGGCGCGCGACCGAGGCCTCGCCGCGGGCGATGTAGGCCTCATAGACAAGCCTGCGCACGCCCGAGAGCTCCTCGTCGCCGCCGACGGTCTCGCGGTAGTTCTGGCGGAAGCGGTCCGCCTGCTGGGTCAGCTCGAGGGCCTGGTCCAACTGGCCGGCCTCGACCTTGGCCCGGGCCTGCGCCACCTGGGTCATGAACACCCGGGCGACCATCTGGTCGAAGCGCTCGGGCTGGGCGATGGCCGGGCCGTTCTGGGCCATGAAGCCGCGCGTGGCCTCCACCTGGCTGACGCAGGCCGCCATTTGCCCCTGGTCGAGCAGGCGGCCGGTCTTGTCGAGCATGGCCCCGAAGAGCGTGTTGGTGGCCGGGGCCAGGTCGCGCTGGTCGGGCAGGTAGCGCATGTGGGCCACCTGGAACTGCTTGGCCTCCTCGAGGTGGCCCGTGGCGGCGGGGAAATCGCCCTGGCGGGCCGCCTGCTCCGAAAGGCGGGCGTGGGAAAGCAGCACCTCGCGGGCCAGGGGCGCGATGTCGCGGGTGTCGGGGATGAAATCGACGAAGCGCGCCTGGTAGGCCTCGGCCTCGCGGATGGCCTGGGCCGCGCCGCGGAGGTTGCCAGCGGCGGTGGCCTGCCCCACGGTCGCGAGAAGGTAGCCGTAGGTGCCGCGGGCGGCCCTTTCGTACTGGAGCATCACGCCCGGGCCGCAGGTGATGCCATCGACACGCTGGCAAATGGCCAGGGCGTTGTCCAGCTCGGCCATGGCCTGGTCGTAGCGCGAGCCGTTGTTGAGCTGGGTGGCGTTCATGACGTGCTGGTCGATGACACGGACCACGAGGTTGGCGGCCAGCCTCTCGGTCTCCGGGTCGGGGTTCATGCGCTCGAGCACCTGCTCGCAGCGCTGGATGACCTGCGGGAAATTGCCGTTGAGGTAGTCGATCTCGGCGAGCTGGTGGGCCGAGGGAGCGAAGTTGGCGTTGCTCTGCAAGGCCAGGTTGAACTGCCGCTGCGCCGAGGGCAGGTCGCGGGCCTGGAGGAAGCGGACGCCCTTTTCGTGGTAAAGTTCATGCACCCGCGCCTGGGCCTGGTTGACCTGGTCGGAGGTCTGGGCATGGAGCTGCTTGAAGGCCTCGAACTTGGCCAGGAAGCCCTCCGGGTCGGCGTTTTCGAGCCCGAGGCCCGTGAGGAAGGCGGCAGTCTGCACCTGCGCGATGAAGGCCTGGTTGTTGGTCAGGAACGACTGGTAGCCGCGCAGCGAGTCGGGCTCGGTGGGGCGGATGCCGCGCAGCCGCCGCTCGCGGCTGGCCATCTGGTCGAGCCGGGCCAGGTAGTCGTCCACCTGGCGGGCGCGGGCGTCGAACTTCGAGCGGTTGGTGGCAGTGTAGCTGAAGACAATCTGGCTCATCTTCAAGGAGGAAGCCGCGAGCAGGCGGCCCTGGTCGTCGGTGGCGGCCATGGGCTGGTCGTGCAGCACGAAGGGCGGGTCGCCGCGGAGGGCCTTGGCCACGGGCAGGCTCTGGATGAGCTGGCGCCTGTCGTCGAGCAGCTCGAGCGTGAAGTTGACGTTCTCGGGCATCAGGGCGGGAGCCATGCTGAAACCCTTGTAGAGGTAGTCGCCCGTGAAGTTGAAGGCCGTTGCCTCGACGCGGACCTGCTGCCCCTGCGTCCCGCCGAGGATTTCCTTGAGGAAGGAGACCTCGAAACGGTACTCGAGCTGGCTGGTGGGGACCCCTTGGGCCGCCGCGAGCCGCTCGATGAAATAGTTGGCGGGTTGCGTGGTTCCTGGCTCATGTTTTACCACGAAACTTTCCCGGTCATTTTGCTGGAAAACCACTTGGCGCTGCCCGAAAACATCAGAACCTGCCAAGAATAGCCATAGGCCGATAAGCAATTTTGCGTTTTTCATAAGCTCATAATATCAATTGATGGAGCTTGGACATTCCGTCGCCCGTGCCCATCGGGATGGGGCGAAACGCCGCCCGATGGGTAAAAATGCGAATTTTCCCTCAGGAATCGGCCCTCGGGCGGCACGGAAAAGGGGGGAAGGTTTTCGTGGCCGAAAAACCTTCCCCCCTTTTGGGCTCATCGCTCGAGGGCCCGCGGCCTTGGTCAGGCCACCTGCTGCTTGCTGCGCTTTTCTTGGAACCAGGCGTGCGCGTCGTCGATGGTGCTGAAAAACTTGGTGGGCAGGCCCAGCTTCATCGTGAAGCCGAGGATGATGTTCAAGTAGTACTTCTTGAAGGCGCTGCCGTCGAAGACCACCGCACCGAACTTCAGACCCCGCGAGACGGCCGTGGGCATCACGTAGTCCGAAAACCACTTGCGGTCATTGGGCGAGACGACGCTCTGCCTTCGGATGTCCGAAAGGAAGCAATCCACCTCGTTTTTGCCGATGTAGTCGAGGCATTGCTCGAAAGCCTCGTGGTACTGCTCGCTGGTGATGCCGCCTTTCCAGGTCAGCGATACCAGTTTCAAGTCGCTCTCGAAGTCGATCCGGGCGAACTCTTTCTCGAAGATTGTTGTAACCATGTTTAACAAATTGGGTTGTTGATTGAGGGTTTTCAAAAGTAACGTTTTTTTCCAGAGTTTTCTGATTCAAGAACGTAGCAACTTGTAATCCATCAACACCCCCAAAACGGTTAAAAAAGTTTTTTGGCATTTGAACCATTGGACCCAATCGCCGACTGGCAGCGGAATCTTCTCCTGGCCAAGACCTGGGCGCTTCTCATTTCAGGGGCAGATGCACCCTGACGGTCGTGCCCAGCCCCGGACGGCTCTCCAACACAATGCGCCCGCAGTGCTGGTGGGCGATGTCCTGGCTGATCGAAAGGCCAAGGCCCAGGCTGGAGGTCTTGGCCTTGGTCGAGAAAAAAGGCTCGAAGGCGCGGCTGGCAAGGTCCTCGGTCATGCCGTCGCCGCTGTCGGTGATCAGGAAGACCGCCTCCAGCTCCTTTTCCAGGAAGAAACTCGAGACCATGACCTCGCCAACGCCCGTAATCGCCTGAAAAGCGTTGAGCAAGATGTTCACGAACATCTGGCTGATCTTGCTGGGATTGCAACTAATGGCGGGCAGCGGCGAGAGTTCAGGCCGCAGGCGCACGCGCCCGCGGTACTCGTGGCCGATGAGGTTGAGGCTGGTGCGCAGGTTCTGGTTGAGGTCGGCCCAGCGCATCCCGTCTTCCTGCCGCGAAAAGGCCTGGAGCTGCTTGACGACCTGGTTGGAGCGGTTCACCCCTGCCCTCATGTTCTTGAGCAGGACGCCCATCGAGGCCACGACTTGGTCCATCTGCTTGTCCTGGCGGAACTGCTCGATGCGCTCGCGCCCCGGCTCGTCGTGCCCGTGCTCTTGGTAGAGCTGGTGCAGCTCCAGGATGTCGCCCAAGAAGGTTTCCAGGGTCTCGAGGCTGGCGCCCAGGTAGTTGATCGGGTTGTTGAACTCGTGCGCGATGCCGGCCATGAGCTGCCCCACCGAGGCCATCTTGGCCGACTGTATCAGCTTGGCCTGGGTATCGCGCAGCTTGTTCCACGACTTTTCGAGCACCTGGCGGTTCGAGCGTTCGCGCTGGTAGAGCCGCTCCAACTCCCGGCGGGCCGCCTCCAGGCGCTCGTTGCGCTCGCCGAGCTCCTGCCTCGACTGCGCCAGCTCCTCCTCCATGCTCTTCTGCTGGCTGATGTCCTCTTGCATGAGGAAGACGTTCCGAAGGACGCCGCTGGGGTCGAAGGTCGGGAAAACGCGGCTGCGCAGGTGCAGCTTGCGAGGCGCCTGGCCGGCCTGGCCCAGCGACAGCTCGCCCTCGTGCATAGCCGTGCCCCGGCCCGCGAAGGCCAGCCGGACCACGTCGCCCAGGCTCGAGGCCGAAACAGCCGGAAACTCCAGGATGTTGAACTGGCCCGGCTGGGGGATGGGAAGCCCTTGCCAAAGCGAGGAAAACTCGGCGTTGCACAACAGCAGCACGCCCGAAGCATCGAAGACCGAGATGGGAAAAGGCGCCTGCTCGACCAGCTCCTCGAGCCGCAGCTCACCCTCTGAAGCCGAGGCCCCGCGGGGCGAACGCGGCGCCAGTTGCCCGCAGGGCCATGCCTGGCTCGGCCTGACGGTGTGCAGCCTGGCCAGCGCGTTGGCCAGAAGGGCCGCGTACTCGGTTTCGCCTGTTGTGGTGCAGTTTATCATCGTCCGGGTTGGGGTTTGGGAAATATGTTGGACAAAAACATTGATTTTCAAGGGATGACCTGCCAGCGCAGCGCGCGCTGGCCCTGGTCCCAGGCCACCCGCACGATGTAAAGCCCAGGCGCCAGCTCCTGGTCCAAGACCAACTGGTTTTCGCCCTGCGACAAAGGCAGCTCGGAGGCCAGCGAACCCACGGGGATGCCCCGGGCGTCGAACAGCTCGACCCGGGCGGCCTGGGCGTAGGGGACCTCCAGGCGCAAGATGGTCTTTCCGGCGCTGGGGTTGGGGCTGAGGCTGGCCTGCCATGAGGCTTCGGCGGCCGGCAAATGGCTGGCCGCGTCCACCCGGAGCGCGAAGCGCTGCCAGGCCTCGCGACCCCGCGGGTCGCGCAAGACGAGCGCCACCGGATGCTCGCCCACCGACCCCGGCGGCGGAACGCCCCGGAGCCGCGGCGAGGCGGGCAGTTCCCTGTCGAGCCAGAGCCACGGCGGGCCTTCGGCCAGCTCCAGCTCCAGCGGCTCACCGCTCTTCGAAACCCGCGCGTGGACCGGCAGGCGGATCGCGTCCAGCAGCACGGCGTCGAGCCCGTGGCTGATGGACTGGTCCTTGGTGAAGCGCCACTCCAGCTCGTTCCAGCCTGGCACTATCGGCAGCTCGTGGTAGCTCCACTCCGCTCCCGTCAGGGCCGCGGCCTGCTCGCCGTTGACGTAGAGGCGCAGCAGGTCGTAGCCCAGCTCGGCCGAGACCTTGTACCCAAACGAAAGCATGTCCTCGCGCAAGACCTCCAGGCCGAGCTTGAGGCCGCTGCTCTGGTTGTGCATGATGTCGCCCGAGCGCGCGGCGAAGCGGCCTTGCCAGGCGTCTTCCTCCTGCACGAGCCATGCGCTGGCGCCCGTGCTCTGCCAATCGAAGGCAGAAAAGTCACCGGTCTCGAAATCCTCGACCTGCTGGCCGACGGTGGCCGGGTGCAACAGGCTGTCGGCGCGGCATCCGCCCTGCCAGAACCAGGCCAGCTCCAGGAGCTGCCCCAGCTCCAGCCCGGGGTCCAGGTCCGCGGAAAAGACCATCCGGCAGGTATCGCCGGGGGCCAGCTCCGGCGTGTCGGCCCAAGCCCTGATCCAGCGCAGCCCCTCGACGCCGTCGCGCGCCCAGGCCTGGCCCGCGGGCAGGGGCCGCGTGCCCTGGTTGCTCAGCGCCAGCTCGAAATCGACCGACTCGCCTGGCTCCAGGCCTCCGCTCTGCGCCTGCACCTGGGTGTAGCCAATGGCGTAGCTGTACTCTTGCCCCAAGGCCGCGAGGCTGTCGGGCCGCGAGCTGAAATGCGGCAGCAAGGCGCCCGCCTGGCCCACAAGCGCGATGCTGGGACGCGGCGCGGCCACGCGGAAAGCCGCCTGGCCCCTGCCCTGCTCAAGCCCACCTTGGCCGACGGAGGCCGAGAGCCTGGCCAGGTGCCCGTCGGGGCTGTGGCAGAGGGCCTTGGCCCGGCCCAAGTCTTCCAGCCAGAGCGTGTCGCCGGGGGCGAGGCTGAAGCTCCGCGCGGCGGTATCGACCAGCTCCACCCAGGCGTCATCGCAGCGGAGGACGGCCTGCCACGACTCGGCGGCCTGGCCCCCGAGGTTTTCGAGCAAGATGCCGATGCCGACCTCCTGGCCCGCCGCCAGCTCCTGTCCGTCCTGGGCCAGGCGCAAGGCCCGGGCCACCACGAAAGGCCCCTGGGGCGCCAGCACTTCGACACTGCCCAGGTGCGGCACGCGGTTGGCGGCCGTGGCCACCAGCTCGAGCTGGCAAGGCGCATCGAGCGCGGCCAGCGAGAGCCGGGCCAGGCCGGAGGCGTCGGCCAGGGCCGTGGCCACGAGCTCGCCTGCGCGGCTGAGGGCCACCCGTGCGCCCTCGGGGGCCTGCACGTCGAGCCAGGCCTGCCCCAGGGCCACCGAAGGAGCGTAGGCCAGTGACATTTCCTGCGGAGTGCCCCAGTAGATTTTCACCGAAGGATCGCCCATCAGGTGATAGACCTCCCAGTAGTAGCCCACCCGCGAGCCGCTCTCGGTAACGGCCAGGTTGGCGCCCTGCGCGAAGTAGCCTTGCTCGGGGCGGTCGGGCGCGAGCGAGCCCGCGGCCACCGAGCGGTCGAAGAAGCCCCGGGTGGTGCCCAGCGGGCCGGGGTTGGCCACGATGCTGCCGAAGCCCACGGCCCACCAGTAGTCCTCGTCCCAGTAGGTGTCGTTGGAGGCCCCGATGTAGCCAATGGCGCCCCTTTGCGGCAGGCGCAGCACCCGCTCGCCGAAGCAGTCGGAGTTGAATCGGTTCGACTGGCAGCAGTTGCCGACCATGAGCCAGTACTTGCCGTAGTTGAGGATCTGCTCGAGCTGGCCGTTGCCGATGGGCGGGTCGGACCAGCCGTTGGCGCTGCAATGGGCGGTGTAGTTGGCCAGGCTTCCGCCGAGGCTGAGGCTTTGCAGAATGGCCGCCTGACTGCCCGAGGGCAGGGGCTGAAGGTAAGCGTCGGCCTGGAAGCCGTTTTCGGGCGTGAAGAAATGCTGGCGGGCGTAGTTGATCTGGCCATTTCCCCAGACGGCCTGGTGGGCGGCGTCGGCCCCGGCCACGAGCGCGGCGCGGTCGAGGAAGCCATCTTGCGGCAGGAGGTACTTTTCGTAGGCCAGGGTCTTGTCGATCTGGTTCTGGAGCTCTTGCGGAGTGTTGGCCGAAAAACGTCCGTAGAGCACCTCGGGGAAAAGGTCGCCGGTGTATTCGGCGTAGGGCAGGTCGGTAACATGGCTGCCGAAAGACCCTTGGAAGGCGGGCAGGAAAGCCACATCGCCGACCAGCAGAAGGTAGTCGGTCGGACGCCAGCCCGGTTCGGGGTCGAGGTAGGCCTGCGTGGCCCAGGCGCGGATCTGCGCGGGGCTTTGCCCGATTTCGTCGGTGAAGGCCAGGCGCACCTGGTAGCCCATCTGCCGCTTCCACTGGAGGAAAGGCTGGAGCACCTGCTCGAAATCGCGGTGGCTGACCACGGCGAAGGTGGGCGGCAGGTCGGCGTCCTGCTCGTGCGCCGTGTTCTGGGGCGGGGCGGCGAGGCGGGCGCTGATGCTGGCCTGGCAGGCGGGGATCGCCTCCAGGCTGTCGCCGCGCAAGGCCAGCGGGCGGAACTCGAAGCGGTAGATCTTGTGCTGGCCCATCTGGCCGAGGTAGTCGAGGTAGGCGCCCGCTCCTCGCGGCTCGGCGGGCGAGGACGGCCAGGCGCTGGCATTCCCACTCTTGGAAAGCTGGATGGGCACTCGGGCGCATTCGTCCTCGGGCCAGAGCTCGGCCCAGGCGCGGCGGCTGGCCGCGCCCTCGGCCTCGAGCTCCAGCTCGACTTCGAGCGGGACGCGCAGCAGCTTGCGGAAGACCGGCAAGTCAGCCTGTCCCTCCTCGGCGCTCGACATGGGCGCGGCCAGGCCGAGCGCCAGGCCGTCGGGGCGAGGTTCCAGCCCGGCCTGGCCCATCCGGAACTCGAGGCTCCACGCCAGGCGCTCCGGGTCCTGCCTCCAGAGCAAGGCATCCTCCAGGCTCTTCTGGCCCCAGCGCCAGGCCAAGGCGCGGCCACCGTCCACCAGGCTCCATTCCGGCTCGCCCGAGGGAGACTGCGCATGGGCATTTACCGAAAAAAGAATAAAAATGAGAAGCGCCCAAAGGCGGATATTCTGGGACGATTGGAAGTTCGGCATGGCCTGATGCTTGGTTTAGGGCTTTAAAGATGAAAAAAAGCACGGTCAAGTCAAATCGGCGGCTTTCGCGAACACCACGAGGATTTTTTCGAATATACGCTTTTTTCAACCATACTCCTGTGCAAAGCGTGCGCCAGTTGGTCGTATTCGGCAGGAAAAGCCCTGGGCAGAAATCCCAAAAATATTCCCAAAGGGCCAAGTCCTATCTCCCCAAAAAAGCAATGGACAAAGGCCCTAGCGGCTCGATTTGAAGAAATAATTCCGCTATCCCGATTCGTCTGGCCCAACTTGGAGGGGGCTTGGGCGTACAAGAGAGGCCACATTTCCAAAACCAATTCCCAAAGCCATGTTCAAAGAAGAAAAAGACATATGCCCGAAGGCGACACGCTGCCCGCTTTTCGACGGCAGGCTGCTGAGCATCCCCCAGGCGGCCGAATCGTACAAGATGCTCTACTGCCAGGCCGGGCGAGAAAAGTACACCGTGTGCAAGCGCTACCAGACCTCGGAGCGGGTGGGCACCTGCGGCAAGTTCGTCATGCCGAACTCAAGCCTTACGGTGGATGAGATCATCCAGAAAATGCGTGAGCAAGGGCTGATCAACTAGCCCGCCGCGCCCCGAGGCGCGTGGGCATGGCCTTCGGCCACGGCCCATGATAGCAAGTTGCCATCCAACGTGATAGACGGCCTTGAAACGTCTTTGTTTTCGCGTTGAACCCCTACGGGGTTCTGGTTCGGGGTGCTTGTCTGCTCCCTCGGATTTCATCCGGGGCCGTTCCGCCAATCCCTACGGGATTGGCGGAACGGCCTGATTTTGTCGGACGCTGGTGCCGCGGTGGTTCTCGGCTCCCTCGGATTTCATCCGGGGCTATTCATGTTCAATCCCTACGGGATTGGCGGAACGGCCTGATTTTGTCG
>JAIFMG010000210.1 GCA_020048645.1 Bacteroidota bacterium | reverse complement strand
CCTACATCGTCCGCCAGCTCAAGGCCGAGGAGGAGTACTACGACGCCATCGGCGACCTCGAGGCCAGCCTCGAGCACGAGCGCCAGCAGCGTGAGGAGGCCCAGCGGCGCGAGGCAGAGGAGCGCCAGCAGCGTGAGGAGGCCCAGCGCCGCGAGGCCGAGGAGCGCCAGCAGCGTGAGGAGGCCCAGCGGCGGGAGGCCGAGGCCCAGCGGCGCGAGGCCGAGAAGAGCGCCAAGCTGGCCAGGATGATGCTGGCCGCGGGCGCGCCCCTGGAGGAGGTCGAGCGGGAGACCGGCCTGACCCCGGAGCAGATCCGGGCCCTCTGAAGAAAAAGACCAGGAAGTCCGAGTGACTTGAAGCCCCGGGATGTCTGCTTCCAACGGCCCAAACCCGCGATAACGAGTCTCTAGTGCTGAAAATAAAGCCGATAGCGTAGCGAAAGCTGGAAGAGGAAGCCGTTGCGCAGAACAGGCGTCACGGGCTGCCGATTGTCGCCTAGGCTGTAAAGCAAGGTGGCCAGTTCTACTTTCTGACCTTTGGGGAAACGCTGGAACTGGTTGGTCAGGGTATGGCCAACTGAGGCGCGCAGGATCCAATTGTCGTTGATGTAATAGTCGAGCAGGCCGCCAAACTGGTTGTTCCCCACCTGGATGTAATCGCTGTTCTGCTCGCTCGAGCTCAGGCGGATCGAGGCGAACTCGGTCTGGATGTAGGCCGATACCGTCATGCGTGCAAAAAGCCGAAGCTCGGCCTGGGCCGAGTAGGGCAGGTCGAAGTTGAAGAGCATGAACCGGTTGGGAAACCAGTAAAGTCCAATAGTGGGCAGGAAGAAAGGCCCGAAATGCTCTTGTGCGTACAAGAATCCGAAAGAATAATGCAGGTTTCGGTGAACCTTCCACTGCATCCTCGCGCCAAACTCGACGACCATGTCCTCGAACTCGTGCTCCACGAAATCCGACGAGAGCGCCGGACGGACGTAGAAGGAAGTCCTGAGCACGTCGCTTACCTTGACCCTGTAGTCGAGCAAGAGCCCCAGCCGGTGGTACGCGTCGGGCGCCGCGGAAGGTTCCATGGGCTTGAGCCACCAGGCCCGGTAGTCGATGCCGAGCATGACGGCGGCCAAGTTGTGGGAGAAAACGGGGTGTTCCACACGGAAAACGCTCTGCGCCAGAAGGTAGGTGCTCTGCTGGTCTTGGCTCTGCAGACTGGGGAATGCCCTGAGGGAAAGCTCGCGGCTGTCGTAGTAGGCCTGGCCCAGGGCCAGGTCAGGCCGGGCGAGCATGGCCCAGAACAACACAAATATGGCCCAGTGTTTCATGTTCGTCGTCGTTGGGTTTCGAGGATGGCGGCTAGCCAGACCAAGTTCCGTGCCTAGAAGAAGAAATAAAGCTGGGCCAGACCTGCCAGAAAGCCCAGCACCGCGCCCACCAGGATGAGCTTGAGCTCGTCTTCCTGGAAGACAGGCCGAAGGAAGCCCTGGAATTCGGTTGTCGAGAGCGCCTGCATCTTGTCGCGGAGGGTGGCCTCGATGTTCAGCGCCTCCTCGGTGTAGCTGTAAACCTTGCGCATCAGCAAGGGGAAGTCGTAGTTGAAATGGAAGCTCACGATGTTCTTGACCACATCGACCCGCTTCTTGGAGAGGATGTCCACCAGCGGCTTGTACTCTTGGCCGGCACGGTCCACCACGTCCTGGAGGTGCCGCTCCACGATCTGCTTGAGCTTCTGGGCGTCCGCCCCGTAGAGGATCGTCTCATAGACCTTCTGCGAGTTGAGGATCTGGGAGGCCACGATGGCGGCGTACTCCTTGGCCACTTCCTTCTGCCGCTTCATGAAAAGGCCCTGCAAGACCCAAGGGCCGATGCGCACAGGGTTGAGTGGTGAAAATATCAGCTTGAGAGCCAGCCAGTTGGTGGCGTAGCCTACGATAAGTCCCGCCAAAGGCAGGCTCCACCACTCGGGATAGACATACCAGGCGGCCATCTGGGGCAGGCCGAAGATGAACCCGAAGTAGAAGCCGGAGCGCTCGATGAAGATGAACTCCTTCTCGCCGCACTTGATGAAGATGTCGTTCAGCAACTGCTTGTCTTTGATCAGGGTCTCGATGACCATGCTCCGCAGGTCAAAAATGTCGGTGATGTTGTTCTTGAAATCCTCCATCATGCGCTCCACCACCGAAGGCAGCTCAACGGCGATCCGGTCATAGACCTTCTGCCGGAGGTTGAGCGGCGTGCGGCTCCATATGGCCGGCACCTGGGCGTTCATCACCTTGTCGATGATGTCGCGGGCGATGCGGTCCAGGTCCTCGCCCATCTCCTGGGCCACCTTTTCGGGCTCGAGCAGGGCGAACTGCTCCTCCACCTTGATCAGGTTCTGCGTCATCATGTCAACGGACATCCCGGCCATGCGGGCTGCCTTCGAAGGGATGATGCCCTGCCAGCCCATGTAGGGCGGGATGCCGATGAACTCCAGCGGGTAGAAGGTCATCTTCAGGGCCAGCACGTTGGTGCCCCAGCCAACGATGGCGCTGACCAGCGGGATCGACAGGAAGGACCAGTTGGCGAGCATGTAGTCCCAGGCCACCTGCCACCAGGCCGCGGCCAACTCGGACGCGAGCACATCGGCGAGCAGGACGTAGGTTCGGGCAAGCAGCATGGGCGAGTCGGGCAGTGGGTTGCGATGGGATGACGGAACGGCAAAAATAACGTCCGTCCCAGGCTTCAAAT
The DNA here is from genome assembly GCA_020048645.1 of Bacteroidota bacterium. GTDB lineage: Bacteria > Bacteroidota > Bacteroidia > Bacteroidales > UBA6013 > UBA6013. Next base: position 14,450 of record JAIFMG010000210.1, on the reverse strand, counting down.
GTATCGAATTTTGGACAATGGGGCCCCTCCTTGGGCCGAAATCGGGCCGACAGGCAGGGCCTAGGGCCAGCCCTGCCCGAAGAAAGGCACCTCCGGCTCATGTTTTTTCGCAATCTTCGCAAAAAAAACCAATCCCCTAGCCCACATGGAAAAAGGCCCGGTCCTGCTCAGCTACGCCTGGGGCGACCCCAACGAGAGGATCGCCGCCAACCTCCACGACATCCTTAGCGCCCGCGGGCTGCGGCTCGTGCGCGACAAGGTCAGCCTCTCGCAGCGCGGCAAGGCTCGCGCTTTCGTGCTCGAGCACGGCGACCAGGCCCGCGGAGTCTTCCTGCTCAGCCTGGCCTACCTCCGCTCGGCCAACTGCCTTTCCGACCTGCTCTGGCTCTCCGGCCGGCCCGACGACGCCCGAAGGTTCCACGTCCTGGCCCTCTCGGAGGCGGACCCGCACGACCCGCGCCTCCGCGACGAGACCCTGGCCTTATGGAGCCAGAAGCAGGCCCGGCTCGACCAGAAGCTCAGCAAGCTGCCCGAAAGCTCCATGTTCGCCGACCTGCGCGAGCAGGCCGCGCTGACCGCCCAGCTTGTCGAAGGCCTGCGGCGATGGCCAGAGGTCCTCGAGCCCTTCCGGCTCCTGGGGCCGCGGCAGCACCAGGACGCCGACTTCTCGAGCCTGGTGGCCGAGCTGGCCGGGCTCGGCTGAGCGGAGGCGAGCCTCTACCACAAGGCCAGACCCCTCGGCTGGGGCCAAAACCCGCGCCATGCGCCGCCCTCCGAAAAGGCTTGCGCGGGCCCTTTTATTTTCGCACTTTTGAAGGCACGAGACATCTCACGGACAGCAAAAACAACTTCATCATGCGAAAGAGACCTTACTGGGGGATAGCCTTGGGCCTGGCCGGCCTGCTGGCTTCCTGCACATCCCAAGAGGCGCCCGGCCCTTCGGGGGCCGCGCCCGACAGCCTCGCGGCGGCGACCGCCTTCGCCGACCCGCCCCAATGGGCCAGCCAGGTGGTCTGGTACCAGATCTTCGTCGAGCGGTTCCGCAACGGCGACCCCGGCAACGACCCCCGCCCCGAGGACCTCGCGGGAAGCTATCCCGGGTTCGTGCCTGAAGGCTGGGCCGTTACGCCCTAGGGCCACGACTGGTACGCCCCGGACCCCTACTTCGCCGAGTTCGACGGGCAGAAGGACTTCCTGGGCAACCCCATCGCCAGCTTCGAGCAGCGCGTGCAGCTCCGGCGCTACGGCGGAGACCTCCAAGGCGTCCTCGACAAGGTCGCGTACATCGACTCGCTCGGCATCACGGCCATCTACTTCAACCCACTGAACGACGCGCCTTCCATGCACAAGTACGACCCGCGCCACTGGAGGCACATCGACCGCAACTTCGGGCCCGACCCCGCGGGCGACGTGGCCCGGATGGCCCTGGAGACCCCCGACGACCCCAAGACCTGGCGCATGACCGCCGCCGACAGCCTCTTCCTGGAGGTCATCGAGGCCTTCCACCAGCGGGGCATCCGCGTCATCCTCGACTACTCGTGGAACCACACCGGCCACACCTTCTGGGCCTTCGAAGACCTGCGCCGGCGCGGGCAGCAGTCGCCCTACACCGAGTGGTACTGGGTGGACAAGCTCGACGACCCCGCCACGCCCCAGGACGAGTTCGAGTACCAGGGCTGGTTCGGCGTCAAGGACCTGCCCGAAATCCGCGAGACCGAGCGCATAGACCACCGCGCGGGCATCAACCCCTACGAGGGCGACATCCACAGCCCCGCCGTCAAGCAGCACATCTTCAACGTATCCAGGCATTGGCTCGACCCCGACGGCGACGGCGACCCCTCCGACGGCGTGGACGGCTTCCGCCTCGACGTGGCCGCCGAGCTGGGCCTGGGCTTCTGGCGCGACTACCGCCGCGAGGTCCGGGCCGTCAACCCGGACGCCTTCCTCATCGGCGAGGTCTGGTGGCAGCTCTACCCCGACAACCTGCTCGACCCCAGGCCCTTCCTCCAGGGCGACGTCTTCGACGCCGTGATGAACTACCGCTGGTACAAGGCCGCGCGGCACTTCTTCAACAAGGCCCCGGAAGCCATGCCGCCCTCGGTCTTCGTGGACAGCCTGGCCCATCTGCTCGAGGGCATGAGGCCCCAGTCGGCCTATGCCATGATGAACATGAGCGCCAGCCACGACGCGCCACGCCAGGCCACCTCACTGCTCAACAAGAACAAGTACAAGTTCAACACCTCGCCCAGCGCCGACAGCTCCTACCGCGTCCATCGGCCTGACGCCGAGACCTTCCAGACCATGGAGCTGCTCCTGGCCCACCAGTTCACCTACATCGGGGCACCGCAGATCTACGCCGGCGACGAGATGGGCATGTGGGGAGCCGACGACCCCTCCAACCGCAAGCCCCTCATCTGGCCCGACATCGCCTTCGACGACGAGGCCGTCCACCCGCTCGGCCATGCCCGCGTGCCCGACCCCGTCCGGTTCAACGAACAGTGGGCCGCCAAGGTCCGCAGGCTGGCGCACATCCGCGGGCAGAATCCCGTGCTGGCCAGCGGCGAGCTCGAGTTCGTGCTCGTGGACGACGCCCGCGACCTGCTGGCCTACAGCCGGCACGACGGGCAGACCGAAGTCCTGGCCGTGTTCAACAACAGCCAGCGCCCGGCCACCATCAGCCTGCCCGCCCGCCTCGAGGGCGACTACCGCGACCTGCTGGGCGACAGGCCCGTGCGCCGCGCCGGCACCAACATCAGCGTCGAGCTTCCGCCACGGACGGCCGCCATCCTGGCCCCCGCCGGGCGATGACCCCGCCAAGCCGCCGGCCTTCCGCACCCGGTGCCGGCGGCCTCTTTCCAAGCCCCCGCCTTGGGATGACCCAAGCAAATCGGCCCTGCCGCGCGGCCGCGCGCCACAACGAAGCCGGGCGCCCCCCCGCCTGCCAGGCAGGGCGGATCCCGCCCAATATCTTGTTTGTCAAGCGCATGAACCCGCGGCCCGGAAATTTGGCCCGGCCCCTCTTGCAGGGTATTGGCGGACTATCTATCTTGTGCTCGAAATTTGACAATCCGCACGAATGAAGCTACCCCAAACGCCCCCCTCCATAGCCGTCGCCCAAGACCGCAAGCCGTTGGTCTTGAGGACATTGGCGGCATTGGGCCATAGAAGCGGGCAAGGGGGGAGCAGACTTCGGAGCAGGGGCACGCACAGGGCCTCCGTGCTCGGCCGCGGGCGTGCTTGGGCTTTTGCCGGCCCCCGCTCGAGGCCAGACTTCCAGCCGCCCTACTTTTTCTTCCCGTCGTTTCCGAAACTCGAGGTCATCAAGGCAGACGTCCCGGCCTTTTCCTTTTCCGCGATTGAAAAGGAAAGACAGCCATCGGCGAGGCCTTGTCGATGCACCTGCGAATCCAGCCCCAAAAAAAGGAAACCTTCGAAAAAAAGCCAGAAAAATCAGCCCACACCCTATCCGAACGGGCTTGTGGGACACATAGCCAACTCACCAACAGGCTTTCCCACGGGCGCTTTTCCGTTGAAATCAGTGGACGCAGGCCGACCCCTCCCGGCGGCAGGGCGCAGATGATGCCGAAAAAACGCTCAATCGCCGCCTTTTCCTCGGCCTTCCGCGCCGGACCCTCGGACCCGTAGTCCCTCCGGTCGCGCATGAGCCCCCTGCGAATGGCGCGGCCATCCAGGCAAAACGCCCACCGCACGTCCCGCGCCTGTCGGCCAGGCAACTCAGGACCGATTCCGCGCGGCCAAGGACGCCCCCCCCCCAGCGAATACATGGTCGCTTTCGGTTGGAGAACCAACGCGCCACGGCAGGCCCCGCCTCCGTGACGCTTGGCTCAGGCAGCGATGGCCCAGGCCAAAGCAAAGCCCTGCTTCGACATCCTTCAGACGGCGACATGGATTCGAAGTCCTCCCCCTGTTTGGAATGGAACAGCCCATGAGGGCTTTCCTATTCCACAACTGCCTGCGTTTTCATCACTCAACAACATTCGCGCAACCTCTTATCAACGCATGAATGACTTTTGGCTCTCCCATATCCCCGCTTTCATCGGAAAAATCGAAACGCCCTGCTATGTTTCGTCGTTCGCGCCCGTCGAAAGGGCATTGTCCAAACTGGAGTTCCTGAATCAAAAAATCACCATCCGGCACTGGTTCTCCTTGAAGACCAACCCCAACAAGCGCATCCTGCTCGAATGGAAGGAGCTCGGGCACGGGGTGGAGGTCGTCAGCGAGTTCGAGTTCCAGGCCACGCTCGACGCCGGGTTCGAGCCAGGGCGCATCTTGCTGAACGGACCAGCCAAGCACCACTGGCTGCCGCGCCACGCCATCGACGGCATCAACGTCCACATCGACTCCTGGAGCGAGTTCCAGGGCCTCAAGGAGGCCATCCTGCCGCGCGGCTGGAAACTCGGGCTGCGCCTGCACATGGACAACGAGCTGGACCCCGACGAGCCCGAGCACCACTCGCAGTTCGGCCTCGAAAAGGAGGAGTTCAAGGCCGTCCTCGAAGAATGCCGGGCCCTGGGCATCCCCGTCAGGGGGCTGCATTTCCACCTGCGGACCAACGTTCCCCAGCCCGGGCTGTACCTGGAGTCGATCCAGGAGGCCCTGGCCGTCTGCGCCCAGAGCGGGCTCGAGCCCGAGTACCTCGACATGGGAGGCGGGCTTCCGGCCCAGGACGGGGAGCATCCCCAAGAGGATTTCGATTTCGACTACTCCGCACTGGAGGCCGTGGTCGAGCACCTGCGCCAGCACGCGCCCTGGGTCCGCGAACTTTGGATGGAAAACGGACGGTTCATGCTGGCCAGCGCCTCCATCCTGGCCATCAAGGTCTTGGACATCAAGTTCAAAAGGGGCATGAGGTACCTCATCTGCGATTCGGGACGGACCAACAACGCGCTGGTCTCGGACTGGGAGACCCACGATTTCGCGACCTTTCCGCCACGAGAGCACAAAAACATGATTCCAACGACAGTCTGCGGCAATACCTGCATGTCCTTTGACCGCCTGTTCCGGGCCGAGCTGCCCGCGGACGTGCGAGTGGGCGACCGCATCATCTGGTTCAACGCCGGGGCCTACCACATTCCGTGGGAAACCCGGTTCTCTGGCGGTTTGTGCAATGTTTACCATCTGGCCGAGGATGGGACGATTGAATTGACAAGAAAAAAAGAATCCTTTAAAGACTGGTGGGATGATTGGAAATAACGCTTCGCTCAATGTCCATTGCTTTATCCACGAGGACATCAAAGACCTTCACGTCTTTCGAGCCTGGTGCAGGGAAAAAGGCCACAACCTGACCTTCACCAACTTCAAAAAGGATTACCAGATGCCGGAGATGGACCAGGTGGACTGGCTCATCATCACCGGAAGCCCGCTCAGCGTCAACGATGATGTCTATTTTGACTTCATCAAGGAAGAGCAGGCCTTCCTCAAGGAGGCCATCGCCCGGGGCAAGGCCGTCTTGGGCATCTGCTTCGGAGCCCAGATGATCGCCAAGGTGCTGGGCAAGCCTGTTTACAACAACATCGTCCACGAGTATGGCTGGCACCGCATCCACATGACGCAAAACGCCAGGCAGAGCGAGATATTCAGCGTGTTGCCCGAGGAGTTCACGGCCCTGCTGCTCCACAGCCAGACCCTCGACCTGCCCGATGAGGCCCTGCACCTGGCCAGCAGCGAGGCCTGCGCGAACCAGGCCTTCATCATCGACGGCAGGGTCATCGGCCTGCAGTTCCACCTCGAGATGATCGCCGACAACCTCGGCCCCGAGGACATGCCCGAAGGCGCCAGCGGCCCCTACGTGCAGGAGTTAGAGCAAATCAAAGGCCAAGCGGCGAACTTCGTCTATGTCAACTCCTTGATGTTCAAATTGCTGGATAAGATCGAGGACACGGTCTTCCCAGCGCTCGACCAGGGCGTTCCAGTTGAGGTCGTCGCGCTACCTGGGGGCTTCTGGAGGCGACACAAGCGCCCGCTGAGCTTCCGCGAGGCCCGGAAGCGCCCCTCGCGCCTGCGCTGACCGGCATGGCAGGCACCGGGCGGGCGAACGAAATTGCCAATGAATCCTTAGCTTCGCGGGAAAAATGAGCGCGATGGACAAAGGATCGAAGGCAAGCCCGTCCGCCGGCCCGGGGCTGGTCAAGCACCGGGAAACGGAGGCCAACCTGGGCCAGCGCCTGGCCTACGGGCTGTTCTTGGCCCTGGCACACGCGGTGGCCATCTGGCCCACCCGCTGGCTGCATGGGTTTTCTTTTCTGATCTATGGGCTGGTTTACAAGGTCCTAGGATACCGCCGCCGCGTGGTGCGCCAGAACCTCGAGCGCTCGTTCCCCGCGCGGAGCCCCGCCGAGCGGGCCGAGCTGGAGCGGGGCTTCTACCGCTACTTCAGCGACTTCATCCTCGAGAGCATCAAGGCCGTCCGCCTCTCGCGGGCCGAGCAGCAGGAGCGCTTCGTGTTCGAGAACCCCGAGCTGGTCGAGTCGCTTTACGAGAAGGGCAAGAGCATCGTGCTGGTCTCGGGCCATTACGGCAACTGGGAGTGGAGCACGCACTTCTCGCTCCTGTTCCGGCACGTCTCCATGGCCGCCTACCGCCCGCTGGCCAACCCGCTGTTCGACGGCTTCATGCGGCGGCTGCGCGAGCGGCACGGCACTCGGCTGGTGCCCCAGGAAGGCATCTACCGGGCCTTCGTGGAGTCGATGCGGGCGGGGCGTCCGGTCATCGCGTGGTTCATCGCCGACCAGTCGCCCAGCCACCAGAACGGCCACTGGACGCGCTTCCTGAACCAGGACACGCAGTTCGTGCTGGGGCCGGCGCGGGTGGCGCGCAAGACGGGCCAGGCTTTCGTGTTCATGGGCATCGACCGCGTCGGGCGGGGGCGCTACCGGGGCCGTTTCGAGCTGCTGGCCGAGGACGCCTCGCGGCACAGCGAGGCGGAGCTGGTCGAGGGCTTCGCCCGGTGGCTCGAGGCCCGGATCGAGGCCGAGCCGCGGCTCTGGCTCTGGACCCACAAGCGCTGGAAGCGCGGCCGCCCGCAGGCGCCGCCCGCCGGAGCCTAGTGGGCCTCGAGGTCGGACAGGATGTCGAGCAGGCTGTTCTGGATGCGGACCTTCTCTACCCGCTCCTGCTCCTGGGTGAGCATGCCGATGCGCGACTTGGCCTCCAGGTCGTTGTGGCTCAGGTAGAGGCTGCGCACCTGGTCGCACAGCTCGTCGTCGGGCCGGGTCAGCTCGACCATCCGCAGGAAGACCTCCTCCCAGCGGGCCTCGAGCAGGCCCTGGCGGAGCTCCTCCGCGGTTTCGTGCGGGAGGCTAAGGGCGCTGCGCCGGCTGGGCGGCAGGGGGCTGCTGGGCCCGATGGGGTGCGGGGGGTTGGGTCCCCTCTGCCTCCAGGCCTCCACCTCGTCGCGGTCGAGCACGCCGTAGAGCAGCGACTCGATGTCCACGTCTTCGGAGCTGTAGTCGCAGAGCACCTGCTTCCGCTCCTTGGCCAGGTGCCGCAGCAGCACGTCGTGCTTGAAGAAGTAGGGGTCGGGGCTGCCCAGGCAGCGCGGGCAGTTGCAGGGTATGAGCTCCTGGTAGAAGACCTTGGGGAAGGATTTCAGGTGGATGCGCCGGACCTCCTCGCGGATGATGGTCAGCAGCTCCTTCTTGTCGTGCGGGGTTCCGTCGAGCTCCAGGCTGATGAGCTTGAGGCCGTCGGCCCGGCCGGCCTCCTCCAGGAGCAGGGCGGTGGCGGAGTTCCTCCGGAGGAAGGCGCCTTTCTGCCAGACCAGGTCGATGCCCTTCTCGGTGAGGATGTGCTGGCTCAGGCGGACCACCAGGCGGGGCACGATGCCCTTGGGCATGAAAGGGTAGCGCAGGCGGAAGCGCAAGGGGTGCAAGGGTTTCCAGGGATGCTCGGGCTGGGCCAGGGGCATGAGCTGGGGGGCCAGGAACTCCTGCCCCCGGCCGTTGATGGGGTAGCACAGCTCGAAGTTGTCCTTGAGCATCAGGTTGAGCAGCTTGGAGCGCTCGTGGAAGGCGTAGCCCTTCCCCTCCCAGAGCGCGTAGAGCCATTGCCGGCTGAAGCGTCCGCGGGCGGCCTTGGCCTCGGCGCTCCGCAGGAGCACATAGACGCCATCGACAGTCCACTGCGGGTTCAGGAACAGGGTGTCCTGGAGCTTGGGGTCGTGCTGGAAATGCAGCAGCACGCCCAGGTCGTGGAGGTACTGGCTGAGGATGAGCATGTCGCCCTCGCGCAGGAGGCCGTGCGCCCGGCAGATGGCGAAGTACTCGGCCACGGGCATGTGGTTCTCGGCCTTGCGGAGCTCGAGCTCCTCGCGCACCTTGGGCCAGAGCGCGGGCAGCGGGTCGCCGACGTGCGCGAGGCTGGAGAGCATCTGCTGTATCCGCAGGGTCAGGACCTTGAGCCGCCCGTCGTCGCGGGCCAGGTCAACGTCCATGACCTGGATGTTGAGGTTGGGGAAGTGCTTGCGGTAGGAGGGCAGGTCGAAGTTGGTGATGGAGCGGTGCTGGTTCTCGTTCAGGACCACCAGCACCGGACTGCCGCCGCCCAGCAGGTTCACGATGTTGAACCAGTAGTCGAAGTCGGTGTGCTGCTTGCGGTCGTCGGCCACCAGCACGTAGAGCGCCCGCGAGGTCAGGAAGAACTGGTGGACCATGTGCTGGATCTCCTGGCCGCCGAAGTCCCAGATGTTGGCCTGGAAGGCGAGCTCGGGCTGGGGCGGGAAGGGGAACGTCCAGCCCACGCGCACGTCGATGCCCAGGGTGGAGTCCTCCTTGGGGTTGGGCACGTGGTAGCCGGGATCGAGCAGCTTGCGCATCAGGGAGGTCTTCCCGGCCCCCGGCTCGCCCACCAGGATGAGCTTGGCCTCGCGCAGGGGCAGGGTCCCCTGCTCGGTCTGCTGCCGGAAGAAGTTGGCGATGGCCCCCAGGCCCTGGTTGGCCACCTCCTCGGGCGGGGTCTGCAGCGGGTTGCCGCCCAGGTCCACCTCCTCCAGCTTCGGCAGGCTGGCCAGCCACGGCGGCAGGTGCGCGATGCGGTTCTTGCGCAGGTCGATGAACTTGAGCCGGTCCAGCAGCAGCAGGCCCCGGGGCAGCTCGCCCAACTGGTTGTCGTTCAGGTACAGCTCCTCGAGGTGGACCAGCTCGAACAGCTCGGCCGGCAGCTCGCTCAGGTTGAACGACGAGAGGTTGAGCGAGTTCTCCTTGTCCTGCCGGTTTCGGCGGATGCGCTCGAGGGCTTGCGGAAGGCTGTCCATCGTCCGTGGGTTTGGTGCGCTCCAAAGCTACGAAAAACGGGCGACCGCGCCGGGCCCGGGGTGCGGTTTTCAGAGCTTGACCACGTCGAAGTTCTGGCCGAATACGCCGACGACCTTCGACAGCGAGAGGAAGGCCTTGGGGTCGGTCTCCTGGATGATGCGCAGGACGGAGGCCTTGTCCTGCTTGCGGATGATCACCAGCAGCACGTCCATCTCCTGCTGGGTGTAGTGGCCTTTGCCGTAGAGGTGCGTGACGCCCCGGCCCACCTCGGCGGTGATGCGCCGCGCGATGGCCTCGTTCTGGCTGGACATGACCATCAACTGGAACGACTGCCGCGAGCCGTCGAGCACCAGGTCGATGGAATAGCCGGCGATGCCCATGACCACGTAGCCATAGACGAGCTTCTCGATGGACTGGAACAGGATGTAGGACGAGCCGATGATGAACAGGTCGAGCAGCATGATGACCCTGCCCGGGCTGACGTTGCGGTACTTGTTGACTATCAGGGCGATGATGTCCGTCCCGCCCGAGTTGCCGCCGTGCGAGAAGGCCAGGCCGATGCCCATGCCCGACAACATGCCGCCGATGAGGGCCGACATGAACTGGTCCTGGACGACGGGCTCGGTGATCAAGCGCTGGAGGACCACGAAGAAGAGCGAGCCGAGAAAGATGCCGTAGAGGGTGTTCAGCCCGAAGCGCGCGCCGAGCACCCGCAGGGCCACCAGCACCAGCACCGCGTTGATCATCAGGTAGGTGTAGCCGACGGGGAAGCCCGTGGCGAAGAAAACCAGGCCTCCGATGCCCGTGACGCCGCCGCCGATGATTTCCGACGGCAGCAGGAAGGCCGACCAGCCCAAGGCGTAGATGAACAGGCCGAAGGTGATGAAAAAGTAGGACTGCACTTTCCCCGAACGGATGAGCTGGACCATGGCGATGCTGTTTTTGGTGGGCCGAGGCCCTGTTTGCCGCGAAGAAAGCAAAAAAAAAGCCACCCTGAAAGGGTGGCTTGGTGATTCGGCTGGGATTCGAACCCAGGACCCACGGCTTAAAAGGCCGTTGCTCTACCAACTGAGCTACCGTCAAAGGACTTTGGTGATTCGGCTGGGGATCGAACCCAGGACCCACGGCTTAAGAGGCCGTTGCTCTACCAGCTGAGCTACCGAATCGACAAGGCTTGTCGATTGGGGTCAAAGTCTTTGCTGTCAAAGGACTTTGGTGATTCGGCTGGGGATCGAACCCAGGACCCACGGCTTAAGAGGCCGTTGCTCTACCAGCTGAGCTACCGAATCCCTGCGCGAAAAGCGGGTGCAAAGATACACCCATATTTTACTTCTCCAAACTTCTGGGCCAATTTTTGGGTCGAGAAGTGAAAAAAGTGGGTCAATCCTGCCGTTCCTGCATCCAGTCGAGCAGCTCGTCGAAGGTCGCCAGCAGGTCCGGGTCGGCCTGGATGCCTTTCTGGCCGAGGAAATGCTCGAAGACCTGGCGGGGCGCGAGCTCCTCGAGGCCCCTGCCTTCCTGGGCCCACGCCTGGGCGTCCTCGGCCGAAGCCCGCAGCACCAGGCGGTACTTGAGCACCGTCGGGGACGCCAGGCCAGACACCCAGCGCTCGAGCTCGTCCGGGAACCCTGGGGCCACCCGCTCCTCCTGTATCTCGAGCTCCAGCCAGTCGCCCAGCTCGGAGCCGTCGGCATGGGCCTCCACGGCGGCGCGCACCTGCCCGAAGCTGCCCGCCAAGCGCACCAGGCGGCGGAACACGGGCACCGCGAGGCTCTCGACCCCGACAAGCCTGCCCTGGTCGAAGCTGAGCTCGAGCACCTGCTTGAGGTCCTCGCGCTCGCTGAAGCTCAAGGGGATGGGCGAACCGCTGTAGCGGACATGCTCGGCCCCGCCGACGCGCTGCGGCCGGTGGACGTGCCCCAGGGCGACGTACTGGAAATGCTCGGGGAAGGCCTCGAGGCCGACCTGCCCCAGGTTGCCCACGTGGATGTCGCGCTCGCTGTCGGAAGCCGTGGCGCCGGCGGCGTAGAGGTGGCCCATGGCCAGGGCGGGCGCGGGGATGCGCTGGCAGAGCTCGGCCACCTGCCGGTAGTGGGCCGCGATGCCCTCGCGGGTGGCCTGGCTGCGCTCGGCGTGGCTCTCGCCAGCCTGGGCCTGGCGGATGTCGCGGGCCCGCAGGAAGGGCACGGCCGCCACCACCAGCTCGGGCTGCCCCTGGGCGTCGCGCAGCACCACCAGCTCGTCCTCGAGCCGCTGGCCGGCGCCGCCGACCACGTGGATGTCGAGCTGCTCGAGCAGGGCCTTGGGGGCGTCGAGGGTGCTGCTGGCGTCGTGGTTGCCGCCCGTGATGACGACCTTGCGGCAGGATGTCCGGGCCAGGCGGCGCAAGATGCTGTAATACAGCCGCATGGACACGTTGGACGGATACCCTAGGTCGAAGACGTCGCCGCTGACCAGCAGCACGTCGGTCTGGCGCCGCTCGATCGTCTCGATGAGCCAGTCGAAGAAGCGCTCGTGCTCGGGCTGGCGGTCGTTGCCGTAGAGGCGGTGCCCCAGGTGCCAGTCGGCGGTATGGAGGACTCGGATGGGCATGTCGTGCGGAGGTTTAGGCCAAGGCCCAGCGGCGGGCCGGCTCAGGCGGCAAGATAGGCGATCGGGCGGAAGTTCGGAACCGCGGAAAAGCCTCCGTCGCTCATTCGCTGGCCAGGGCGAAGAGGATGCTCACGGAGGTGCCCTGCCCGAGCTCGGAGCGCAGGTGCATCTGGGCTCCGCAGAACTCGACGAGCCTGCTGGCGATGAAGAATCCCAGGCCGCTTCCCTGCTGGGCCAACTCCATGCGGCGGAACTGCACGAAGGGGCCCATCTGGCGCGTCTCTTCGGCGCTGAGGCCCACGCCCTGGTCCTGGATGGTCAGCAGGTAGCCCTCGGCCACGCGGCGTCCCTTGATTTTCACCTTGCTGCCTCTTCGCGAGAACTTGAAGGCGTTGTCCACGATTTCCTGGAGGATCTTGGGCAGTTGCCGCTCGCTGGCCACGATGAGGGCCTCCTCGATGTCCAGCTCGAGGTCCTCGGCGCGGTTGAACTTCAGCAGCTTGGACTGGAGGCTGCTCTCGACGAGCTGGCCGAAGATCTTGGCCACGCCGTTGTTGGTCCACTGGGCGTCCTTGTTGTTGCCCACGATGCTCTGGTAGATGATCAGGTTGTCCACGGTTCCCTTGAGGCGGTGGGCGCTGTCCTGGATGACGCGGACCAGGTCCACGATCTTGTCCTTGCCCAGGCTGTCGCGCATGTCCACGATGAGCTGCGACAGGCCCAGGATGCCGTTGAGCGGGGTGTTGAACTCGTGCCGGGCGGTCATGTTCATCTGGCGCACGAGGTTGTCGATGCGGTTCTGGACCTGGTACTTGGCCTGGTTCTGCCGTTTGAGCCTGCCTTCGAGGACGCGTACCAACTGCTTGAGGCTCACGGGCTTGGTCAGGAAGTCGTCGGCGCCCAGGTCCATGCCGCTGCGCTGGGTCTCGCGCTCGGTGCGCGAGGTCAGGAAGATGAAGGGGATGTTGAAGGCCTGCTCGCTCTTGCGGATCTGCTGGACGACCCCGAAGCCGTCGAGCACGGGCATCTCCACGTCGCAGACGATCAGGTCGGGCAGGTGGGCCAGGGCCTTCTCCACGCCGTCCTTGCCGTCGTGGGCGGTCAGGGTCAGGTAGCCGCTCATTTCGACCACTTCTTTGATGCTCTCGCGGGCGATGGGGTCGTCGTCGATGATCAGGATGGTTTCCATGCTCGTTTTCTTTCTGGGGGAAATGTGTTGGATCTTGGGTTCTCTTTTCGCTCGAAAGGCGAAGGGCTTCCCTATGCAAACGTTTTCGGGCCAATAAAGATACAAGATTCAAGGCAAAAAATCCGCCTGTCGCGCACGAATACCGTCCGGCCGCCGTCCGGGCCCGCCCCGAACGCTCATGCCGCGGGCTTCCGTGGCGTGAACAGGGCCACCAGCAGCGTGGTCGCGACCCCCATCGCGGGCGTGAAAAGGACCGTCTGCCGCATGTAGCTCCGCAGGTTGAAAAAGGCCTCGGCCTCTTCCCGCGCCATGCTTCCCTGCTCCACGGCGAATCGGACCATGTTCGGGAAGAAGTCGGGCGAGATGACCCCCACCGCAAGCCACTGCGTCAGCGGGCTGAGCAGCGTGACGCCCAGGGTCATCACCAGGCCGGCCGCGACGCCCTGCCCGTAGGTCATGGCCCCGCCGGGCAGGGACTTGCGCTTTTCGAGCAGCGCGAACACGTAGAAGGCGATGGCGGGGATCGACACCAGGTTCGTGAAGACCCCGTGCTTTTCGATGTTGGGGCCGTGCAGGCCCAGCAGGCGCTCCAGCAGCATCCAGGCCACCATCATCAGCGCGAAATAGACGGCCCATTTCAGTTCGATGGAATACTTTTTCATGGCCTTCGGTTTTTGGGGGTTCAAACTAAGTTGCGTTCGATGGTGGAAAATAAAAATCGCCAGCGCCGGGCAGAATTTGGGTCAAAATGCACGACAATGAAACGGACTTGGCGGACAAATCGGTTTTGCTGAATAAGATGCTCTTCGTCAAAACTTGGTTTTCATCCATTTTACTTTGCAAGTTCATGGGCTAAAATAAGGCAATAAGGTTATTTTGAGTCCGCCAATTGATTTTCTACTAAGGTTTTAACCAAAAATAAGGTCTTGCCAATCTATCTACGATAAAACCTTAGTAGAAATTCTAACATGTGTTGAATACAACCTTATTGCCTTATGCCAACTTGCTTTCAAACGTTTTCGGAAATTTTTTTTTGGGTTATAAAAAGTTGACGCCTATGGCAAATAAGAATAATTAACAAATGAGTTCAGTATAAAAACCGGGGATTTGTCCACGAAAGGCACGAAGGGCACGAAATTTTTTGAAATCAAAATTAGAGGGGATGGGTGGGACGGCGATTGGCAAGGAAAAACCATAGGCGATAAGCAAGACTGTATCCAGTACAAAAACCATTGTTTGCATTTTTTTATTTGTAACCCATTGATAATCAAAGATAATTTTTGAAAGGGAATTTTAGAAGTGACCATTTTGGACCGCGCCCATTTTTGTCCTTGGAGGGGATTTGTCCACGAAAGGCACGAAGGGCACGAAATTTTTTTGAAATCAAAATTAGAGGG
>JAIFMG010000139.1 GCA_020048645.1 Bacteroidota bacterium | reverse complement strand
GATGAGTGGGACGGCGATTGGCAAGGAAAAACCATATGCGATAAGCAAGACTGGGTCCAGCATAAAAACCATTATTTGCATTTTTCTATTTCTAACCAATTGATAGTCAAAGATAATTTTTGAAAGCGAATTTTAGAAATGACCTTTTTAGACCGCGCTCATAGTTGATTTTTCGAATTTTGTCGGACACACACAATTTGGATATTCCAGCATCGAAAGCAATTGGGTATTCAACAGCAACTTGGCCTTATGGGCCTGCCAGTCAATCGATCGCTTCGTTTGCCAGGCAAATCTGCCTCTGCCTTGGCGCCAGCAACCTGTTCGACGTCCACTGCTACGAGCAGCGGGGCGCCTATTCGCGCACCCAAGGCCGTCTTTCCCAAGGCCGGCCTTTTTTTGGCCTTTGGCCTTTTGGGAGGGATGTTTTAAATTTGGACATCCGCGGTGGACCCGCTGCCGCGGTAGGTTGGCCTGAGGTGGCCAAGCCCTGTTGGGAAGTTTCTTCGTAGGATATGCCCGTTCGTCCGCGCCGCGACTGTTCCAATGGCTTTGCCCGCCTCGGTTACCCGGGCTTGGGGCCAACCGCGGGCGGGCGCCGATTCCCCCACCCACTCGCGAACCCATGAAAACATCATCGGCCCTGCTGGCTTTGCTGCTGTTGCTGCCCACCTGGGCCAAGGCGCAGTTCTCGGACGACTTCGAGGCCCCGAGCCTCGACCCCGCGTGGACCAACACCCAGGACTGGACGCTCGACGAGCAGCAGCCCATCGAAGGCAGCCGCTCGCTGCGGCATGGCCTCTCGGGGGTGGAGGGCACCAGCTACCTGGCGCGCGGCATGGGCGCGGCGACCCTGCGCGGCGCGGCCACCACCTGGCGGCTGCAGCTCCGCGGCGGCGACTTCGACCCGTCGTCCACCAACAGTTTCTGGTTCTACCTCTGGGCCGATGGCCCGGCGCTCGACGCGCCCGAGCGCAGCGGCTATGCCGTGGGCGTCAACCTGAGCGGCTCCGACGACCTGCTCTCGCTCTGGAGCGTCCGGCAGGGCGCGGCCACCCGCCTGCTGAGCAGCGCCCTCGACTGGAACGCCGGCACCACGGCAAGCCTCGAGGTTCGGCACGACGGGGCCGGCAACTGGGAGCTGCTCTGGGCCGAGGGAAGCTCCTTCGACGCCCTGGCCTCGGCGGGCACGGCCTTCGACAGCCAGTTGGGCGGACAGGGGCATTGCGGCCTGGTGTTCGAGTACACGGCCACCCGCGCGGGCCTGCTCTGGCTCGACCAGCTTTCGGTGGAGCTCCAGAACCTGCCCCCGGTGCTGCTCGAGGCCAGCGCCACCGGGCCGCAGCAGGTTTTGGCGGTCTTCTCGGAAGAGGTCGATCCCTTCTCGGCCGTCGATCCGGCGAACTTCGCCCTCGAGGGCGAATCTTCGGGCAGCATGGCCATCAGCCGCATCGAGCGCGACGCGGCGAACCAGGTGCTCATCTACACCACTCCTTTGCAGACCGAGCTTTACACGCTGACCACCAGCGGGGTGCGCGACCTCGACGGCGCCGCGGGCCTGCCCTCGCAGGCGACTTTCGGCTACCAGGTGCCGCCCGCCGTGGCCGACCTGGTGTTCAACGAAATCATGGCCGACCCTTCGCCCGTGGTGGGCCTGCCGGAGGTCGAGTTCCTGGAGCTGTTCAACCGCGGAGCCCAGCCCATCGACTTGGGCGGCTGGACGCTGGCCGCGGGCACGAGCATCCGCGAGATTCCTTCGGCGACCGTGCCCGCGGGCGGCTACGTGCTGCTGAGCTCCACCGCGGCGGCCGAGGAGCTGGCGGCCTTCGGGCAGGCGGTCGGCGTGCCGTCCTTCCCCTCGCTGACCAACGCCGGGGCCAGCCTGGCGCTGCGCTCGCCCCAGGGCCTGCGGGTGGATTCGGTCAGCTACACCGACGACTGGTACCAGGACCCCGACCGCGACGAGGGCGGCTACACCCTGGAGCGGATCGACCCCGACAACCTCTGCCAGGGCCGCGAGAACTGGCGCGCGAGCCAGGCCGCGCTGGGCGGCACGCCGGGGGCCGCGAACTCGGTGCTGGCCCCGAACATCGACCGTGCGGCGCCCCGGGTGCTGGGCTTCGGGGCCGAGACGCCCAGCCGCCTTTTCTTGCTCTTCGACGAAGCCATTTGGGGCAATGCCTTGTCCACCAGCCAGTTTGACGAGCAAAGCCTGGGCAGGCCCAGCGCCATCGGGTGGAGCCCGGAGCAGGCCGAGCGACTGGTGCTCCAGTTCGACGGCGAGCTGGCTTTGGGGCAGGCAATCGTCTTGCAAGCCAACGGCATCGCCGACTTCTGCCAGAACGTCTTGGCGGATACGACCCTGACAGCCAGTTACTACCTGCCGCAGTGGCACGATGTCATCATCACGGAAATCATGGCCGACGAAAGCCCGGCCGTCGGCTTGCCGCAGTGGGAGTACGTGGAAATCCTGAACCGGAGCGGCTTCGCGCTCGACCTCGAAGGCTGGAGCCTGGGCTTCGACGAGAGCCAGCGGCCTTTTCCGGCGGCGGTGCTCGGGCCGGGCGAGCGGCTCGTGCTTTGCCGCGAGGAGGCCGCCTTGGAGCTGCGCTGGGTGGCGCCGGTGCTGGCCTTTTCGAGCTTTTCGCTGACCAACGGCGGGCAGACGCTCTCGCTGCGCGACCAGCGGGGCCGGCTGGTGCACGCGGTGCGCTACTCGGACCAGTGGTACGGCGACGACTACAAGGCCGAGGGGGGCTGGGCGCTGGAGATGATCGACACCGACTACCCTTGCGTGGGAGCCGAGAACTGGACAGCCTCGACCGACCCGCGGGGCGGAAGCCCGGGCATCGCCAACTCGGCGCAGGCCAGCAATCCCTCGCGCCTGCTGCCCTCGCTCCAACGCGTGGAGGTGCTTGATGCCCAGCGCCTGCTGCTGCACTTCGACCAGAGCATGGACAGCGCCACGCTGCTCGACCCGACGCGCTTCCAGGCCTCGCCCGGGCTGGGCAATCCGGCCCTGGCGCTGCCCGTGGCGCCGCTCTACCAGCAGGTGGAGCTGCTGTTCGGCCTGCCGATGGAGCCGGGCCGGATCTACGAGCTGCGCCTCTCGGAGCAGATACGCGACTGCGAGGGCGACGCGCTCCCGGCCAACACGCTCGGCCGCTTCGCCCTGCCCCAGGCGGCCTTGCCGGGCGACCTGGTGATCAACGAGCTGCTCTTCCAGCCTTTCCCCGACGGGGAGGACTTCGTGGAGCTGCTCAACCTTTCGGAAAAGGTGCTCGACCTGCGGACGCTGCGCCTGGCCAGCCGCGACGAGGAAGGCGCGCTGGAGAGCGTGAAGCACCTGTCGGAGGAGGGCGTGCTGCTCTTCCCGGGCGAGTACGCGGTGCTCTGCCCCAACACGGCCAGCCTCGCGGTCTATCCGAGCCGCGACGAGCGGAGCTTCTGGGAGGTGGAATCGCTGCCGACCTATGCCAACGAGGAAGGCGTCGTGGTGCTGGCGGACGCCGGGCTGGTGGTGCTGGACGAGCTGTCCTACCATGCCGACATGCACTTCCCGCTGCTGGCCTCGGCGGCCGGGGTCTCGCTCGAGCGCATCGACCCCAACGCGCCTAGCCACGAGGCCGACAACTGGCACTCGGCGGCGCAAGGCCAGGGCTGGGCCACGCCGGGCCTGCCCAACTCGCAGTTCGCCCAGCGCGAGGCCCTGGCCGACCCTGTGCGGGTGGAGCCGGAGAAGATTTCGCCCAACAACGACGGCTACCAGGATTTCGCCCTGGTCCACTACGACTTCGGGCAACCGGGCTTCGTGGCCAACGTCTGGATTTACGACGCCTACGGGCGGCTGGCCCGGCGGCTTGTCGAGAACGAGCTGCTGGCCGACCAGGGCCACTGGCAGTGGGACGGCACGGACTTCCACCAGCAGAAGGCCCCGATGGGCGTTTACGTGATCCTGGTGGAGGTCTTCCATCCGGAGGGCGAGGTCCGGCAGTACAAGCTGCCTTGCGTGGTGGGGGGACGCTGAGGCGGATGCCAGGTGTTTATCGGCCCAGCATCAGCATGTTTGTCCGGTCCGGGTCCGGGAATTTCTTTTTCACAATTTCCAGTAGAAAAACGAATAAACAGCAATAAATAAAGACCTGATCAACCTTTAACAATTTTTATGTAAGCCGATTGCGGTTATTTGGCATAAAAGTAAAACATTAGACGGCTTCGCGGAAGGAAACCAGCCGCGTACTTGGCCGGTTTGTCCAGTCTAAGGCCCCCTCCTGCCAAGTTCCCACTCAGCCCTACACCAAGCCCTTGGCCCTCCATGAACGAACTATCGCCAGAGCCTCCTGCCCCCCATCCCTCGGCGCCTTCCGGGGCCGCCCTGCTGTACCTCAAGTTCGAGAGCGGCAACTTCTACCTGGTCAACAGCGCGAACCTGAGCGGCCTGACGGGCGTGCCGGAGGAGCGCTTCTGGACCCGCGAGAAGCGCTGGGCGGAGGTCTGCCACCCGCAGGACGTGCTGCTGCTGAACTACCACAGCCACCTGCTGGCCCTCAAAGGCGCGACCTTCACGTGCTTCTACCGCGTGCGCGACGGGCGGGGCCTGTGGCAACTGGTGTTGCAGCGCTTCGAGGCCCGCGACAAAGGCAAGTACGGAAACTTCTGGCAGACTGCCGTTTACCTGCCCGAGCAGGCTCCGGCGGACCTGGACTACGGCGTGGTGCAGATCTGCCTTTTCCCGGCGGCGGTGCTGCTGGGGCGACAGGGCCGGCCCTTGGCCTGGAACGAGCTGGCCGAGCTGTCGCTGCCTAGCCCGAGCCAGGCGCGGCTGTCCTCCGGCTCGTCGGTGCTGCTGCGCGCGGAAGGCTCGGCGGAAGGCGTGCCCTACACGCGGTCTTGGGATTGCGCCCTGGGCAAGCTGGTCTTGCCCAGGCTGCTGCCCAGCGCCGAGCAGGAGCTCCACGCCATGCGCTGGGTCTCGCTCTTCAACCAGATACGCCAGCTCGCGCCCGTCTTCAGCCCGATGGAGTTCAAGGAGCGGAACATCCTTTTCGTGCGCGTCTTGGCCGAAGCCCTCCAGGCCGAGCATGGCGTGCTGAGCTACTTCGACCCGGAGCAGAACCCCGAGATCAACTACATGAACCACCTGCCCGTGTTCTACCAGGGCCAGGAGGTCAGCCTGGGCCAGGTCTTCCACCGCTCGCCGCTTTGGGAGGATGCCCTTCTGCTGGGCAGGCCCGTGGCGCGGGATGAGAAAACCCGCGTGGAGCTGGAGCCGGGGCGAGTGGTCATCTTCCGCAACCAACTGGCCTTGCCGGTATTCGCGCTGGGCAAGCTCCAACTGATGGTCAGCCTGGCCAACCTTAGCCACTGGCCCGAGCCGGAAAACCTCGACCGCCTCTTCCGCATGGTCCAGTATTTCCAGCAGTCCGTCAGCGAGGAGCGCAAGGCCCAGAAGCTGCGAAAGAGCGAGAGCCGCCTCAAAATGGCCCTGGCCGCCACCAACACCGGCGTCTGGGAATGGAACATCACCACCAAGGAAATCTACTACAGCCCCGAGTGGGGCAAGGTCCTCGGCTTCAACCCCAAGGAGACCTCCCAGATGGGACAGCTCCGGCCCGATGTCATCCATCCCGAGGACTTCGGCGCGCTGATGGAGGCCATGAACGACCACTTCCAGGCGCGGGCGCCGCTCTACCGGTCCGAGCACCGCATCCGCGACAAGCAGGGCCGATGGGTCTGGACCATGGCCCAAGGGCTGCTCACCGAGCGCGACGACATGGGGCGCCCAGCCAGGATGCTGGGCATCTTCCAGGACATCACCCAGAAAAAACAAGCTGAAATCGAGCTGCGCGAAGCCAAGGCCAAGGCCGAGCGATCCGACTGGCTCAAGTCGGCCTTCCTGGCCAACATGAGCCACGAAATCCGAACGCCCCTCAACGGCATCGTCGGCTTCTCGAACCTCCTGGCCGATGAGGGCAACACCACCGAGGAGCGCAGGGAGTTTTCAAACATCGTCAAAGATTGCAGCAACCGGCTCATGACCCTGGTCAACGACATCATCGACATCTCCAAGATCGAGGCCGGACAGATGGCCGTCCACAAGGCCAGCGTGCCCCTGCGCGACAAGCTCGAGACCTGGTTCGCCTACTACCTCACCTTGCAGAACGGCCTGCGTTATGACCTGTCCATCAGCATCTTGCCCATCCACGAGCAAGTCCATACCGACTTCCAGCGCCTTAGCCAGATCCTGACCAACCTGCTCGACAACGCCACCAAGTTCACCGACAAGGGCGGCATCCGGGTCAGTTGCGAGTCCATCGGGCCCCGCGAGCTGCTCTTCAAAGTCGCCGACACCGGCGTGGGCCTGACGCCCGACGAGTGCGAGCGCATCTTCACCCGCTTCGTCCAGACCGACGCCTCGCACACCAAGCGCGCGCAAGGGGCCGGGCTGGGCCTTTCCATCAGCCGCCACCTGGCCCAACTGCTGGGCGGAGACCTCTGGGTCGAGTCCCAGAAGGGCGTCGGCTCCATCTTCCAGTTCAGCATCCTGACCGAGCGCGAGGCCGGCTCCGAACACCTGCCCGCATGAACGCCGCGCTCGCCCTGGCCTCCGCGCTCGCCCTTGCCTATGCCGCGCTGGTGCTCCGCTACTGGCGCGCCTTGCCCAAGCGCCCGCCCGCGCCGCCCGCCGCCCTCGACCCGCCGCCCCGCGTCAGCCTGCTCGTGGCCTTCCGCGACGAGGCCGCGAACCTGCCCCAACTGCTGGACGACCTCCTGGCACAAGACTACCCCCGAGACCGATGGGAGGTCTGGCTCGTGGACGACCACTCGCAGGACGACTCGCCACAAATCGCCCGAAACTGGGCAGGCAAAGGGCTGGAAATCAACGTTCTCGAAAATCCGGGGCAAGGCAAGAAATCCGCGCTGGCCGCCGCCCGCCAGCACGCCACGGGCCAGCTCTGGCTCCAGACCGACGCCGACTGCCGCCTGGGCCCGGGCTGGGTTTCGAGCATGGCCGCGGCCTGGCGCCCGGGCGTGGCCATGCTGCTCGGCCCGGTGGCGCTCGAGCCTTCGCGGGGCCTGGGCCAGTGCCTGCAAGCCCTGGAGTTCGCTTCGCTGCTGGCCAGCACGGCCGCGTCGGCCTGCGCGGGCCAGCCCATCCTCTGCAACGGCGCCAACCTGGCCTACGACGCCCAAGCCTGGCGCCAGCTCCGCCCCGACGACCGCCCCGACCTGGCTTCGGGCGACGACATGTTCCTGCTCCAGGCCTTCAAGAAGGCCCAGCCTGGCGGCATCCGCTTCGTGCTGGACGCCAGGGCCTTGGCCCGCACGCGCCCGCAGCCCACGCTCCGCGCCTTCTTCGACCAGCGCACCCGCTGGACCTCGAAGAGCCGCGGCTACACCGACCCGTGGATCGTGGGCGTGGCCCTGCTGGTGCTGCTGGTCAACCTCGCGCTGCTGGGCTTGGCCCTGGGCGGCTTCGTCCACCCGCGGCTCTGGTGGGCGGTGCTGCTGTTGCTGCTGGTCAAGAGCTTGGCAGACAGGCTTTTGCTGGGGCGCTACCTGGCCCTCTTCGGCATGGGCCGCCTGCTGCGCTGCTTCATGCCCACCCAACT
This sequence comes from Bacteroidota bacterium, assembly GCA_020048645.1. Classification (GTDB taxonomy): domain Bacteria; phylum Bacteroidota; class Bacteroidia; order Bacteroidales; family UBA6013; genus UBA6013. The sequence continues at coordinate 7,107 of JAIFMG010000139.1, read as the reverse complement.
GCTCTACCCGCTCTACGTGGGCCTTGTCGGCCTGCTGGGCCAGTTCAGGCCCGTCAACTGGAAAGGACGGCGAGGCCGATGAAGAGGGTAAAGCGTGCTTTCTTTGAACGGATTGCCATTGTCCCTAGATTTGCTTTTGATAATTTTCTCAAAAACATTTTGAAATGAACTTATCCAACCCTTACCGCTACTATCTTGCCATTGTGTTTGTTGTTGTTGTCGGATTTTGGCAGGTTTCCTTTTTGTCCTATGGCTTGAAGTGGGATTTGATCGATGTGGTCCTGCCATTTCGCTACTACTTTTCAGAAAGTCTCAGCGCAGGATATTTTCCTTTCTGGAACCCGTACCAACAGACAGGAACGCCATTTTACGCTGATTTGCAAGCACCTACCTATTATCCCGAACTTCTGATGGTCAGTTTGCTGGGCAAATATGGCGTCTATACGATGCACGGCTTGTTTGTGCTGTATTTGCTTATCGCCGCGGTTGGGATGTATAAACTGTCGTTTCATTTCAACGGCAGCAGAAACGCATCATTCGTGGCCGCTTTGTCGTATGTTTTTAGCGGATATGTCGTGGGTCATGGGCAACATTTTTTCTTGTTGGTAGGCGTTGCCTGGATTCCATTGGTGATACTTTCTTACCTTCAAATGAACCAACGAGGAAACACGATCGACTCGATACGAGCGGGCTTGTTTGTTTTTTTGCTGGTTACCGGAGCCTACCAGGCCTTGTCCATTGTGATGCTGTACCTGCTTTTTTTGCTGTTGGCTTACTTCGTGGTCGATGCGCTGGTTCGGAACGATCGGGCAAGCCTGTTTCGAATCTTGAAGATGAATCCGATTTTCTTTCTTGTCGTGTCCTTGCTGTCACTCCCGTTGATTGTTTCCACCCTGGAGACTTTGGATTCCGTTGAAAGGCTTAGCGGTGTCAGTCTTGAAAAAAGCCTGGCCTACGGTCAGCCTTTTACCTCGTTTCTTTCCTGGCTTGCCCCATCGGCAACACTCAAATACAATGAGTTCTTTGGAAACCGCGACATATCGACCATCAACCATTATTTTGGAATCATCGCACTGATTTTTCTTTGTGCTTCGATGTTGAAAAAGCATTCCATTCTCGAATATCTGATACTGGGATTCGGGCTGATCGTTTTTTCAATGTCATTCGATTTCTTGCCGATCAGAAAGTTCATGTTCGAACATGTTCCCATGATGGATTTGTTTCTCAATGCTTCTTACCTAAGGGTTTATGGCTTGCTGGCTTTCATTCTTATGGCAGTGAGATATTTTGCATTGTTGGAAGAAAGCATTTCGAAAGAAAGAAAAAGATTGATATTTTTAAGTTCTGTTCTGCTTTTTGCCCTGCTTGTCTTGATAGGCTTTTCAACGACGAAGGTAACATTGCATGATTTCCAGGTTTTGGCCGAGCTCAGTTCTGCGCTCGACATCTTGAAAGCAATGTCATTTTACCAAAATATCTTGATCCAGGCTTCGTTTCATGCGCTTGTCGTCGCTGCTCTCATGGCAACGATCTTTTTTTATCATAAAATCAAATATCCCATCGCGGTAATATCCGTGCTCATAACCTCCGAGCTGGTCTTTTCCAGCCAGTTGAATGCCTATGCGACAGTGGTTGACATGCAGCACAAGCCGCAGGACATGCGCGACGATTTGGCCCTTTGTCCCGAAGGTTTTCCCCTTCCTGCCGATGGCAAAGTGGTGTTCAATGACCTGCAACATGCTTATTTCGAGCCATTTTGGCGAAATACTTACATTTTCACAAAACAGGTTTCCTTTACCGCTTTTTCTTCGTTTGAATTGAAGACGTACAGCAAGCTCGACGATGAATGCGTCAATCTGAGGTCCGCGGTATTGGACAACCACTTGGCTTATTTTTCCGATTCCATTGTGTCCATGTCCCATTTCAATGATTCCAGCATTACTTCGGAAAACGTGAAACATTTGTTTCTTTTCCAGGAAGATTATGATTTGTTGTCGAAGCTGGAGGTCCAAACGGATAGCAGTGACAGGATCATCATCAAACAGTTCACCCCGAATGAAATCGTCCTTGAGACCACGACGAAAAATGACCAGTTTCTAAGCCTGCTGCAAACCCATTACAAAGGCTGGAAAGCCTTTGTTGATGAGGCGGAAACACCGATTTACACTTCCAATTTCAACTATCGAACGGTATTGCTACCTGAAGGTGGGCACGTTGTTAAATTCGTCTATAAAAATGAAAAAATCATCGTGCTCTATGTGCTATCCAACACGCTGTTTTTTCTCTTGGTTCTGTTCCTGCTGTCGCGTTGGTTGCATCGGAAGCGCCCAGGCGGAAAACTCTACCTGCTCATGCCGCTGGCGCTCGCTTCTATCGCTTTGTCCTTGGCCTTTGTGCGTTTCTCAAAGGCGGAAACCCACCCTGATTGGCGCCAGCATTACGGCATGAGGTTTCCAGACGAAAGCGCATACATGGCTCATCATCAAAACTTTGAGCGCCAATCTGCTGGCACGGATTCCTTGTCGGCCTTCGCAGAAGACCAGGGTTTTGTCGTCGATTCTGGCACGGAGTACTTTCCAATCGTCGAGCTGGTCCAGGACGGTGGCAAAATCAAGGCGGGAACGTTGAAACTGGCTTTCAAGTTGCTGCCTAGCAGCTACGGCAGTGCGCTGATCGTGAGCGAAATCAAGGGAAAGTGGCATGGCGGCAGAATCGAAAAACAGATTGAAGGCTTGAACCGGTGGAACAATGTCTTGTACCTGAGGCGGATTCCAGAAATGGAAGACGGAGAAGTTTTGAAGATTTACTTGTGGAATCCCAACCATTCGCACTTTGTGGTGGACAGCATCTCGGTCGAAGCGTTTGAGTGAGCCGGCCGCGGAGGCCAGCCGTGGGCGGAGGAATCGCCGCGGGACGGGCCTGACGGGAAATTTCGTTTTTGCGGATCGCCGCGTTTGGGCTAAATTTGGCAACATCCCTCAAAAAAAAACGAATGAATCCTGACGCACAAATGAAACTCCACACCATCGACGCCGGCAACTTCAAGCTCGATGGCGGGGCCATGTTCGGCGTGGTGCCCAAGTCGATCTGGAGCAAGATCTACCCCGCCGACGAAAAGAACCTTTGCAACTGGAAGATGCGCTGCCTGCTGGCCGAGTGGGGCGGCCGCCGCGTGCTCTTCGACACGGGCATGGGCGACAAGCAGGACGCCAAGTTCTTCGGGCACTACTTCCTCAACGGCGAGGGCTCGCTGCTGGGCTCGCTGGCCCAGGCCGGCTACCAGCCCGAGGACATAACCGACGTGGTGCTCACGCACTTGCACTTCGACCACGTGGGCGGGGCCGTGCGCCGCGAGGCCGATGGCACGCTCGTGCCGACCTTCCCCAACGCCACCTACCACGTCGGGCGGCGCCAGTGGGACTGGGCCTGCGCGCCCAACGCCCGCGAGAAGGCCTCATTCCTGCCCGAAAACTTCCTGCCGCTGCGCGAGGCCGGCCGCCTCAACCTGGTGGAGCACGAAGGCGAGCTGCTGCCGGGCCTCGAGGTCCGCTTCTTCGACGGGCACACCATCGGTCAGATGGCCGCTTTCCTGCGCACCCCCAAGGGGACGCTGGTCTATGCCGCCGACGTGCTGCCCTCGGCCGCGCACGTGCCCATGCCCTACGTCATGGCCTACGACGTGCAGCCGCTGGTAACGCTCCACGACAAGAAACGGCTCTTCGACCTGGCCTTGGCCGAGGGCCACACCTTCTTCCTAGAGCACGACCTGCCCAACGAGTGCTGCCAACTGGAAGCCGGTCCCAAGGGAGTCCAGGTCAAGCGGACCTTCCGCCTCGACGAGTTTTGACGCTTGGGAAATCCCGCTTTCCAACATTCCATTTTATTCCAGAAAAACACGATAGCGATGAAAGAAATCCAAGATTATATCGAGCGGAACAAGGCCCGCTTCATGGACGAGTATTTCCAACTGCTCCGCATCCCCTCGGTCAGCAGCCAGAGCCAGCACGCGCCCGACATGCTCGCCTGCACCGACCTGCTCCGCCAGTTGTTCCTTGCCGCGGGCGCCGACCGCGTCGAGGTGCTGCCCACGGCCGGCCACCCGGTGTTTTATGCCGAAAAACACGTCTCGCCGGAACTGCCGACCGTGCTGGTTTACGGCCATTACGACGTGCAGCCGCCCGAGCCTTTCGAGCTGTGGGAGACGCCGCCCTTCGAGCCTTCCGAGCGCGGCGGGCGGGTCTATGCCCGCGGCGCCAACGACAACAAGGGCCAGTTTTTCGCCCACCTCAAGGCCCTGGAGCTCATGTCGGCCCTGGGCGGCCCGCCTTGCAACATCAAGTTCATGATCGAGGGCGAGGAGGAGGTCGGCTCGCCCAACCTGCGGGCCTTCTGCGAGCAGAACCAGGAGCTGCTCAAGGCCGACGCCCTGCTGATTTCGGACACCTCCATGATCGACCCGACAACGCCCTCGCTGACCACGGGCATGAGGGGCCTCTGCTACTGGCAGGTCGAGCTGACGGGGCCGAGCCGCGACCTGCACTCGGGCCTCTACGGCGGCGCGGTGGCCAACCCGCTGGTGGCCCTGGCCCAGATGGTGGCCCAGTTGCACGACGCCGAAGGGCGCGTAACCATTCCGGGCTTCTACGACAAGGTGCGCCAGTTCAGCGACCAGGAGCGCGCGGCGCTGGCTGCCGGGCCGTTCGACCAGGACGAGTTCAACCGGAGCATCGGCATCCCCGAGGCCGTCGGCGAGGAGGGCTTCAGCACCCGCGAGCGCGTGGGCATCCGTCCGTGCCTCGACCTTTGCGGCATCTGGGGCGGCTACACCGGCCAGGGCGCCAAGACGGTGCTGCCGTCGAAGGCCTACGCCAAGATTTCGACCCGCCTGGTGCCCGACCAGGACCACCACGAGGTGGCCGTGCTGTTCCAGCGCTACTTCGAGGGCCTCGCGCCCAAGGGCGTCAGCGTCAAGGTGGAATACCTGCACGGGGGCAACCCCTTCATTTCCAAGGCCGATTCGCCTGCCTACCGCGCCGCCGAGCAGGCCGTCTGGGACGCCTTCGGCAGCCCGTCCATCCCGGTTTACAGCGGCGGCAGCATCCCGATCCTCTCGGTCTTCGAGGAGGTGCTGGGCCTCAACGCCGTGCTCATGGGCATCGGCCTCGACTCGGACGCCATCCACTCGCCCAACGAGAGCTTCCGCGTGGACCAGTTGCTCAACGGCATCGCGGCGGCCACCCGCTTCCACCAGCATTTCGTTGGCTTGCAGGCCTGAAACCCGAAAGCCCTTGGCGGGAGGCCTCGGCCTCTTGCCAAGGGCTTTTTAATGGGATGATTCTGCCTTTGTCATTTTTCGACTTACAACTCGATGAAAATCCATTCCTTTTCAGATTGAAATTTTAGCCTGGCACCTTGCAGCGAATTCGTGGCAGGGAATCGTAGGTCCACCGTCTTGTTTTCTCCTGTTGATACGATTTCAGGCCTTTCAATCGCATAGTTTGACGCATAGTTTGACGCATTGTTTTTAGCATCCAATAGTTTTATGTTTTGTTGTGAGTTGTTGAAAATAAAGGATTGGCTTGATGGGTTCATCGTTTGGATTGAAATCGCGTTGCATTCTTTCGGATTGTTGCTTCGTGCTTTCGTAGCGGATCTTTGGTAGTTCAAAAAGTTGTAAAACAAGGTTATCCACATCTGTGTATGGGTTTGCTAGATGGTGATTTTCCTGTTTTCAGCACTTCCTCACAAAAAGGCTGTAAGTGATTGAAAATCAATGATGGATTTTAGGATTTGGGTGTCCCGCCGAATATTTGCCTATTTTTTTGCGAAAAAAGAAGAGTAAACGAGAAAGCTCGTCAGTACAAATTATTTCCAAAGCAAGAAGAAAGTATGAAGTTCTTAAAACAATTGGTGTTGATATTCGTGCTGGAGGTTGCGCAGAACCTCAGCAAAAGGCCAAGGAAGAGGTTCGGATACAAAAAAACAACCACTTGCTGCTTGAGGCAGTAATCCAATCTCAAAAATCAGAATCACCTGTTGCTTTTGCGACTTGAATCCAGGATCCATAAAAAAGCAGCAGAGCTTACTCATACTATGTACCAAATCGCATACTTTGCCGGATTCAAAATATCAGTGCGGTTTAAAAGGTCATTTCCAAAATTCTTTTTCAAATAATACTATTGACTATCAATTGGTTACAAATATAAAATACAAATAATGGCTTTTTATACCGGACTCAGACATATAAAATCCAAAAGATTAAAAATGGACGAAGACCAAACAGAGCTATATGAAATGTCAAGCGAATTTTTAGGGTGTCCCAAAAATGAAAACAGGAGGATTGGCTTGATGGGTTCATCGTTTGGATTGAAATCGCGTTGCATTCTTTCGTTCGTGCTTTCGTAGCGGATCTTTGGTAGTTCAAAAAGTTGTAAAACAAGGTTATCCACATCTGTGTATGGGTTTGCTAGATGGTGATTTTTTGTGTTTGAATAATGTTTTTGCCATGCGGCATTTTCCAAGGCAAGATCACGCTTTTCGCTCAGGTCGTCGTATAGCTTTGCTTTTCCCTTGGCATATCCAGGATAGAAATGTTTTTTTAGATAAGTACAAATGCAAACTCTTCCATCGCAGGTACAATCTGTTGGGTTTTTTTTCGTGCTCCTGCTTTCGCAATCACTTCTTTCAAACGCTTTGGTGCTTCTTTCAAAATGAAGAAGCACCCATTCCTCAAACGAAATGCTTGAGAATGCGACTTTTATCTTTGATTGTGAAGCCAGTTCGATGGCCTGCAAATTCTGCGGGTCTCTTTCCCTGTCTCGGTCAAACACTACCCAAACTTCGTCGTAGGAGTTGCGACTCTTCTTGGCTTCTTTGACCATATTGACAGGGTCTGTCTTGCTGCCGTCGATGATTTCCCTGACTTCAACTTTGACCGAGTATCTCCAAGCGTCATCTCCCAAGATTTCGCTTATTCTAGCAAAATAGGCTTGTTCTGTATGGCCTTCTGTAAGAATGTAATACTAAACCGCTCCCGAGACACTTGCTAATTTTTTGTACATTTGCAAAAAAAGAACGACTATGAAAACACACCCCCATTGCACCGAC
>JAIFMG010000203.1 GCA_020048645.1 Bacteroidota bacterium | reverse complement strand
AGGAGCCAAACCAATTGAGAGCCATCCCAATGAGACCAGGCCACCTGGCAAACTTCGGCACACCCCCCAAAGCCACCACCATAAAATTCGTTCCCTAGGCTCCAAAACCCTTTCCTTCAAAACCGCTTTCGCACCCTCCATCCCTTTCGAGGACAAGAATATTTTTCGTGCTTTTCGTGCATTTCGTGGAAAAAATCTTTTCGTATTGATAATGCAAACTGAATCTAGCCTTTTACTTATCTTTGAACAAAAGGGAACAACATGGAGCTGCTCGACAGGATATGTTCAAACCCCGCGGTCTGCAATGGGAAACCCACGATTCGCAACATGAGGTTCACCGTCGCGAACATGTTGGAGCTGCTGGCCGGAGGCATGGTCGCTGACCAGGTATTGGAAGACTACCCATTCTTGGGAAAGGAAGACATACAGGCCTGCCTGGTGTATGCCGCAAGGCTTGCCAACGCGAAGACCGTGAGAAAGCCCACCGCCTGAAGATGAAATTCCTTGTTGACACCAACTTCCACCAAAGCTGGCCGATTGCCTTAGCCCAATAGGCCTGGCGGGGAAATCCGAAACATTTCGGAAGTGGAAGGCCGCCCGGCGCGCGCCCCTCAGCGCACGGGGCCGCCATGACGATTTGTCAAAAGCTCCATTTTTTTCACAAAGCCTGGCGTTGTCCCTTTTTTTGAGTTAACTTTGCCTGCATCATTGTCCGAAATAGATTTTTTCCTGTCAAAATCGCAACAACCCATCCTTATGCAGCAGCTTCTGAAACTGCCAACGGTTTCCCAGCAAACCCAGAGCCGGGTCTTCTCGCCGCTTTCACAAAAGTTGGAAAAGCCCTACGAGGTTTACTCCATCAACCAGGAGAAGCACAACGTCGTGGTAACTTCGAGCGGGTCAGTGCTGCATGTGCCCCCGCGGGCCTTCGAGTCGGCCGACGGCAAGCTCCTGAGCGGGCAGGTCGAGCTGTATTACCGAGAAATCCGAGCGGCCTCGGAAATCATCGCCAATGGCATCAGCATGGGGATACAGCAACCCGATGGCAGGTTCGTGCTGCGGACCGGTGGGATGTTCGAGCTTCGCGGGTACCAGAAGGGAAGCCCTATCCGGATCAAGAGCACGAAGACCGTCTCGGTCGATTTCGTGAGCAATTCGACGGAGGCCTACGACAACTACGCCTACGACGAGAAAGCCAAGAACTGGGTGCTGGCGCCCAAGCGCGCCTCGGCCGAGCTGGTCGAACTGTTCGCACCGCGGGCCAAGTCGGCCCAGGACGTTCTGCTGAAGGTGGACGTGGACGTTTCGAAGCTGCCCAACCTGGCCCCCTACGCCCATCTGAAATGGAAGCTGGCGCCCGGCCAGAACGCCGCGGAAATCCAGAAGAAGCTACAAAGCGTGAACTTCCATGACCAGCAGGCCCGGGTGGCGGACCTGGCCAGCATGACCCTGGAGATGAGCTTCTCGTCCAAGACCAGCAAGGAGAGGCTGTCGGTGCTCTTGAGCCCGGTCTTCGAGCAGGAGGACATGGCCGAGGCCAGCCGGCTGCACGCCGAGCGCCGGGCGGCCCTCCAGGAGGTGGCCGCCAAGCGGAAAGCGCTGCTCAGCGAGAAGAACCTGGTCGGGGCCTTCGGCGTAACGCAGTTCGGCTACCAGAACTGCGACGTGGTTTACCGCTACCCGGGGCACGTGTTCGTCTCGGCCAGCTTCCCGTTCCGGGGCCTCTCGGACCAGGCCACCCCGCCCAACGCCGACATCTACCTGGTCTCGGGCCAGGACAACATCGTGATGAAGTTCAGCCGCGAGTTCAGCCAGTTCAACTACAACCCAGGCTCCCAGAACAAGCTCGTGGGCATCGTGCCGGGCCAGATGGTGGCCGTCATGGACACCGCGTCGTTCCGGCAGGCGGCCGCGGCCGGCGCGGCCGTGTTCCCGCTCACGCCCGTGAGCGATGGCCTGGAGAGCCTCCAGAACTTCCAATCCACCCTCAAAAAACTCTGAGCCATGCTCGAACAGCTCGAGCGCCTGCTCAAGGCGCACTACCCCATCGTCTATTTGCAATCCTTCGAATGGTACCGCATCAAGGAGCTGATCGACAGCAAGCTCAAGGTCCAGAACTATGCCGTGTCCGTCTGGAACGTCGTCTCCGGGCTGGTGCGAGCGTCAAGGCCCATCGAGGACAGCGAGGACCCCATCGTGGCCATGCGCTCCATCTACTCGCTCTCGTTGGACCCGGAGGAGAGCCAGCGCAAGGAGGTGTTCCTGCTGCTCGATTTCCACGAGTACTTGTCCGTCCCCGAGATCAGGACCCGGCTGCGGCTGCTCTCCAACGAGCTCAAGTACTCGTCCAAGCATATCGTCCTGCTGGGCCCTCCGGCCGAGATCCCCATGGAGCTGGAGAAGGAGGTCACCTTGCTGGAGGTCCCCCTGCCCACCAAGGACGAGCTGCGCAAGGCCTTCCGGCAGCTCATGGCCGAGATCAACCAAGGCTCGAAGGTGGGCTTCAGCATCGACCAGGAAATCGAGGACAAGATGGTCAGCGCCGCCCTCGGGCTCACCATGCACGAGGCCGACCTGGCCTTCAGCAAGGCCCTGATCGAGACCAACGGCTTCAACGAGCGCTCGGCCAGCTTCGTGGTGCGCGAGAAGGAGCAGGTCATCAAGAAAAGCAAGATCCTCGAATACTTCCACACCAGCGAAAGCTTCCAGAGCATCGGCGGCATGGACAACCTCAAGCGCTGGCTGGCCTCCCGAGGAAACGCCTTCAGCGTCAAGGCCCGCGAGTTTGGCCTCTCCGAGCCCAAGGGCGTCCTGCTGACGGGCGTGCCGGGTTGCGGGAAAAGCCTCATCGCCAAGGCCATAGCATCCATCTGGAACATGCCCTTGCTGCGGCTCGACGTGGGCAAGGTCTTCGAGGGGCTGCTGGGCAGCAGCGAGCAGAACATCCGCAAGGCCATCCTCACGGCCGAGAGCATCGCCCCCGCCGTGCTCTGGCTCGACGAAATCGAGAAGGGGCTCTCCGGCCTCCAGGGAAGCGGGGCCACCGACGGGGGCACCAGCTCCCGCGTGTTCTCCACCCTGCTGACCTGGATGCAGGAAAAGACCAAGCCCGTCTTCATCGTGGCCACGGCCAACAAGCTCGACAGCCTGCCCCCGGAGCTGCTCCGCAAAGGCCGCTTCGACGAGATCTTCTTCGTGGACCTGCCCTCGCGCCGCGAACGGAAGGAGATCTTGCGCATCCACGTGGGCAAGCACAAGCGCTCGCTCCCCGATTCGGACCTCGACTTCCTGGCCTCCATCTCCAATGGATTCAACGGGGCCGAGATCGAGGCGGTCGTCAAGGAGGCCATGTACCTGGCCTTCGAGAAAAGGCAGAAGACGCCCGCCGCTGACCTGGGCCGGGAAGAAATCGCCTCGGCCATCCAGAAGACGATCCCCCTGAGCATGACCCGGAAAACCGAAATCGAGGCCATGCGCGAGCTCGCCCGCTCCCGCTTCGTCTTCGCCAGCTCCGACACGCCCGAGAGCCTGCCCGAGAACAAGGCCGTCAAGCTGACCCCTTCCGAAATCCGCTCCAACCGAACCCGCAACTTTGACCTTGAAGAATAGGAGGCCCCCATGTCGTTCAACCGCAAAAGACTCCCCAACGAAGAGCTAGAGCAGATCGAGCTCGGCCTGCGCATCGAAAACCAGCAGGCCACCCCAACCGACTACGCTTCCATGGGCGACCACCATGCCGCCAGGCAGGAGTGGGACAAGGCCATCGAGCACTACCAGAAGGCCCTGGCCGCCCAGCCCTCGCCCGAGCTGCACGTCAGGATCGGCAAGGTGCGCCACAACCAGATGCAGCTCAACCTGGCCCTGGCCAGCTACGGACAAGCCCTCGCGGCATCGCCCAACTTTCCCGAGGTCCACTACCTTCGGGCAAGCGCCTTCATGGGGCTAAAGCACTACGACAACGCCATCCTGGACTTCACCACGGCGATCGCCCTAAAGCCCAACGACTCTCTGGCCTACCGCTTCCGCGCCCGCTGCCACGAGTCCAAGCAGCAGTACAAGGAGGCCGAGGCCGACTACTCCCGGGCCATACAGCTCGACCCTGCCGAGCCAGAGGCCTACCTCGGCAGGGCCAGGGCGCGCGGCTACCTGATGCAGGCCTCCGCCGCGTTGGCCGACCTCCGGGAAGCCACACGGCTCAACCCCGCCCTCAAGCCGCAGGCCGACCAGATCGTCAAGCTCTATTCGGAATACAAGCAGCGCCTGGATGAGATCGCCGCCAAGAAGGCCCAGGAGAAGCAGGCCCAGGAAATGGAGAAGCAGCGCATCGACGCCAACAGCGACAACTTCAACCGCTGGATGCAGCACGCCGTCGCGCAGCGCGCGCAGGGGCAGGTGCCCAAGGCCATCGAGGCCTATTCGAACGCGCTGATGCTCAACCCGCGCAGCGCGGAGGCCTACTTCAACCGCGGCGAGCTCTTCCTTTCCAAGGGACAAAGGACGCAGGCCGAAAACGACTTCACGAAAGCCGTCGGCCTTGACCCCAGGTACAAGCCGAAGGTGGACGCCTTGGTCGCGGGCGAACTGCTCAAGAGCGTCGGGGACACCCTCAACAAGCTGTTCAAGCGGGGCAAGTAGCGACACTTTCGCGACCTCCAAATATGAACGTATCGTCATTTGCGCTATCTTCGCGGCATGGCGCTACGACTCAGAAATGGCATGTTGATCCTGGCGGGGCTGATGCTCCTGGCCCACGGCATGACCCCCCACCTGCACTCGGGGGAGTCGAGCGGGCGGCTGGGCCTCCACTCCTGGGCGTCCACCGAGCACCACGACCTCTGGGAGGTCCTCTTCGCGGCCAACCTCGGCGCTGAACACCTGGAGCATTACAGCCCTGGCCCTTCCATCGCCCCGGCGGTGGCGCCCATCCTGGCGCCCGCGCCCGGCCTTGCCTTGGCCGGACGCCTGGCGGCGCTGGCTTCGGAGGCACAGCCGGGCGGATTCCGCCCCGCCGAGGGATTCCCGCCACCGGCGCAATGCCCGCCCGCGCGCTGGGCCAGGCGGGCGCAGGTCAACAAAGGCTCGCCCTCCGCGGCGGCCTGAGCCGCTTGCTCCGCCACCGCCGCGCCCGGGGCCGGACGGCATTTTCCCCAATTTCCCCCTTCCTTCTTCCTTTTTGGAGAACCTGGCTTCCAGGCCCCAGGCAGGCTTTTGCCTCCCACGGGCCGGACTCTTGGCCGCGCCCGCGCTGATCCGCGGCCGCAGGCACGCCGTCTCCGCAACCTACCTTAACCCTCGCCCCATGCTCGACCGCCTCATCCGATTTTCCGTCAACAACAAGTTCCTGATCTTCCTGTTCATCCTGGCCTGGGTGGGCGGGGGCCTCTACGCGCTGCGCGGCCTGACCATCGACGCCATGCCCGACATCACCAACAACCAGGTGCAGATCGTCACCTCCGCCCCGGCGCTCGTGGCCCAGGAGGTCGAGCAGTTCATCACCTTCCCCGTCGAAATGGCCATGGCCAACATCCAGCATGTCGAGGACATCCGCTCCATCTCGCGCTACGGCCTGTCGGTGGTAACGGTGGTCTTCGACGAGGACATGCCCGTGCTCGACGCCCGCCAGCTCGTGGGGCAGCAGCTCCAGCAGGCCCGCGAGGACATCCCGCCGGGCTACGGCAACCCCGAGCTGATGCCCATCACCACCGGGCTGGGCGAGATCTACCAGTACGTCCTGCGCGTCGAGCCGGGCTACGAGGACCGCTACGGGCCCATGGAGCTGCGCACCCTGCACGACTGGGTCGTCAAGCGGCAGCTCAACGGCATCCCGGGCATCGTGGAGGTCAGCAGCTTCGGCGGCCTGCTCAAGCAGTACGTGGTGGAGCTTCAGCCCGAGCGGCTCAGCAGCATGGGCGTCAGCCTGGCCCAGGTGCACCAGGCCCTGCTCGAAAACAACGCCAACACCGGCAGCAGCTACCTCCAGAACGGCCCCTACGCCTACTACGTCCGGGCCGACGGCCTGATGCGCTCCATCGCCGACATCGAGAACACCGTGGTGGAGCGCCGCGGCTCCAAGCCCATCCTGGTCAAGGACGTGGCCACGGTCGCCCTGGGCAGCCCGCCCCGCTTCGGGGCCATGACGCAGGACGGCAGGGGCGAGGCCGTGGGCGGCATCACCCTGATGCTCAAGGGCGGGAACGCCTCCGAGGTCATCGGGCGGGTCAAGGAGCGCGTCGAGCAGGTGCGGGCCACCCTGCCCGAGGGCGTCGTGCTTCAGCCCTACCTCGACCGCGACGAGCTGGTCTCGCGGGTCATCCGCACCGTCAGCGTCAACCTGGCCGAGGGCGGGCTGATCGTCATCTTCGTGCTGGTGCTGCTGCTGGGCAACCTGCGGGCCGGCATCGTCGTGGCCCTGGTCATCCCGCTGTCGCTGCTCTTCGCCTTCGGGATGATGTACCTCACGGGAACCGTGGCCTCGGTCATGAGCCTGGGCGCGATCGACTTCGGCCTGATCGTGGACGGCTCGGTCATCATCGTGGAGCACATCCTGCACCAGCTCCACAAGCGGCAGGGCGACGGCCGCCTGAGCCAGGCGGAGATGGACGAGGAAATCCGGGCCTCCACCTCGCGCATCAAGACCTCGGCCACCTTCGGGGCCATGATCATCCTGCTGGTCTATCTGCCCATCCTGGCCCTGGAGGGCGTCGAGGGCAAGATGTTCGTGCCCATGGCCAAGACGGTGGCCTTCGCCATCGTGGGGGCGCTGATCCTGTCCTTCACCTTCGTGCCCGCGGCCAGCTCGCTGCTGCTCTCGAAGGAGGTCTCGCACCGCCGCAGCCTGGCCGACCGCATCATGGAGGTGCTGCTGCGCCTCTACATGCCCGCCATCCGCTGGGCCCTGGACGCCAAGGCCGTCGTGGTGGGCCTGATGCTCCTGCTCTTCGGCCTGAGCCTCTGGCAGTTCGGCCGCCTGGGCGCCGTCTTCATCCCCACGCTCGACGAGGGCGACCTGGCCATGCAGATGACCGTCAGCCCGGGCAGCTCGCTCGACCAGAGCATCGCCAGCAGCAGCCAGGCCGAGCAGGTCCTGCTCGCGAACTTCCCCGAGGTCGTCACGGTGGTCTCCAAGATCGGCACGGCCGAGGTGCCCACCGACCCCATGGCCATCGAGGACGCCGACATCATGATCGTGCTCAAGCCCCGCGACCAGTGGGTCTCGGCCAGCTCGCGCGAGGAGCTTGTCGGGAAGATGAAGCAGGCCCTCGAAGTGGTCGTGGGTGCCTCCTTCGAGTTCACGCAGCCCATCCAGTTGCGTTTCAACGAGCTGCTCACGGGCGCCAAGGCCGACGTGGTGGTGAAGATCTACGGCGAGGACCTGGCCACGCTCTTCGACCTGGCCACGCAGGCCGGACGCCTGATCGAGGGCATCCCCGGCGCCGCCGACGTCAAGGTGGACCAGCTCGAGGGACTGCCCCAGTTGGTCGTCCGCTTCGACCGCGAGCAGTTGGCCCGCTACGGCGTCAGCCTCGAACAGGCCAACCAACTGGTCCGCGCCTCCATCGCGGGCGAGCCCAGCGGGCTGGTCTTCGAGGGCGAGCGCCGGTTCGACCTGGTGCTGCGCCTGGGCAACCCCCGCGGCCTGCAGGGCCTCGAGTTCTTCGGCAGCCTGCGCCTGCCCAGCGCCTCGGGCGAGCTGGTCCCGCTCTCGGAGCTGGCCGACATCCAGCTCATCGACGGGCCCATGCAGATCCTGCGCGACCACACCAAGCGCTACGCCTCCATCGGCATCAACGTCCGCGACCGCGACGTGCAGAGCCTCGTGTTCGAGATACAGGAGGTGCTCGGCGGCGCCCTGGAGCTCCCAACCGGCTACACGCTGCGCTACGGCGGGCAGTTCGAGAACCTGAACTCGGCCCTGGCCCGTCTGCAAGTGGTTGTTCCTTTGGCTCTTGCCATGATTTACCTGATGCTCTACTTCGCCTTCGGCTCTTGGTCGCAGGCCCTGCTCATCTTCGTCACCATCCCGCTTTCGGTGCTGGGCGGCATCGCCGCGCTCTGGCTTCGGGGGATGCCTTTCAGCATCTCGGCCGGGGTGGGCTTCATCGCCCTGTTCGGCGTGGCGGTGCTCGACGGCATCGTGCTGATCAACTACTTCAACCAGCTCAAGCGCGAGGGCTGGACCGACTTGCGCGAGCGCATCCTCGAGGGCACGCGCAACCGGCTGCGGCCCGTCGTCGTAACGGCGGCGGTGGCCACGCTGGGCTTCTTCCCGATGGCCTTTTCGAGCTCGTCGGGCGCGGAGGTGCAGCAGCCGCTGGCCACGGTGGTCATCGGCGGGCTGGTCGGGGCCACCTTCCTGACGATGGTGGTGCTGCCGGTGGTCTATGCCTACATGGAGTCGGCTGGCCCGCGCCGCCGCCGGCCCGGAGGCGCGGCCCTGCTGGCCCTGGCGCTGCTCGTGCCCACCGCGGGGCAGGCCCAGGACACCCTCAGCCTCGACCAGATGCGCGCCCGCCTGGCCGAGCAGAGCCCCGCCCTCCGTGCCGCCGACAGCCGCGCCCAGGCGGCCCAGGCCCGCGCCCAGGGCGCCTTCCGGCAAAGCGAGCTTTCCGCCCAGTGGCAGAGGGGGCAGATGAACAGCCTGGCCCAGGACAACCAGATCAACCTCGCGCAGGCCTTCGCCCCCTGGCAGTCGGCCGCCGACCGCGCCTTCTGGCAAAGCCAAGGCCAATGGGAGCAGGCCCAAGGCCAGCGCGCCGGACAGGAGCTCGAGGCCCAGCTCGAGGCCGCCTACCGGGGCTGGATGCTCGACCGCGCCCGCGTGGAGGTGCTCGAAGCCTGGCTGGCCGACCTCGACAGCGGCGCCCGAGTGGCCCGGACGCGGGCCGAGCAAGGAGCGCTGTCGCCCGGCGCCGCCCTGCTCCTCGAAAACCGCCGCGACGCCATGGCCCTGCGCCGCGACCAGGCCCGCCGACAGCAGCAGGCCCGCCTGGCCCTGCTCCAAGCCCTGACGGCCAGCCCCGCGCCGCTGGTGCCCCGAGCCGACGAGCCCGAGCGCGCGCCCGCCCCCGAGCAGGCCGCCGCCCCGCCCGAACAGGCCTGGGACGCCACCAGCCTGGCCGGCATCGCCCAGGCAGAGCGCGACCGCGCCGAGGCCGCCCTGCGCCAGGCGCGGGCCCAGTTGGCCCCCAGCCTCGAGGCCGGATACTTCTGGCAGCAAATCGACCGGGTGCCCGGGCACGATGGCCTCTGGCTCGGCGTGAGCCTGCCCCTGGCCGCCTGGGCCGGGCGCCCCGACCAGCGGGCCGCCCAGCTCGAGCTCTTGGCCCAGGAAGAGCAGAACCGCCAGCAGCAGACGCTCTTCCAAGGCCAGCGCGCCGCCGCCTTGGCCGAGTGGGAGCTTTGCGCCCGCTCGCTCGACGCCTACGACCAGCAGCTCATGCCCCGGGCCGAGCAGCTCCGCCTGAACGCCCTGCAACGCTTCCGCGCCGGGGACATCACCCACCTGGAGTTCGTCGCGCTGGTGGAGGAGGCCCACCAGACCGCCCTCGAGCGGCTCGACTGGCTCGAGGCCTACAACCTGGCCGCCACCCGGCTCAAATTCTCAATGTTTTGAATCTTACACAAACATCCAACCGAATGACCCGCCCCACCATGAAATATTCCCTGAAAGCCCTCTTTTTCCTCCCCCTCCTGGCCCTGGCCTTTTCGTGCTCGCCCAAGGATGAGGCCACCGCGCCGCCCGACGAAGGCTCCGAGGCCAGCGCGAGCTCCAACGAACTGGCCATGAGCGCCGAGCAAATGCGCCTGGCCGGCATCGAGCTGGGCCTGCCCGGCCGCAGCCTTCTGCCCGCCAGCCTAAGCTGCGACGGCAGCCTGGTGCTGACGCCCGAGCAGGAGGCGCAAGTCGATGCCGCCATTGGCGGATTCGTCCGGCAGGTCCACGTGCGGCCCGGCCAGGAGGTCGCCCAGGGGCAGGCCCTGGCCACGGTCATGTCGAACGAGCTGGTTGACCTCCAGCTCGACTACCTTTCGGCCTTGAGCCAGGAAAAGCTGGCCAAGGCCGAGGAGCTGCGCCAGCAGCGCCTGCACGAGCAGCAGGCCACGGCCGAGCGCGAGCTCCAGGCCGTGCGGGCCGAGCGCGAGCAGGCCTCGGCCCGGCGGGCGGCGGCCGAGCGCAAGCTGGCGATGCTGGGCATCGACCCGGGCAGCCTGACGCCCGAGTCGCTCCGGGGCGAGCTGGTCTGGCGCTCGCCCATCGCGGGGCAGGTGGGGCAGGTGGAGGCCCTGCCGGGGCAGTTCCTGGCCGCCGGGGCGCGGGTGGCCGACGTGGTTTCGGGCACCAGCACCTGGGCGCGGCTGAACGTCTTCGAGCAGGACCTGGCGCTGGTCCGCGAGGGCCAGGCCGTGGCGCTGCAAGCCCAGTCGGGCCCGGACTCTTTCGCGGGCACGGTGGCCAGCGTGGGCAGGAGCAAGTCGCCCGAGACGGGAGCCTTCGCCGTGATGGTGCGGCTGGCGGAGGCCGTGCCGGGCCTGGGCAGCGGGGCCTTCGTGCGCGGAAGCATCACGCTTTCGTCCGACTCGGCCCTGGTCTTGCCCAGCGCGGCCGTGGTGCGCCTCGACGGCCAGCCGCAGGTTTTCAGCGAGTTGGCCGAGGGACGCTTCGTGCCTGTGCCGGTGCGCCTGGGCAGCGAGCAAGGCGGATGGGTGCAACTGCTTGACGCCGAGCCTCTGCAAGGCCGCCGCGTCGTCCTGCAAGGGGCGAACTACCTCAAGGCCGAGTGGGAGGAAGCCCAGGAGTGAGCGCCGGGGCTATTCCAAGGGCGCGGAAAAGACATAGACCCCATCGGCATGGCGGAAGGAAAAGTAGAGCTTCCCGCCGTGGACTTCGCTGACCTCGGGCCAGCTTTCGCGCAGTTCGAAGACCGGGGCCGCGCCCGTGATCTGGCCCTGGCTCGTCCGCAGGCGGTAGAGCCGGAGCGAGTGGAAGTCGGTGGGACGGGTGAGCAGGTAGAACACGCCCTCGACGGGGTTGAACAAGGGCCGGGCGTAGCGCCAATGCCCGGCGGCGGCGCATTCGATGCCCAGCTCGGCGAAGGCCTTGCGGTCGGTCGGCCCAAGGTCGGCGCCGAGCAGGCTCAGGGTCTGGGCGAAAGGGTCGGCCAGGAGCATCTGGGTTGCCGCGGCGGCCAGCCCGAAGCCGGAGCCGAAGTAGTGCGCTCCCATCGCGCCGAGCTCGTTGGGCTTGAGGCACTCGTAGATCACGCGGGTCTGCCTGGGGGCGAGGCGCAGCAGCAACTGCTGGTGGAGCAGGCTGTCGCCGCGGCGCTCCGGCCGGTCGTGCAGGGGCGTCAGCAGCAGCTCGTGCCCGGCGAAAAAGCGGGGGCTGTGGCCGCGCAAGGCCCGCGGCAGGGCCTCGGTGGCGTCGTGCCGCCAGGCGCCTCCTTCGGCCCAGACCCGCAGCATCGCGCCATCGGCCAAGGGGCCAAAGCGGAAGGAGCGGCCCGGCGTCTCCACGAAGAACCGCGGGGGCATGGCCGCGTAGGAAACCGGGTTGGTCGGCGCCGCGAAGCTGTCGCGGACGACGTGGTTTTCGTCGAGCAGCAGCACTTGCTGCCGGTCGCGGCTGTAGGCCAGGGCCAGATCCCCAAAGTTCGAGTATTGCGACAAGTCTTGGCCTTCTTGCCCATAAACCAGCAAAAAGCGTTGGTTGAAGGACATGAACAAGCTGTCGGACAATGTGTTGTCCTGCGCGTTGGCAAGGCTTGCCGCCAGCATCGCCGCGGCGAGGAAGGTTCTGTTTTTCATTCTTGCAGCCGGATCAGGTCAAAGCCATCCTCTCGGACGGACAGGAAATGGAAGGCGCCTTGCCCGAACAGGTAGAAGGGCATCGGTTCGGGCAGGTCTTGGTAGAGGGTCAGGCGCTTTTCGGGCCATTGCAGGCGGGCGCAGAAAACTTTGCCACCATCGTCGAACCCCACCAGGGCCAGGCTCTGGCTGTCAGGCTCGGCGTCGAAACGCAGGAAGCAGCTCCGCTGGAGGTGGTCCTTGTCGAGGGCGAGCGCGTTCTGGGGCACGCGGAACAAATCGGAGAGGTCGAGCGTCTCCAGCAGTCCCTTTTCGGGTGAAAACACGAACAAGGCAGGATAGTCCGACACCACGGCCACCAAAAGCTCGTCAAACACTTTGAACTCGGGCAGCGCGCCCATGGCGTTGACTTGGATTCCTTCGCCGAAGACCAGTTGCCAGAACATCTCGGCCACAGGGTGCTTGATGGGCGTGGGCACCAGTTGGCCACCCTCGAGGGCGAAGACCCACGGCTCGTCGAGCATGTCCTTGGCTTGCGGCAGGGCGCCCTGCCCCGCGAAGGCCTCGGGGAGGCGGACGCCCGTTACCCAGCGCCGCGGGCCCGCCACCAGCGCCTTGCCGCCCCACGCCTCGAAGTCCTCGTCTTTCCAGGCCAGGCGCTGGTAGCTGGTGTCGAGCAGGTTGAGCTCCAGCCATGCCTCGTTGTTGAAGGCCGCGGCCTTGCCCTGCCCGACAAAGCGGAAGCCGGCCTCTTGGACCCAGTACGGCAAATCGTCATCAAAATCTGACAGGGAAAGCTCCACGCTGGGACGCCCCGGTTTTTCGTACCACCAGATCTTGCCTTGGGCCGGGGCGTGCAGGAAGAAACCTCCGCCAGGAAGCAGGTTCACATGGGCGAAGCTGCTCGGTTGCGCCTCCCCGAAATCGTAGCGCAGGGTGTCGGAGCGGTTCAGCCTCCCGCTTTCCGCTTCCAGCCGCTGGCTGGGCGCCTGGTCGCCATTCGGAGCGCATGAAAGCGCCAACCCACATGGGATCAGCGCCTTGAAAAAAGATGTTTTCATTCATGTGAAATTTCATGTTAGACAAAAAAGTTGTCCTGCAAATCAAAAAAAATGAATGAGTCCAGCATAAAAACCATTAGGGGATTTGTCCACGAAAGGCACGAAGGGCACGAAATTTTTTGAAATCAAAATTGGGTCCAGCATAAAAACCATTATTTGCATTTTTCTATTTCTAACCAATTGATAATCAAAGATGATTTTTGAAAGGGAATTTCAGAAATGACCTTTTGGGACCGTGCCCATTTTTGTCCTTGGAGGGGATTTGTCCACGAAAGGCACGAAGGGCACGAAAATTTTTTGAAATCAAAATTGGGTCCAGCATCAAAACCATTATTTGCATTTTTCTATTTCTAACCAATTGATAATCAATGATAATTTTTGAAAGGGAATTTTAGAAATGACCTTTTTAGACCG
>JAIFMG010000116.1:5677-19080 GCA_020048645.1 Bacteroidota bacterium | reverse complement strand
AGGGAAGAAACATTTTCAGGGAGCTCAAAAACACTTTTGACGGCCACAACTTCCTTTCCGTCAAATGCGAGATGACCTAAATAGTTACATAGAAAAACTATGTGTTTTCACTACTGCGCCTATGTGTTTATAGGCACCAAAACGCAATAAAAATAATTTCAGGAACTTACCTAAGACCTTATTTTTGGTTAAAACCTTAGTAGGAAATCAATTGGCGGAGTCAAAATAACCTTATTCCTTTGTGCTACCCAGTCGCGTTCAAAGGTGACCAACACAAAATGCCAGCATCCTGCGAAATTTGGAAGATTCCGGGCGAATCCGGAAGGGATGGAATTGTTGTAGCCAGCCGCAAGTGGTTGGGAGGGGAACCCCGAAGGGGTGGAATCGTCTGGCTCTTCCCTCCCGACCAGGACAATTTCGCCCCTTCGGGGTTCTCTTCTTTGGCCTGGGTCCGCTCATCATGGCAGCCCTTTGGGGTTGGGCGAGTCTTCGAGGCAATCCATCACCAACGACAGCAACTTGGCGTGGCAAGCCATGAACTTGTAAAAAAAGATGAAAGAGAAATTTTTGACGGAAATTATTTCGCCCAGCAAAACCGACTTCTCTGCCCAATCCTGGGCATGGGCGGGCATCTCCGCCCAAAATAAACACGGCGCTGGCGATGGGTGTGTTTCGCCATCGGGCGCGGCCGTCGCTGGCTTGTCGCGCTCCTTCGGGGCTTTTGCGGCGCAGCCCCGCGCGTCTTCGGAAGGGGCGTAGCCCTGGCCTCTTCGCCGGTTCGCGGTTCCTTCGGGTTTCACCTGGGCCGCCCGTGCCCCCCGCCTCGCCGAGATGGGCCGAGCACCCGGATTGGGTCGGCCACTTGGTTTTTTTTTCGCATTGCAAATCAGAAACTTGCGGTTCGAGGGCACAAAAAAGCGCGGATCGTTTTGCTATTTCGAGAAATCGGCCTTTCTTTGCAGCCGCAAATCGGAAACGGTTCGCGGGCCTTGCCCCGTTCGTCTAACGGTTAGGACGCAAGATTTTCATTCTTGTAATAGGGGTTCGATTCCCCTACGGGGTACCCAGAAGCCATGGCCTGAAAAGGTTGTGGCTTTTTTCGTATGCGCCCGCGAACACATCGCCGAGATGGCCCCCCCCTCGCGCCCTACTTCCGGCCATCCTGGCTCAGGGCTGCCAAGGCAGGGGCGTCCCCAGGCGCTCCCAGTCGGTGGTGAGGATGCCGTAGTCGGTATATCCGAGGTCGCGGAGCAGGCATTCGAGCTTTCGGCTGACGGCCTGCCTGCTGCGGCCCAGGCGTTCGGCGATGCGGGCCACGGAAAGGCCGTTGACGCGGAGCTCCAGGAGCTGGTGGTCGTCTTTGTGCAGGGGGTGGAACTCGCGCTGGGCGGGGTGGAGCACGCGCATCCTGGGGCCGGACCTGTCGCGGGCCTGGGGGATGCGCCAGTTCTGCGCGTGCTCGAAGATGAAGCCCAGGTGGCAGGCCCAGACCTGGCCCTGCTGGTCGAGGGCCAGCGGCGTGAGGCGGACCCGCAGGCAGAGGCCCTCGCGCCGGACGGGAGGCCGCAGGGCCATGTGGAGGCTGGCGGTCCAACCGATGGCCCCCCGGCCCTCCGCGGCCCAGACCCGCAGCGTCTGCCCGAACACGCGCTCGAACAGCTCGGAGCTGCTGGCGCTTACCCGGGTCTCCAAGAAGCGGAGGCCCAGGCCCGCGATCTCGGGCCGCGAGAGGCCGTCGGTCAGGCCCGGCAGGTAGGGCGTCACCAGGAACTGCCGCTCGGCCAGGTCGTACACCGCACCGTGGGCCTGGAGCAGGTCGCGGTACTCGCGCCCCAGGTGGAACTCGGCCATGAGGTCCTGCTCGCGGGCTGACTTGTCCTCGCGGGAGGAAAAAGTGAAGCCATTGACAAGGAACTGGTTTTCAGGCATATGACATGAACAAATTTTGGCGTATGTTTAACAACATGTGGGCAGAAACTGTTACATTTTTGCCCCGCGAGGGCCCGCGAGGCCCCCAAATGTAACAGTTTCGGTCCAAAAACCGCCCTTGGCGGCCGTGCCCAATCTTTGGACCGGCGGAGGCGCTTGCGCGGCAAATTCCATTTCTCCAGATTCGCGAAGGCTCCGGCCGATGGCTGGCCGCCGCGTTGGGTTCAATTCATCACCACAAAAAACAAACCTATGTCTCTCAGGAAAGAATCAAAAACCGAAAAACAGGGAATCCGACGCGCCAAGTCGGCCCTCGCCACCTTCTGCGTGGCCCTTGTCGCTTTCTCAAGTTGCGAGAAGGACATGAGCAAAATGGAAACGGAAGCAATCGCAGGGCAGGAAGCGCATTCCCAAAAGAGCTTGGGCGACATTCCCGTGCGGGTAGAAAATGGAACATTGCATTTTGAAAGCGAACAAGATCTGCGGGACGCCTTGTTGGCGAGCTCCCAAATGGGAGAGCGCGAGCTGGACGCTTGGGAAGAGCGACTTGGATTCACCTCTTTCCGCCGTGCGGCTTCGAAGGCCGAGAGCCTTTTGGCCAGAGCGGCGAATGAGGAGGAGTTTCTTCGGATTCTAAATGACAACGCTCATCTGCTAGAATTGGTCGGGGACACAATCGTAGAGCGGCTCGAAACGAATCCAGTCTGGGCTAGGCTTTTTTCGACAGAAAGAACCCTTGCGGTTGGGGGGCGTCTCATAGACTCCCACACGGCTTCTTCAAAGGGAGTGATAACGGCTACTTTCGACGCGGGTGATTGTGGGGACATAAACCAATATGTTGAGTTCTACAATGACAGAAGGATGGTGAGACTCAACCCCTATGGCATCAACCCAGACGGGATCGTAAGTTTTTTCTTCGCTGTGACTTCTTACAAGAAAGTCTGGGGTATTTGGATCAAATATGAGACCACAATCCGTGTTGATGGCATAGAGATGAGACTGCGGATAGTTGATGCTTTCGGGGCAAGCTCAATTGTAACCCTGTCAAAAGGCTTTGAGCAGTCTAGTGGGGAAGTGAATGAACTCATTTCATTACTGGGCAGCGTCTCCCAATTCGGAAAAAGCGAAATCAAGGTGATATCATCGAAGGGGTCGGCTTGGACAAGAGGTGTTGAAAACTGGTATTCGATGGAATGCCAGGAGCAATGACGAGCGGTCGGCCTCTTGCCAGGCCTGCGGGGCCAGGCAGCCCAGCGCGCCCAATTTCCCAACCATGCGTCCCGAAAAGTCCCAGCCCAAGGTTGGCTGCCCTTCGGGTCGCCCATCAAGCCACCAAGCCTGTCGCGACATGAAAAAGCTCATACTGTTCCTGTTCTTGGCCATGTCCCTGCCTTCCAAGGCTCAATTCTACATCTTGGGCGGGCTGGGCACGAACAACCCCATCGTTTCGGAAGCGGCGAAAGCCACCCTCGCGGCGAGCAGCAGCCAGGACATGCCAGGCCCCGCGTCCTCCTTTGTCTTGGCCATAGGCTGCGAGCCTTTTGGACACAAGGCCCTGGGCCTGGCTTGGGAAGCCTCTCTTGGCAGGAGGGCGGTTTTTCGGGGAAACCTGGTCTCACGCTCATACATCGGGGTCAGCACCCGGATGAAGTTCGCCCCCGCGTGGGCCAAAGGCGCCTTCGCCACGCTGGCCGTGGATATCCGGCACGATCACGAGTTCATACCGACCGATCTTTCCGGCCTAGAATACCGCGACTACTGGTGGGGGGCGCACTATGAGCTGGGCTACACCGTCAAGGACAAGCTCGGATTGAGGATCTACTGGGAGGATGACCTGGGAGATTGGATAGAGGGCGTTCGCTGCCAAGGTCTTTTCTTTGGAATTGGTTTTCACCCCTAAGAAGTCCAAGCATGAAGAACTTGCTTTTGGGAATGTGCTTTTCATTGTCGAGCCTGGTCGGCATGGCCCAGGACGGATGGCATGTCCAGGCGGACATCAACAGGTTCATGCCCATGTTTGAGCTTGGGCAGGCGAACCTCGGCCAGAAGTACGAGGCCCGCGGGGCTTTCTCGGGCGGGCTCCATTTTGGCGCGGAGCAATCCTTGGGCGCCGATTGGCTCTGCTTCCGAGCGAGCCTTGGCGCTGTTTCGCAGAGGACGTTCAGCCGGGATTTGGCGGAAGGGATCGAGCAGAGGCAGAACCTCGTGTGGCTTGCCCCGCAAGCCGGCCTGTGCCTTAGGGCGCCCTCCGGACTATCGGCGATTGTCGGGATGGAGGCACGTTTGGCGCTTTCGGACATAAAGACGATGTTCTTTTTCGAATCCGACGGCGCTTACGTGGTCATCCGTCCATCGAACCGCAATTTCTCGTGGCAGGTGGGCCTGGAGTTCCCACTGTCTGAAAACCATCGCGTTTCCGCGAGGATAACGCGAGGAATTGGCGATTGGTATTCCGCATCAATGTCCGATCATGCCTCGGAAGTCCAATTCGTCAACCAGTTCCTGAGTTTTTCCTGGAGATACCGATTCAAAACCAATCCTTGAGGTTTCGACCTTTCAATCCATGCGCGCCACAACGGGGACATTGTCCATATTGATGGGTTTGCTCTGGCTTGTGTCGGGAGCCTCCCTGGCACAAGAGGCCACGCTCTACGGGCGGGTTCTTTCCGGAGGCACGGGAGAACCGCTGCCTTGGGCCACCTGCCTGTCTTCGGAGAGTGGCGCCTGGTCGGTGGCGGATGAGCATGGGCGATATGCCTTGGTTCTTCCGCGGGGTGAGGCCACGGTGGTGTTCTCGTTCTCGGGATACAGGCCGGACACGCTGCGCGTGGTGATGTCGGAGGATCGGGAGCGGGACATTCACCTGGCAGAGCTCCAGTTGGGGGAGGTCGTGGTGCTGGGGCGGGAGGTCCCCCTGCACAAGCAGACGCTTTCCGGGAGCATCAGCCTGAACATGGAGCGGCTCCGGGCGCTTCCCTCTTTCACGGGGCAGCCGGACGTGGTGCGAGCCTTGGCATTCCTGCCTGGCGTGGCCTCTGGCAAGGAGCTCAACTCGGGCATTTTCGTAAGAGGGGGGAGTTCGGGTCAAAACCTCTTCCTTCTGGATGGTGTCCCGCTATACAACACCAACCATTTCGGCGGCTTCTTCTCCACGATCAACCCCGACGTGGTCAAAGAACTCGACTTTTACAAGGGCGGCTTCCCGGCCCGCTATGGCGGCAGGCTTTCCGCCGTGGTGGACATGCGCTCGCGGGCCGGGAACCTGGACAGCCTTCGGGGGAGTTTCAATCTGGGGCTGGTATCCTCCAACCTGCTGCTGGAGGGGCCCTTGGGCGATGAAGGCAGGACGAGCTTCCTGCTGGGCACGCGAGGCTTCTACCTGGGCCTGCTGACCTTCCTCCCCGCTCGTAACGTGAAGCGGAACGGCTCGGGAAGGTACCTGACCTACAGCTTCTTCGACATCAACGCGAAGGTCGAGCACGCAAGTCGGCAGGGCGCCCGGCTTTACCTGAACGCCTACACCGGAAGCGATTTCTACGACACCTACAACTCGAGCCCGAGCGTGGTCCGAACCACCGACTTCTACCAGACGCCACAGGGCAGGGGGACAGACTGGTTCAGCTACAGGCTGCACAACACGACGCTGTCGGCCGGCTGGGAAAAGCGCGTCCGTCCTAAGACGCTGCTCGGGGTCAGGGTGGGCTTTTCGCACTACGGGAACCTTTCGGAGGAGGGCTGGTCGGTCGAGTCCAGCGAGTTCTACGCCGAGGAATCCGAGTCGGCCCGCGGCACCCTCCGCGATCTTTCGGTGGGCGCCACACTGAACCAGTCCGTTGGCCAGAGGCACAACTTGAGGCTCGGCATCGAGGCCAAGTCCTACTGGTTCGACCCGAACCGGTTCGGGCGGAGGCTGGCGTTCAGCCCCCTGGACTGGGAGTTCGACACGGTGGGCGGGGGCGAGTACGCGACCCGGGCCGAGGAGCTTGCCGCCTACTGGGAAGACGAATGGCGGGTCGGCCCCGGGGCGAGCCTGAACCTTGGCGTCCGCCAGGCGCTTTTCTTCACAGGTCCGGCCAGTTTCCCCTCGTTCGAGCCGCGCCTTTCCATCCGGAAGGAAGTGGGCCAGAACGGGGCCTTCAAGCTGGGCGCCACCTACATGCGCCAGTTCCTCCACGTGCTGGCCAACAACGAGGGGGGCCTGGCGCGCGAGATTTGGCTGCCCGCGAGCCGATACGCCGAGCCTGGCGGGGCCCTCCAGTTCAGCGGCGGATGGTTCGGGCTTTGGCCGAGGGCGGGGCTGGAGTATGGGGTGGAGGGCTACCACAAATCCATGCGCGGCCTGGTGGAATACGCGGACCTCGACCCCAACCTGAACCTCGAGGAAGGCTGGGAGCGCAATCTTGCCACCGGGGGCACGGGCCAGGCCTACGGGCTGGAGTTCTTCGCGCAGCGGAAGGCGGGCAGGATCAGCGGGTCGCTTTCCTACACCTTGTCATGGGCCTGGCGCACATTCGCCGACCTGAACCAGGGGCGCCGCTTCCCGTTCTCTTTCGACCGCCGGCACGACCTCTCGCTGGTCGGCTTCTTGCGGCTCAACGACGACAACCTGCTCTCCGGCCAGTTCGTCCTCTCGTCCGGCATGCCCGTGACACTGCCGAAAGCATACGTGCCCGGCGGGCCGCTGAACTTCGAGCAGTACCTCTACGACGGAATCAACAACATGCGCATGCCCACCTACCACCGGCTGGACCTGATGTACCGAAGGCGATGGGTGAACCAGAGGGGCACGGAAAGCCACGTGACGATCAACATCTACAACGCCTACGCCCGCACCAACGCCTCCACCGTTTACTACTCCAACGGAAAGGCCACCGCCGTCGGCACGCTCACCGCGTTCCCAAGCGTCAGCTTTGGCACCGAATTCTGAATCGAACTCCATGAAAAAGATCCGAAAGACTCTCGCTTTATCCATGTTTGCCGCGAGCCTCCTGGCCCAGTCCTGCGAGTTCAACCGCACGCTCCCGGGCTATGACTCCGAGTACGAGGGAGACCGCCTGGTCGTCAACGGCTTCATCAGCCAACGCGAGGGCGCTTTCCTCCATGTCCAGAAGTCCATGGACCCCCTGGGCCCCCGCGGACAGGCCGAGGAGCTCCGCGCCATCGTGGAACTGTTCGCCAACGGCGTGAAAATGGCCGAGCTCCCGTTGGACCCCGCGGGTCTGTACGTGGCTCCCGGAAGCCTGTTCGCCGACGCGTCGGCAAGCTACGCTTTCGAGATCCGGGCGGAGGGCTTGCCCTACGCCTCGGCCGGACCCTTGCGGCTTCCTAGCCGGAAAGCCGAGTTCTCCGCGGCGAGCCTGGTGGAGCGAGACGGAATGGCGGAAGTTTTCGTCCAGTTTGAGGACCTGCCGGGGGAAGCCAATTTCTACCAACTGGGGTTCAAGACCTACCTCGACGGCAGCGCCGTGGCTCAGGAAGACCTGCACGGAGGCGACTACCTCGGCTTCAATTTCCTCAAGGATGTGGAACACCCTTCGGGCACGATCGGTGGCTCGCACTCCGTCCGCCTTTCGGGCTTCGATGGCCAAGAGCATGTCCTGGACTCGGTGCAGGTCCGTCTCTTCACGCTTTCGCCAGAGTTGGCCGACTACTTGGAGACCGTCGATCGCAACGAGCTCAACCAGGCGGACCCCTTCGCCGTCCCTGTGCCGGTGCTCTCGAACATCGAGGGCGGCTTCGGCTTCATAGGAAGCTATGGCCTCTCCACGACCACGCTGGAGCCTTGATTCGCCCGTGCGCCAGTGCCCCCTTTGGGGGCTATGGGGCCACGAAACCAAGTGCTGTTGACTTCCATTCGGGCCGCGAGAGGCCGTCGGTCAGGCCCGGCAGGTAGGGCGTGGCCAGGAACTGCCACTCGGCCAGGTCGTACACCGCCCCGTGGGCCTGGAGCAGGTCGCGGTACTCGCGCCCTAGGTGGAACTCGGCCATGAGGTCCTGCTCGCGGGCCGACTTGTCCTCGCGGGAGGAAAAAGTGAAGCCATTGACAAGGAACTGGTTTTCAGGCATATGACATGGGCAAATTTTGGCGTATGTTTAACAACATGTGGGCAGAAACTGTTACATTTTTGCCCCGCGAGGGCCCGCGAGGCCTCCAAATGTAACAGTTTCGGTCCAAAACGCGCCCTTGGCGGCCGTGCCCAATCTTTGGACCGGCGGAGGCGCTTGCGCGGCAATTTCCATTTCACCAGATTCGCGAAGGCTCCGGCCGATGGCTGGCCGCCGCGTTCTGGTTCAAGGCGCGCAAGTGATCGGCGAAAGATGGCCCTGCGACTTAATAACGGAAGACCATGAAACGGATTCAAAGGATTTTGGCTTTTGGGCTCATGTTCAGCTCGGCGCTCGCCTGCGCCCAGGCCCAGGACATGGGGCGGGGATTCAGTTATGAGCTTTCTTTTTCGACGCAGCTTTACCAGTGCGAACTGTTTCCCCTCGCGGGGGAAGCCCTGGCCGCGCCCGTGCCAAAGGCCAACGGGGGCAACGCCTTCCGGACCACGTACCACATCGACGAAAACCATTCGTTGTCAGTAGGAATCAGCTATTTCAGGACCACGAACGCCCTGGGCTTCCATTTGTCGGCGGACGACTACCCGTCATTGCCCTTCGACATCAACGGCCCGCACGTGAACCGTTTCCACAACCTGGGCATTCCACTTTCCTACGGCTTCGGCAAGCCTTTGTCGGATGGGCTTCGGCTGGTTTCGGGCCTTGGCTACGTCCTGGTCTTGCCCCTCATGCCAGGCCAGGTCCGCGGGCAGAGGTCCTACGTGGAAGACGGGGTTTCGCATCCCGTCCTGGCCGCGTCATACCAGCGGGCGCGCCCGAGCCACGGCCTGTGGCTGGAGCTGGGCCTGGCCAAGAAACTGCGAAACAATGATCTGAAAGCCAGCATCTTCGTGAACATACCCACGCGAACCCAAACCTTCGGGACATACGTGTTTTTCCCCGAGCAACCCGAGCTTTCCTCCTCTGGGCAGGTCAAGTCCGGGTTTGGCTTCTGGGGCATTTCCGTAGGCTACGTGTTCGCGAAAAAACGAAGAGGATGATGAGGATATTGTCGATCTGCCTTCCCATGCTGCTCCTTCTCGCGTGCGAGCGGGAGGCCCAGGTCGAACTGCCAGCCAGTGCGCCCCGCATCGCGCTGGGGGCATTCCTGACCCCTTCGCAGGAGGTAGAGCTCCGGGTTTTCGAGACCACCCACCTCTACGCGGCCGAGGACGTGCCCGTCGAGCGGGCGCTGGTCAACTTGTACGAGGACGACCGCTTCCTGGCCCGGCTCGAGCATGACAGCGCCGGGGTCTATCGCTCCAGCTCCCTTCCCAAGGAGGGCAGCGTCTATCGGGTGGAGGTAACGGTCGAAGGCCTGGGCACCGCGGTGGCCCAAACCAGCGTGCCCCGCGCCGCTTCGCTGGATAGCGTCAACATGACGCGCTTCACGGGCACGAGCCCGCGCGGAGGCCCCCTTTCGAGGCTCGAGCTCCATTTCAGCGACACGGACACCCCGCCGGAAGTACTACGAGTACTACAATTCCTGCTGCTCTGACTCGGTGCTCGCCTGGACCCTCTGCGCTGGCGGATGGTTCAGCTACAGCGCCGCGATCCTGGACGAAGGAGATGAACGCGGGCGGCTGTTCACCAACCGCCTGCTCGAGGGCGGCCAGCACGTGCTGGAGGTCTTCTTCGAGGATCCCTCCGGCTTGCTCGCCCCCTGGGACGACGAGGTCCCCTTCGAGCTGAATGTCCAGGTGCTGACCCTGAGCGAAGAGCTCTACCGGTACCAGAAAAGCCTCCGGCTATACCAACAGGGCGAAAATGACATCTTCGGAATGCACAGCCCCGCGCAGGTTTACTCCAACGTGTCCAACGGCGCGGGCATCTTCGCCGGCTTCTCTTACGACGCCGGCATTTCAAGGACATTCGCGGTGGGCCCCCATGAATAGGCTGCTCTTTGCCGCCGCGCTGCTGGCCAGCCTCGAAGCCGCTGGGCAGGTGTCCATAAGCGGGTACGTCTCGGACGCGGAGACGGGCGAAAGGCTCATCGGCGCGGCCGTGTACGACATGTCCTCGGGGCAAGGCGCCACGACCAACGCCTACGGCTTCTACTCCCTTTCGGTGCCCGGCACGGGCGGCCCGTCGCGTCTCCAGGCCACGTACATCGGCTACGCGCCCATGGAGTGGCGGGCCGAGCTGTCCCAGGACACCCGGGCGGACTTCGAGCTGGTTCTGAGGGCGCCCTTGGAAGAAGTGGTGGTGAGCGCCGACCGGAAAATCGAAGAGCGTGTCGAGATGGGCGTCCTTGAGATGCCCATGTCCCAGATCGCGAGGCTGCCCATGCTCGGCGGGGAGACGGACCTCCTCAAGGCCATGCAGCTCATGGCGGGGGTGCAGGCGGGCAGCGAAGGACAGAGCAGCATGCTGGTGCGCGGCGGGAGCCACGACCAGAACCTCATCTTGCTGGATGGCGTGCCCCTTTACAGCATCAACCACCTGGGCGGCTTCGTCTCGCTTTTCAACCCCGACGCGATCAACAGCGCGAGGCTCCACAAGGGCGGCTTCCCGGCCCGGTATGGCGGACGCCTCTCCTCGATCATGGACGTCAGGATGAAGGACGGCAACACCCGCCAGCGCGCCACCAGCGTCACGCTGGGCCTCATCTCCTCAAAGTTCCAACACGAAGGGCCCATCAGGCCGGACACCGCGTCCTACATGGTCTCCGCCAGGAGGTTCATGTACGACTGGATAAGCAGGCCGGTGTCATGGCTGTCCAACGAGGGGCAGGCCACCGGATATACCTTCTATGACCTGAACCTCAAGTTGAATGGCCGCCTCACGGACTCGGACAGGCTGTTTTTCAGCTTCTACGTTGGCAACGACAAGCTCCTGAGCAAGAAGAATGGCCGTGGAGACGAATCCTCGGACAAAATGAGGAACCAGGCCCAGTGGGGCAACCTCATGCTCGCGACGCGTTGGAACCATGTCTTCGGAAACCGTTTCTTCGCCAACGTCACGGCAAGCCATACCCGCTACGCGAACAAGTCGGAATTCAAGTTCACCAGCCAGGAGGCGGGGGCGCCGATCGAGAGTGCCTACAATTTCACCTCCGGCATCAGCGACTGGGGCGTGGGGACCGATTTCGAATGGCGCGCCTCCAGGCTCGCCCTCCTCTTCGGGACCAGCCACGTGCACCACACCTTCACGCCCGCCTCGTCCCATGTCCGGGAGGTCGGCAGCAACCTGGTTGACAGCAGTTTCAACAGCCAACGCTACGCCGCGTTCGAGAACAACTTCTACGTGGAAAGCCAACTTGACGCCGGCGACCGCCTTGGCTTCAACCTTGGCGCGCGCGCTTCGGCTTACTCGATAGACGGGAAGCTCCATGCCAACCTGGCGCCCAGGCTGCTGGCGAGCTACAATGCCGCCGGTCGGTTCTCCCTCAAGGCTTCCTATGGCCATATGGTGCAGCACGTCCACCTGCTGCCCACTGCCGAGGCTGGCATTTCCGGCGACCTGTGGATGCCTTCGACACGGGACATCCCACCCCAGCGCTCCGAACAGATCGCCCTAGGGATCTACAAAACCGTGCTCGAAGGGCAGGTGGAGCTGGGAATCGAGGCCTATTCCAAACGCATGCACGACCTGGTCGCCTACAAGGACGGCGTGGGCATCGCCACAGGCAGCGTGGGCGATTGGGAGCGGCAGGTCGAAACCGGCGGGACAGGGCGAGCCAGGGGCCTGGAGTTCATGGTCCAGAAAAGCCAAGGGCGGCTGAACGGCTGGGTGGCCTACACGCTGTCCCGATCGACCAGGCAGTTCGACGGGATCAACTCCGGAAAGGAGTTCCTGGCCACCCATGACGCGACGCACGACTTTTCCATCGTGGCCGGTTTCCAGTGGCTCGAGCGCCTCCACGTCTCGATGACCTGGGTTTACACCACAGGGAAGGCCATTACCATGCCCAACGAGGTGGTTCCCACCGTAAGGCTGATTCCCAACCCCGCTGGCCCCGGATTCGTGTTCGAGAGCTACGCCGTCAGGAACTTCACCGAACGCAACCATGTGCGAATGGAGCCTTTCCACAGGTTGGACCTCGCGCTGACGTATGAGAAGGAAAAAAAAGGCGGCTCGCGGGTTTGGAGTTTCAGCTTATACAATGCCTACAACCGGCAAAACCCCTACTTCTACTACACGACACGAGACGAGCTAAGGGACCCTCAGGGAAATGGCACTGGGCAATATCGCTTGAAAACCTACCAGCGCAGCCTTTTCCCCATCATCCCGTCGGTGAGCTACACCATGCGCTTCTAAGAAAACCTCCTGGACCATGAGGTCCTGCTCGCGGGCCGACTTGTCCTCGCGGGAGGAAAAAATGAAGCCATTTGCAAAGAATTGTTTTTCAGGCATATGACATGAGCAAATTTTGGCGTATGTTTAACAACATTTGGGCAGAAACCGTTACATTTTTGCCCAGCGAGGGCCCGCGAGGCCCCCAAATGTAACAGTTTCGGTCCAAAACGCGCCCTTGGCGGCCGTGCCCAATCTTTGGACTGGCGGAGGCGCTTGCGCGGCAAATTCCATTTCTCCAGATTCGCGAAGGCTCCGGCCGATGGCTGGCCGCCGCGTCCTAGTTCAATTCATCACCACATTCGCATGGCTACGATTTGCCGCATAAGCTATTCTGCCTATGTGTTTTCTCCACAAGGCACGAATTTTTGTCCTCGAAGGACTCGATTTTTTTGTCCACGAAAGGCACGATTTTTTTTGTCCACGAAGGGCACGAAATTTTTTGTCCACCAAGGGCTCGATTTTTTTGTCCACGAAAGACACGAAAGACACGAAGGACACGAAGGACACGAAATTTTTTTGTCCACGAAAGGCACGAAGGGCACGAAATTTTTTTGTCCACGAAGGGCACGAAATTTTTTGGAATCAAAATTTGAGTGGATGGTTGAGACGATGATTTGCGAGGAAGAATCGTATGCGATGCAGTGCGCGATTGGGATGTCAAGCGGGAGATGGGAAGCGGGTTCCAGGAAGCCATTTGCCAGAAATTGCTTAAAGAAGAGTCTGGCAAGGAGCTGAACCACTTGAAAGCCAACCCGATGAAACCATGCCACCAGGCAAACTTCGACACACACTCCAAAGCCACCATCTGGTGACTTGTCCTCTAGGCTCCAAAACCGTTTCACTCAAAACCACTTTCGCACCCTCCATCCCGTTTGGGGACAAAAACATTTTTCGTGCTTTTCGTGCCTTTCGTGCCTTTCGTGGAAAAAATCTTTTCGTGCGACAACCCTTGACAGGCAGAAAACAAATGACTTGGAAGTACAAATGAGTCCAGTCTAAAAACTATTTCCAGGGAGCAAAGTTAATTTAACAAAGTATCAAGTATAAAATCATTGCTTTTTTGAGCACGGTCC
>JAIFMG010000116.1:0-5644 GCA_020048645.1 Bacteroidota bacterium | reverse complement strand
CTACTGGAATCAATTTTGATTTCAAAAAATTTTCGTGCCCTTCGTGCCTTTCGTGGACAAATCCCCTAATGGTTTTTATACTGGACTCACAAATTGATAATGCAAACCGAATCGATCACTTATCACTTGGAGATGAAAACCTTGACAATCATGATCAGCCTGCTGCTCCTGCTGGGCGCGGGCGCCCGCGGGCAGACGGAGTGGAGCCTCTTCGTGGCCCCCGCGGTGGAAGAAATGCGCAGCAACACCGACTCGCTCTTCCCGCTCCGCCTGGACCTCGAGGTCGGCCTATCGGCGCGGCATACCTTCGCCGATGGGAAGAACTTCCTTTTCGCGAGCGTGGCGGCCAACACGCGGCCCTGGGGCTACGAGCCCTATGGCCCAGACCATTTCCGGTACCATCAGCCCTACTTCTGCACCGAGCTGGGCTACGGAAGAAACCTGGGGAAAAAAATGGGGATCCAGCTTTTCGGATACAACGAAAACCCTTCCGACCTGCTGCATCTGGCATCGCGGAGAAAGGATGCCAACGGCGGCGGCGCCATCCCCCTGGCGAAGCTGGGCGTCGGGGCCAAGGCATCGCTGGGCCTGGGCGACACCCGGCTGAGCCTCTCGCTTCGGGAGGAGCTCAGCCTGAGCTACACCTGGGACGAGGGCAGGGCCAAGGCCCGCATGAGGAATTATTCGCTTTCCATCGAAATACCCTTGGGACGCCATGAAGAATAGCCAATGGTTGTTTTCGCTGGCGCTGCTGTGCGCCATGCCCGCCCTCGCGAGCGCGCAGCGCGGGATCATCGCCGGCGCGCAGGTGCTGATGGTCGGCCAGGAAGGCCCCGCCGAGACTTGGGTCCCTAAGCCGATCGCGGGCGTCTTCTTCGACAAACACCTTGAAAACGGCCTCTTGCTGGGGATGGACCTGGTCCACCAGAGCAGGGGCTTCGAGTACCAGCAAAAGCTGGCCACGGGCGAGCTCGTGGACGCCCGGTACACCGAGTCCATCTTCTGGGCGCTGCCCGGCCTGGGTTACGCCCTCGGAGGGCTGGACCTGGGCCTGGGCCTTGGGATGGGCTTCAACTACAACTCCGCCTACCTGCTGGCCACGCCGCCCGCGCAATCGCGGGCGTTCCGGGGAGCGCTGCATGCCGGGGTGGGTTACCGCCTGGGGCGCTGGAAGCCGTCGCTGGAGCTCTTCCGCGACCTCACGGCCAGTTTCGAGGAGTCCGCGTCGGGAGCCGAGATGCCGAAGCCTAGGCTGATGTCGGTGGGCCTACGGGTGGAGTACACGCTGGCGAAACCCTCGGACGAATGAAGGCCAAGCGTCTGGTTTTCATGGCCCTAGCCGCCTGCCTGGCCCTGGCGGCCCCGCGGCTGTCGCGGGCCCAGGGCCACGCGCTGCACGGGCGGGTCGTCTCCGGGGCCACCGGAGAGCCGCTACCCTTCGCGACCTGCCAGGCCCTCGAAAGCCGGGCATGGTCGGTTTCCGACGAATACGGGCGCTACGCGCTGGTGCTGGGCGAAGGCCCCACCACGGTGGTGTTCTCCTTTTCGGGCTACCAGGCCGACACCCTGCGGCTGGACATGGCCTCGGACCTCGAGCGGACCGTGCGGCTTCGGGAGACGGAGCTGGCCGAGGTGGTGGTGGTGGCGGGCGAGGCGCCCTTGCACAAGCAGACCCTCTCGGGCCGGATGAACCTCAGCATGGAGCGCCTGGAGGCCCTGCCCTCCCTGACGGGGCAGCCCGACCTGGTGCGGGCGCTGAGCTTCCTGCCCGGGGCCGCCTCGGGCCGCGAGATGACGGCGGGGCTGTACGTGCGCGGCGGGGCCAGCGGCCAGAACCTCTTCCTGCTCGATGGCGCGCCGCTCTACAACACCAACCATTTCGGCAACTTCTTCTCGACGGTCAACCCCGACGCCATCAAGGACGTGGACTTCTACAAGGGCGGCTTCCCGGCGCGCTTCGGCGGGCGGCTCTCCTCGGTGATCGACCTGCGCACGCGGGCGGGCAGGCCGGACAGCCTCCAAGGCAGGTTCGACCTGGGGCTCGTCTCGGCCAACCTGCTGCTGGAAGGCCCCTTGGGGAGCTCGGGCAAGACCGGCTTCCTGCTGGCGGCCCGGGGCTTCTACCTGGGGCCGCTGAGCTACGTGCAGCGCCGCAACGTGCGCGCCCTGGGCCAGGGGCAGTACCTGAACTACAACTTCCTGGACCTCAACGCGAAACTGGACCACCAGACGGCCCGGGGCGGGCGCTTCTTCGCGCACGCCTACACGGGCAGCGACTGGCTCGCGGGCGGCGAGGCCTCCGAGAACACCGGGCTTTCGATACTGGGCCTGCGGACGCCGCAGGGCGACATGCTCGCCCAGAGCAGCACCCGGGCCTCCAACCTGGCGGCCTCTGCGGGTTGGGAAAGGCGCCTGCGGGCCCGCACCCTGCTCGGCCTCCGGGCCAACTACTCGCGCTACGGCCTGGAGGCCAGCGAGAGCCTGAGCCTCGAGGCCCCGGGCTTCTTCGGGCAGGAGGCCAGCGCCACCACCAGCCTGCTCACGGACCTCTCGGCGGCCCTGCGCCTCGACCACGCCTTGAGCGCCCGGCAGAACTGGAAGCTCGGGCTGGAGGCGCGCCGCTACTTCTTCCAGCCCTCCGTCCACCGCGCGTGGGGCCAGGTCAGCACGCTCGACTGGCGGTACGACACCCTCCGGGGGCAGGACACGCGGCTCGAGGCCCTCGAGCTGGTGGCCTTCTGGGAGGACGAGCTGCGCCTTTCGCCCAAGGCAAGCCTGAACTTCGGCCTGCGCCTGGCCCGCTTCATGGCCGATTCGGCCGGCTTCCCCTCGCTCGAGCCCCGGGTCTCCTTCCGGCAGGAAGTGGGCGAGAACGGCTCCTTCAAGCTCGGAGCCACCCTGGCGCGCCAGTTCGTCCACGTGCTGCGCAACAACCAGAACGTCTTCGAGATGGAGCGCTGGCTGCCCGCCTCGCGCGCCAACCCGCCCGAGGCCTCCTGGCAGGCCAGCGGCGGCTGGTTCGGCTACTGGCCCCAGGCTGGGGTCGAGTACGGGCTGGAGGCCTACTACAAGCGGATGTGGGGCCTGGCCGAGTTCAACCCCATGAACGCCACGGGCGTGCTGGGCCAGGCCAGCCCGGACCTGCTGCTGGCCGACGGCCGCGGCCAGGCCTACGGGCTGGAGGTCTTCGCGCAGAAGAAGGCCGGGCGGTTCAGCGGCTCGCTCTCCTACACCCTGGCCTGGGCCTGGCGCTCGTTCCCGGGCTTCGCGGACGGCAAGCGCCTGCCCTTCCTGTTCGACCGCCGGCACGACCTCGGCCTGGTGGGGCAGTGCCGCCTCAAGAACGGCAACCTGCTGTCGGCCCAGTTCGTCCTGGCCTCGGGCCTGCCCATCTCCCTGCCCGAGGCCTACGTGCCCGCCACGCCCCTGAGCATGGCCCAGCACCTCTACGGCGACCCGCTGAACCGCCGGATGCCGGCCTTCCACCGCCTCGACCTCATGTACCGCAAGGAGTGGCGCAACGACCGCGGCACGCGCAGCTTCCTGACCTTCAACCTCTACAACGCCTACGCCCGCGCCAACCCGTCCACGGTCTATTACAGCAACGACATGGCCAAGGTGGTCGGCACCCTGACGGCCTTCCCCAGCCTGGGCTACGGCACCCACTTCTGATCCCCGACACGATGAAAACCCTTCTGCCCGCCTTGGCCCTGCTGCTCCTGGCCGCCTGCGAGTTCACCCGCGACGCCCCCCACTACGACCCGCTCTACGCCGGCGACCGCGTGGTCGCGCATGGCTACCTCAGCCAAGCCGAAGGCGTGGTCCTCTACGTCCAGAAGTCCGTCCACCCCCTCCAGACCCTGGAGGCCGACGCCTCCCTGCCCGGCGCCGTGGTCGAGCTTTTCGCCGATGGGCGGCGCTTGGCCACCCTGCGGAGCGACGGGGCGGGCTTCCACCACGGCCCGCCGTCGCTGCTGGGCGACACCGCGGCCAGCTATTCCCTCCAAATCCACGCCCCCGGCCTGCCCTCGGCCTCCTGCGGGCCCATCCGCCTGCCCGCGCGCGGCGCCACCTTCCACCAGGCCACGCTCGAGGGCGACAGCTCCGAGGCCAGGGCGCGGGTCTCCTTCTACGACCTGCCCCAGGGCGGAAGCCGGTACAGCCTGCGCTTCTCCACCTTTGTGGACGGCCTGCCCACCGAGGCCGAGGCGGGCCAGCGGGAGGGATACCTGGGCCTTTCCACCATCAAGGACGAGCTGAACTCGCCGCTGATCGTGCGCGACTACGCCTACGGGCTCGAAACCCCCGACGGAAGGCAGCGCCTGGACTCCCTGCGCGTCAAGCTCTTCACGCTTTCCGCCGAGCTGGCCCTGTACATGGAAAGCCTCAGCCTCAACGAGGGCGACGCCGGGGACCCCTTCGCCACGCCCACCGCCGTCCTTTCCAACCTGCGCGGGGGATACGGCTTCGTAGGCAGCTACGCCCTCGACAGCATCCCCCTGGTGCCCGATTGGGAATGACC
Organism: Bacteroidota bacterium; assembly: GCA_020048645.1. Classification (GTDB taxonomy): domain Bacteria; phylum Bacteroidota; class Bacteroidia; order Bacteroidales; family UBA6013; genus UBA6013. The sequence goes on along the minus strand of JAIFMG010000116.1, from coordinate 1,122 downwards.
AGATGGCAGGCAGAGCCATGTTTTGGCGGGTCGTCGATTCTGGCCACCCCAATCCCTCGGTTTGGGCCTGGGGCATTCGCTTCGGGCGCCCTTTGGCGCGCCGCGCCGGGTTGGCACGCGGCGAAGCGGCCCGCGGCCCGCGCCACGCAATTTTCCCCAAAAATGAAATTCTAGGCGAATGGACTGATTGGGCTTGTATTGCCAATTTGCTTTCAAAAAGCATTAGTTTTGTCCACGAAAGGCACGATTTTTTTTGTCCACCAAGGGCTCGATTTTTTTGTCAACGAAAGACACGAAGGACACGAAATTTTTTGTCCTCGAAGGGCTCGATTTTTTTGTCCTCGAAGGGCTTGTTTTTTTGTCCACGAAAGACACGAAGGGCACGAAATTTTTTGTCCACCAAGGGCTCGTTTTTTTTGTCCACGAAAGGCACGGAGGGCACGAAATTTTTTGTCCACCAAGGGCTCGTTTTTTTTGTTCACGAAAGGCACGGAGGGCACGAAATTTTTTTGTCCACCAAGGGCTCGATTTTTTTGTCCACGAAAGGCACGGAGGGCACAAAATTTTTTGTCCTCGAAGGGCTTGTTTTTTTGTCCACGAAAGACACGAAGGGCACGAAATTTTTTGTCCACCAAGGGCTCGATTTTTTTGTCCACGAAAGGCACGGAGGGCACGAAATTTTTTGTCCTCGAAGGGCTCGTTTTTTTTGTCCACGAAAGACACGAAGGGCACGAAATTTTTTTGGAATCAAAATGGTTGAGACGATGATTTGCGAGGAAGAATCGTATGCGATGCAGTGCGCGATTGGGATGTCAAGCGGGTGATGGGAAGCGGATTCCAGGAAGCCATTTGCCAGAAATTGCTTGAAGAAGAGTCTAGCAAGGAGCTGAACCACTTGAAAGCCAATCCGATGAAACCAAGCCACCAGGCAAACTTCGACACACACTCCAAAGCCACCATCAGGTGACTTGTCCTCTAGGCTCCAAAACCGTTTCACTCAAAACCACTTTCGCACCCTCCGTCCCTTTCGTGAAAAGTAACTATTTAGGTCATCTCGCATTTGACGGAAAGGAAGTTGTGGCCGTCAAAAGTGTTTTTGAGCTCCCTGAAAATGTTTCTTCC
>JAIFMG010000133.1 GCA_020048645.1 Bacteroidota bacterium | reverse complement strand
GGCTGTCGGCCCCGGGCGGCGGCAGAAGCCAATCGAGCTCGATGCCCGAGACTTGCGCCAGTTCGATGTCGAGCTCGCGGTGCCAGTACAGGCGGCGCAGGTCGATGGGCTCGAGCCGGGCCTGCTCCACGGCCAGGCGCAGCACCGGCGCCGACGGAGGCCCCGCATCGTCGCCCAGCATGGGCGACAGGCTGAGCCGGTCCACCCGCAGGGCCTGGGCCTCGCTGCGGAAGGCCAGCCGCTCGGCCCGGAGCAGGTGCGAGCCGTCGGGCGAGCGCACGGCCAGGTCCGTCAGGTCCAGGTCGATGCTCTCCGAGAAGAGCCGGTGGGCCGTCTCGCGGTGGAAGGCCCTGAAATCCAAGCCGCTCAGCCGCATCTCCACCCCACAGCGCACGCCCGTGCGCAACTGGCCGTCGGGGCCGTTGGCCGCCAGCACCAGCTCCCCCTGGCGCAGCTCCAAGCGGTTGACTTTCACGACCTTGAAATTCTTGTCGAGCACGGCGAAAAGGTCGTCGCGGACCTCGAGCAGGCTGTCGGCCGGCGGCACTATCGAGGCCAGCAGCTCCGCCCGGCGGTCGGCGCGCTCGTCGGCCAGGCGGTCCGCCACGCTGTCGGGCAGGATGCCCTTGAAGCTGACCAGGCTGAACGAGGGGCGCGCCAGCTCGACCGACTCGACCACCAGCCGGTTCTTGAAGAAGGCCTCATGCACGTCCAGCCCCACCAGGGCCACGCGCTCGACGTTCAGGCGGAAGAAGTTCTCGCGCTCGTAGTCGAGCAGTTGCTGGATGCGGTCCTCGTCGTAGCTGGGCTTGAACTCCAGCTTTTCCATGACGACCTCCTGGCGCAGGGTCGAGACGCTGAGCAGGGCGGCCTGCACGGTATGGAGCTGGCGGTGCTGCATGAGGGCGAAGTCGAGCAGGCGCAGCTCCATCTCCTCGGCATAGAAGAGCTGGTTCCGGTTCTGGGCCTCCTTCTGGCCCAGTTGGAAGCCGTAGAGCTCAAGCTCGGCCCTGCCCGATACCGACGAGCTGGCCTTGCCTCCCTGGAGGTTCTCGATCCTGAACCGGCCCGCCTCGACGCGGGCGAAGCCCACGTCCACCCGGCTCAGGTAGCTGGCCGTCATTTCCTCGAGCGAGTTCTGGCGAGGCCCGCGCCTTCGCTCCTCGCGGTCGGGGTCCTTGAAGGTCGCGATGTCGAGCTCGATGCTATCGACCAGGAGCGAGTCGATTTCCAGCTCGTTGAAGTTGAAGGCCTTGCGCAGATCGACCCCGACCAGGGCCAGGCTGGGCACATGGACCTCGAACAGGCCACCCGCGCCCGGCGACCGGCCCGTGGGGGCCAGGTCCACGCCCCGGGCCAGGATGGAGGCCTCGAGGGTGGAGATGCGCAACTGGTCGGCCGTGAGCAGGTGCAGGCCATCCTTGAGCATCATGCTGTAGCCCCGCATGTCCAGGAAGACCTCCTCGGCGTAGAGCACCTTGGTGGTGTCGAGGCTGGCCAGCGAGTCGATGCGGAAATCGTCGAGGCGGACATCGAGGCGCTGGAGCGTGTAGGCCGGCTCGGCGTCCTCGAACCGCTTCTTGAAGCTGAGGCTGGCCCCGGCCAGGCTGAACCAGCGGACATGGAACGAGCGCATGATGCCCCGGATGAGCGGATAGAGGTCCACGCCCGTCGAGAGCTCGCGCTGGTCGTCGAGCTGGGCCACGCGGGGCTCGGTGGCCAGCACCCGGATGCTGGGCCGGAAGAGCTCGATGCTGTCGAGGGTGAGGTCGCGCTGGAAGAAGGCGGTGTTGATGTCGAAGCCGCTGATGCGGATGCGCGGAATGACGGCCTCGATGGCGGTCTTGCCCGAGCGGGCCAGCTCCAGGCTGTCCATCTGGTCGGGCAGCATCCGCACCTGGTGGGCCTCGATGCTGTTGTCGAAGGTGGAGACGCTGACATCCAGGGCCTCGATGCGGTGGACGCTGTCCTTGAGCAGCAGCTCGTAGTCGTGGAAAGTCAGCGCGAAGGCGTCGGAGTAGAGCATCCTGTCGCGGGCCAGGTACTCGGCCTTGTCGAGTCGGAAGCCCTTGATTTCGATGGAGATGCTGCTCACGGAGCTGCTCCGCTGGCTGGGGTTGGCGGCCATGCGGAAGTCGAACACGCCGCGCAGCAGGGCGATGCGGTCGATCTGCACCGACTTGAAGAAGGGCGCCAGGGCCGGGTAGAGGTCCGTGTGGACGGCGTCGTACTTGTCGGCCTTGGCCCCGCGGGTCTGGCTGCTGTCGCGGGGCAGGGCGATGATGCGCACGTCGGGCTGGTCGAGCACCATCTCGCGCACGGAGAGGTCGCCCGTGAGCAGCAGCTTGGCCACCTTCAGCCGGCTGATGGAAAAAGAAGCGAACTCGATGGCGTAGAGCGGCTTCTGCTGCCGGGCCGTGTCCATCATCCGCCCATAGACGGCGGTATCCGGGATGAGGCTGAACCCTTTCAGCTCGAAGGCCCTGCGGCCGAGGTCCACCCGGATGTCCGAGAAGTCGAGGCGGTAGAGGCCGTGGCTCTTTTCGAGCACCAGGTTCTGCAAGTAGCCGCGGAGCAGCGGGTCGGCGTAGTTCCAGAAGAGCAGTTGGAGGTTGAACAGCAGAAAGGACAGCGCCAGCGCGGCCCTCCACCAGTGGCGCCCCCATCCGGGACGCCTGGCTGGCAAGGGCTTGGCCTCATTTTCGGTCTTGCCGGGGCTGTCGTTCATTCCGTCGAGCGAGGGGTTAGGGTGGATGCTGCTGGTTAGTCCAGAGTAAAGATAGCAAAACAGCGCAAGTTGTATCAACGTCCTGCCAACACCTTGGCGGGCCAAGGACCGTCGGCGAGCGTCCTCCCCCGAAAAAAAAAGAGAGCCCTTCCCCGGCAGGGGAAAGGCTCTCCGTTAGGCCAGGAGGCGAATCCGATAGGGGAGGTCACATCATGCCGCCCATGCCGCCGCCCATGCCGCCGGCGCCGGCCGCGGGCTCGTCCGACTCTTCCTCGGCGATGACGCACTCGGTGGTCAGGAGCATGCCGGCGATGGAGGCGGCGTTCTCCAGGGCCACGCGGGCTACCTTGGTGGGGTCGATGACACCGGCCTCAAGCAGGTTCTCGAACACCTCGGTGCGGGCGTTGTAGCCGAAGTCGGCGGTTCCTTCCTTGATTTTCTGGATGATGACCGCTCCCTCGCCGCCAGCGTTGGCGATGATCTGGCGCAGCGGCTCCTCGATGGCGCGCTTGACGATGGCGATGCCCGTGTTCTCGTCCTCGTTGTCGCCGCGGAGCTGCTCCAGCATGGCGATGGAACGGATGTAGGCCACGCCACCGCCCGGCACGACGCCTTCCTCGACGGCGGCGCGGGTGGCGCTCAGGGCGTCGTCCACGCGGTCCTTCTTCTCTTTCATCTCGACCTCGGAGGCCGCGCCCACGTACAGGACGGCCACGCCACCGGCCATTTTGGCCAGGCGCTCGTGCAGCTTCTCGCGGTCGTAGTCGGACGTGGTGGTCTCGATCTGCTTCTTGATCTGCAGGACGCGGTCGCCGATGGCGTGCTGGTCGCCGGCGCCGTTGACGATGGTGGTGTTGTCCTTGTCGATGGTGATCTTCTCGGCGCGGCCCAGCATGTCGAGCGACACGTTGTCCAGGCGCATCCCGGTCTCGTCGCTGACGACCAGTCCGCCGGTCAGGACGGCCAGGTCCTCGAGCATGGCCTTGCGGCGGTCGCCGAAGCCCGGGGCCTTGACGGCCGCGATGCGGAGCGAGCCGCGCAGCTTGTTGACCACCAGGGTGGCCAGGGCCTCGCTGTCAACGTCCTCGGCGATGATCAGCAGCGAGCGGCCGGCCTGGGCCACAGGCTCGAGCACCGGAAGCAGGTCCTTCATGCTGGAGATCTTCTTGTCGTAGAGCAGGATGTAGGGGTTTTCCATGACCACTTCCATGGTCTCGGAGTTGGTCACGAAATAGGGGGAGATGTAGCCGCGGTCGAACTGCATGCCCTCGACCACTTCGACGGTGGTCTCGGTGCCCTTGGCTTCCTCGACCGTGATGACGCCGTCCTTGCCGACCTTTTCCATGGCCTGGGCGATCAGGTCGCCGATGGTGGCGTCGTTGTTGGCCGAAATGGCGGCCACCTGGCGGATCTGCTGGTTGTCGCTGATTGCCTTGCTCTGGGCCTTGAGGGAGTTGATCACGGCGATGACGGCCTTGTCGATGCCCCGTTTCAGGTCCATCGGGTTGGCCCCGGCGGCCACGTTCTTCAGGCCCACGGTGACGATGCTCTGGGCCAGGACGGTGGCAGTGGTGGTGCCGTCGCCCGCGTCGTCGGCGGTCTTGGAAGCGACTTCCTTGACCATCTGGGCGCCCATGTTCTCGAACTTGTTCTTCAGGTCGATCTCCTTGGCCACGGTAACGCCGTCCTTGGTGATGGTGGGCGAGCCGAACTTCTTCTCGATGACCACGTTGCGGCCTTTGGGGCCCAAGGTCACCTTCACGGCGTTGGCCAGTTTGTCAACACCCGCCTTGAGCAGGTCGCGGGCTTCTATCTCGAATTTGATTTCTTTTGCCATTTTCTTGTTCTTTTAAAAAAAGGGAAAGTTTGTGTTTCTTTTTCTGAAAAAAGTCAGACGATGGCAAGGATGTCCGACTGCGACATCATCAAGTAGTCTTTACCATCGACGGCAAGCTCGGTCCCTGCGTATTTGCCATAGAGCACCACGTCGCCTTCCTTGACTTCCATTTCGATGTCCTTGGTTCCGGGGCCTACGGCCACTACGGTCCCGCGTTGCGGTTTCTCTTTGGCAGAATCGGGGATGATGATGCCCGACGCGGTCTTGACTTCCGCCGCGTGTGGCTCAACCAGAACTCTTGAACCCAATGGTTTGATGTGAACAGCCATTTTTCTAAGGATTTTTAGGTTTGACAATGGATTGAAAATGATTTCGCATCCCAATTTCCACAATCCATGCCAAGCCCAAAAGCCTTCCCCCGAAGGCCAAATTTGCAGCCTCCGCCCGAAGCCAATCGAGCGACGAAAATCGAACAACAGAGCCTAAAACATTGGTTGACAATACCATAGGCCCAAACACCCACAAAAAGCGCGACCTGACAAAACTGCGATTTCATGCCATATTTTCCGACTTGGCCGAAAAAAAGGCCGCCGAGCAAGCGGCGGCCTTAGGGGCGGAGGCGCTGGCGGCTTGGCCCGTCGCGCTCATGGCTTCGCGGCCAGGGCGGAGGCCAGGCGCTGGGCCGAGGCCTCGCCCAGCTCGATGGTCTGGGCCGGCAGAGGCACCTGGATGCCGTTGGCCGCGAAGGCCGCCTTCAGGGCCATCATCGCGGCGCCGTAGGCCCCGCCATACTGCGCGTTCTCCGAGTAGTGGATCCAGAAGCGCACCTGGAGGTTGATCGAGCCCGGGCCGAAGTCCACGAACGCGACATCCACCGGCTTGTCCTTCAGGCAGGCCGGCAGGGCCTTGACCGCGTCAATGGCCACCTGCTGCAGCTTGTCGGGATCGGTGCTGTAGGCCACGCCGATGGGCACGAGCACCCGGCGCAACTGGTCGAAGCTGTAGTTGACGAACGGATTCTGGATCACCTGGCTGTTGGGGATGACGATGCGCTGGCCGTCGTCGTTGGCCAGGGTCGTGGTCCGGACCCCGATCTCGACGATCTTGCCGAACTTGCCGCCCGTCTCGACGATGTCGCCCACGCGCAGGGGCCGCGTCAGGGCCATGATGACGCCCGAGAGCAGGTTCGAGGCCGCGTCCTGGAAGGCGAAGCCCAGGGCCAGGCCCACCACGCCGATGCCCGCCAGCAGCGAGGTGACGGTCTTGTCCAGCCGCAAGACGCCCAGCGCGACGAACACGCCCACCAGGATGACCAGCACATACGAAGTCGAGACCAGCAACTGGTTGACCGACTGGTTCTTGGAAACCCGCCCGAGAGTCTTTTCCAGCACCCTGCGCACGAGCTTCGAAAGCAGGACGAAAAAGAGCAGCGCGATGACGGCCACCACGAAGTTGGGCAGCAGCAGCAAGGCGGAATCGTACCAGCTTTCGAGCTTCTGGACGACCTGCATCGAACTGTTGGCCATTCCAGTGATGGCCTCTTCGGTCGTGGGATCTTCTTGTGCGAACATGGTTGCGAAGGTTTGGGGTGGAGATTGGGTTCAGGCTGCGGATGCCCGGCGCGGGCTTGCCTAAGGGGCCGGTTAGCGCCGGTTGACCAGATAGACGCCTGCCAGGATGAGCAGGATGGAAATCCACTGGCCCATGGCGATGGTCTCGCCGTCCGAGATGCCCCACAAGATGGCGAAGATGGGGATGATGTAGGTGGACGAGCTGGCGAACAGGGCCGAGGTGCGGCTGATGAGCTTGTTGAAGATGACCACGGCGACGCTGGACGAGAACATTGCCAGGAGGGCCACGAACAGGAAGTGCAGCCCCAGGTCGGGCGAGGCCAGCGCCGGGCCGGGATCCTGGCTGAGCAGCAGGGCCAGGCCGACGGGCGCCATCATCAGGATGGAGGCCGCCGCGATGGTCAGCGCGCCCAGATCCTGGAGGCGGTTGCGCACCGTGTTGACGCTCACGCTGTACATCAGGGTCGAAAGCACGGGCAGCCAGGCGTAGGCGTTGATGCCCGAGAGCAGCTCCCCGGGGTCGCGCAGCATCAGGCCGGCCGCGCCCAGAAGGCCGACCAGCACCCCTGCCAGCGAGCCCGGCCTCACGCGGGTATGGAAGAAGGCGGCCCCGACGATAAGGGTGAAGAAGGGAACCAGCGAGTTGAGCATCCCCGCCAGGGCGCTGGCGATATGGACCTGGGCGATCGGGAAGAGCACGGACGGCACGGCCGTGCCGAACAGCCCGACCACCAGCAGCGGGACGACGTGCCGGCGCCGGACCTCGCGCCAGCGCCGGACGAAGAAGGGCAGGAAGAACAGCGAGGTCAGCAGCACCCGCATCCCGCCGATCTGCAGGCCGTTGAAGGTGCCCAGCGACTTCTTGATCAGGATGAACGAGGTGCCCCAGATCATGGACGTGACCAGCAGGCCCGCCCAGTTCAGGGCCTTGTCGCCCAGCCTAAGCACAGGGAAGGCCTTGGCGGTTCCGGCGGCCCTGGTCATGGCCGGTAGGGCGCGAAAGGCACCTTGGCGTGCTGGTCCACCGCCACCCAGTTGTAGTCCCTGTCGTAGCGGACGATGGACACGCCGACGTTCTCGTAGCCTCCGGCGCCGACCTTCTCGAACCGGAAGTCGTTCTGGATGCCCCGGGTCATCCAATCGGACGACTGGCTGGGCAGGCAGAAGCGGAAGGCCGGGCCGAAGCTCTTCAGGGCGTTGACGAAGCACCAGCCCAGGTCGTAGCCCTGGAAGCTGTACTGGCTGGGCTCGGTCTTGAAGAAGCGGCGGTACTTGCCCACGAAGTCGCGGGTCAGGCGCTTCTGGTAATCGACATGGGTGCTGGTGTAGAAATGGATGTTGAGGTTCTGGTAGAACTCGATCTCCATGTTCTCGAAGCGCTCCCAGGAGGGCGTTCCGAACACGGTGATGTTGTGCCGCCCATCGGCCACCATGACGTTCAGCCGCTGGAGGATGCTGGAGATGAAGACCTCGGAGCCGGACGGGATGATGATGATGTTCTGGCGGTCGCGGGCCAGCGAGCGGCCCAGGGCGCCGCCATCCTGGTAGTAGTTGACCGTGGTGAAGCGCCCCGAGAGCGAGTCGCCGGGGATGACCCTCGAAAGCTCGCGCTCGAACTCCTGCACCAGCTCGGCCTCCTGCCCGTTGTGGACCACAAGGACGTTGCGCCGCTCGAAGTGGCGGACGTACTCGGCCACGGCGCGGGCGCGGGTGGCCGTGGAGCTGTTGGCCTGGAAGAAGTAGGGGTTGCCCTCGAGCATGGCCTGGTCGGTGGCCAGGGGCGAGACCATGGTGATCTGGTTCTGCCGGGCGAACTGGCTGACCAGGGCCATCTGCTCGGGGAAGACCGGGCCCATGATGAGGTCTTGCTGGGCCATGGCGGGGTCCTGCAGGATGGAGCGGACCCTGTCGGAGCTGTTCTCGGTGTCCTTGACCAGCACCTCCAGGCGGACGCCCTCCCTGCGCAGGGTGTCCAGGGCCAGGAGGAAGCCCTCGTAGAACATCAGGAAGTTCTCGGAGTTGGAATGCAGGCTGACCTGGTCGGCCTGGCTCGCGTTCTCCCACTGTATCCACTGGTTGCGCTCGATCTGCAGGGGCAGCAGCAGGGCCACGCGGAAGGGCCGGTCAAACTCGCGGAGGCTGAAGCGGTCGCAGGGCTGCTCGAGGTAGGCCACCACCGACTCCAGGTCTCCGGGGATGAGCACGTCGGTCTGGGGGTCGAGCTCGGCCTGCGCCTCGGGCGTGGGCACCCGGAGGGTCTGCCCGGCCCGGATGCCGTCGATGGCCTGGGGGTTGAAGTGCAGGATCTGGTTGATGTCCACCTCGTACTGGCGGGAAATGGCCATGAGGGTCTGCCCGGGCTCGACCACGTGCTGGATCATGCCTCCGCGGACCTCGGGCCCGGCCGAGGGCGGCAGGGGCACGAGCAGCTCCTGCCCGATGAAGATGCTCAGGAAGCTGCTGGGGTTGGCCTGGGCGATCTCGAGCTCGGGCACCTTGTAGAGCTTGGCCACGGTGTAGAGCGACTCGCCCTGGGTGACCTTGTGGAGGTAGAACCTCTGGCCCTCGCGGGTCACGATGGGAGGGGATTGCGCCAAGGCTGGCGGAGCCTGGTTCAGCAGGCTCAGCAGGCTCAGCAAGACGGCGAAGGCTTGAAGCATTTTTCTCATTCCGGGCAAGTGGAGTTTTTTGGGGGCGATGGGGCGCGGCGGCGCGGAGTTCGAAAATGCTGGCGAATGGCTTGTTTCCGCGTCCGAAAGCGCGGCCAAAAATAGCAAAGTGGCGGAGCAATGCAAAAACAAGCCTCGAATCGCGGGTTTCAAGCCTGGCGGCCGAGCCACTCCAGGGCCGAATGGAGGTCCTCGGGGCTGTCGATGCCGGGGCTGTCGTGCGGGGTCATGGCCACGCGGACGCGGTAGCCGTTCTCGAGCCAGCGGAGCTGCTCGAGCGACTCGGCCCGCTCCAGGGGCGACTGCGGCAGGCGGGTCAGGGCGCGCAGCGTCTGGGCCCGGTAGGCGTAGATGCCCATGTGCCGCAGGTAAGGATGCTCGCTGGGCCAGCGCTCGATGGGCACGCCCCGCAGGAAGGGGATGGGCGAGCGGCTGAAGTACAGCGCGTGCCCGTCGCTGGCCCGGGTCAGCTTGATGCGGTTGGGGTTGGAAAGGTCCGCCGGGTCCGAAAGGGCGATGGCCAGCGTGCCGATCTGGGTCTCCGGCTCGTCGAACAGGGCCCGCAGCGCGCGCAGCGACTCCGGATGCACGAAAGGCTCGTCGCCCTGGAGGTTGACCACCACGTCCACCGGGCGGCCGGGGTGGCGGGCCTCCCAGAGGTCCAGGGCCAGGGCGCAGCGGTCGGTGCCGCTCGGGCAGTCGGTCGGCGTCATGGCCACCTGCCCGCCCTGCCCGAGCACCTCGCGCTCGATCTCGGGGTGGTCGGTGGCCACCAGCACCTGCTCGAAGGCCTTGGAGGCCTGCTCCCAGACGCGGGCGATCATGGTCTTGCCCTGGATCCGGACCAGCGGCTTGGCCGGGAAACGGGTGGAAGCGTGGCGGGCCGGGATGATGGCCAGGAAGTTCAGGCTCATGGCGAAGGTTTTTGGGGGCACAAGTTAGGAAAAAGGAAGCAAAATTGTAATTTTGTCAGGAGCCAAGCCCCAAGACTGCCAAAACCTGCCGCCCGCCCTTCCCTAACAACATCGCCCCATGGACATCCAACAAGTCAAACGCCGCTTCGGAATCATCGGCAACTCGCCAGGACTGCTCCGCGGCATCGACATCGCCCTCCAGGTGGCCGCCACCGACCTCTCGGTCCTCATCACGGGCGAAAGCGGCACCGGCAAGGAAATCTTCCCCCAGATCATCCACCAGCACAGCCACCGCAAGCACAGCAAGTACATCGCCGTCAACTGCGGGGCCATCCCCGAAGGGACCATCGACTCCGAGCTCTTCGGGCACGAGAAAGGCGCCTTCACCAGCGCCCACGAGAGCCGCAAGGGCTACTTCGAGGAGGCCGACGGCGGCACCATCTTCCTCGACGAGGTCGGCGAGCTGCCCACCTCGTCGCAGGTGCGCCTGCTCCGCGTCCTCGAGACCGGCGAGTTCATCCGCGTGGGCTCGTCGAAGGTGCTCAAAACCAGCGTCCGCGTCGTGGCCGCCACCAACGTCAAGCTCGAGCAGGCCATCCGGCAGGGGCGCTTCCGCGAGGACCTCTTCTACCGCCTCAGCACCGTGCCCATCTCCCTGCCCCCCCTGCGCGAGCGCGGCCACGACATCCTCCTGCTCTTCCGCAAGTTCGCCCTCGACTTCGCCGACAAGTACAAGATGCCCTCCATCGAGCCCAGCCCCGAGGCCCGCGACCTGCTCCTGGCCTACAAGTGGCCCGGAAACGTCCGGCAGCTCAAGAACATCGCCGAGCAGATTTCCGTCATCGAGCCCGAGCGAGAGATCTCCGCCGCCAAGCTCCGGCAGTACATCCCCTTCCAGCAAGGCGAGAACCTCCCCGCCATCTACCACCCGCAGCCCGCCAACGACCCCAGCTTCGCCTCCGAGCGCGAGATCCTCTACAAGATCCTCTTCGACATGAAGCAGGATGTCAACGACCTCAAGAAGCTCGTCTTCGAACTGCTCAACAACGCCGACCGAGGCCAGGTCAGCCAGGAGCACGCCCACCTCATCCGAAAGATCTACGCCGAAGAAGGACCCACGCTCACCGACGTCCGATCCTCGACCCAAGGCGACCTCAACATCACCAAGCCCGGGGCATTCGTGGCCCGCAAGCCCGAACCCCAGGACATCGTCGAGGACACCGAGGAAATCTTCGAGGAATCCCTCTCGCTCGAAGACATGGAGAAGGAGGCCATCACCAAGGCCCTCGAGAAGCACGTGGGCAAACGAAAGGCCGCCGCCGACGAGCTGGGCATCTCCGAACGCACCCTCTACCGCAAAATCAAGGAATACAACATCCGAGCAAACTGAAAGTTCCTCCGTTTTTCTTAACCATCGGTTTTTCCTTTTGCCCAATCTTTTTATTTTTACCCCTTGGACGCACTTTCCTAAACCATGAAACTTTCGACCGCGGCTACGCTCATTCTGCTGCTTTTCCTCATTCCCTTGCCCTCCTGCAAGGTCAAGTACTCCATGACCGGAGGCGTCGTCTGCCCCGAGGCCAAGAACTTTTCCGTGCAGCTATTCCCCAACCGAGCCCCGCTGGTCAACCCAACCCTCAGCAACGACTTCACCGAAGCCCTCAAAGACTTCCTCATCCGACAGACCAGCCTGACCCTGACCTCCGGATACGGAGACCTCAACTTCGAAGGCGAAATCAACCGCTACGACACCCAACCCGTGGCCATCGAGCAAGGCGACCTGGCCGCCATGACCCGCCTGACCATCGGCGTGAAGGTCAAATATACCACCATCTGCGACCAAAAGCAGAACTTCGAACAGACCTTCACCCGGTTCGTGGACTACCCTAGCTCGCAGACCGACGCCACTGCCGACCAGGTCCGACAAGTCATCGACCAAATCACACAAGACATCTTCAACCGCTCGCTGGTCAACTGGTGAGCCCCCCAAATCCGAGCAACATGAATTACGAACAATTCAGCGCTTTCTTGAAAAGCAACCAGCATTTTAGCGAAGATACCATCGAGGAGTTCATCCAGCTCATCGAAAAATACCCCTACTTCAACACCGCTCATTTGCTCTTGCTCAAGAACAAGCGCTACATGGGGGCGCAGTCCTTCGACCTGAGCCTGCACCAGTCGGCCATCCACATCCCCGACCGCGAAAGGCTTTTCACCCACATCGAGGAAATCGACCTGCTCATGGGCGTCAAGTTCAAAAGGCAGCAGATCGAGCAGCAGCGCGACCAGAGCATGCGCGACGACAATGGCCCCGACGCCCCCAATAACCAGCGCGACAACAGGCCTCGGACATCTGAACCGAGCGTTTCACAACCTTCCGCAAGAACCCAGACGGACGAGGCCAGCCCAAAAAAACCTGGCATTCCGGAGGAACCCAAGAGGAACCTCGGACCCCTCGAAAAAGAAGTCCTCCTGCGAAAAGACGAACTCCAGGAGGAAAAACGACGACTAGAGGCACTGCTCCTCGGCCTCGACAGCGCAAGCACCCAGCCGATTTCCACGGAGACCGCCAACAGCGACGCCAGCCGACACAAGCCCATGTTCCCAGAAGACCCTGAGGACGAAGTAAGCCCGAGCCCGAGCGAAGTTACCGAAATCGAAAAGATCCACCGCGAGCAGGCCAACCCGCCGGCCCAAAAAGCTCCTGCCGAACAGCCCCTGACCGACTGGGAAAACCTTAGCCCTGCCGAACGCGTCATGCGCCAAATCCAAATGCGCAAACAGCAGCAGCAGACCGAAGCCGAGGAAGCCCAAAAACAAGACGACACCACCACCAAGCCCGAAGTGCTGATCGTGGGCGAAAACACGGTCGCCCCCACCCAAGAGCCTGAAATCCAAATCGTTGACGAGAACCTTTCCGACGACGGTAGCCACGAGACCGTAGCCGTGGAACCCGAAATCGCACAAGAGGAAATCCAAGAGCCTGAAATCCAAATCGTTGACGAGAACCTTTCCGACGACGGTAGCCACGAGGCCGTAGCCGTGGAACCGGAAATCGCTCAAGAGGAAACCCAAGAGCCTGAAATCCAAATCGTTGACGAGAACCTCGCCGACGACGGCAGCCAGGAAGCCGTAGTCGTGGAACCGGAAATCGCACAAGAGGAAATCCAAGAGCCTGAAATCCAAATCGTTGACGAGAACCTCGCCGACGACGGCAGCCAGGAAGCCGTAGTCGTGGAACCGGAAATCGCCCACGAGGAAACCCAAGAGCCTGAATTCCAAATCGTTGACGAGAACCTTTCCGACGAAGGCAGCCAAGAAGCCGTGGTCATAGAACCGGAAATCGCCCAAGAGGAAACCCAAGAACCTGAAATCCAAATCGTTGACGAAAACCTTTCGGACGAAGGCAGCCAAGAAGCCGTGGTCATAGAACCGGAAATCGCACAAGAGGAAACCCAAGAGCCTGAATTCCAAATCGTTGACGAAAACCTTTCGGACGACGGTAGCCAGGAAGCCGAAATCGTGGAGCCAGAAATCGCCCACGAGGAAACCCAAGAGCCTGATTTCCAAATCATTGACGAGAACCTTTCGGACGACGGCAGCCAAGAAGCCGAGGTCATAGAACCGGAAATCGCCCAAGAGGAAATCCAAGAGCCTGAAATCCAAATCGTTGAAGAAAACCTTTCGGACGACGGCAGCCAGGAAGCCGAAA
>JAIFMG010000162.1:36379-42874 GCA_020048645.1 Bacteroidota bacterium | reverse complement strand
TGTAATGATTGTAGAAAGCGAATCCAGTCCAAAGAGGAGAACCCCGAAGGGGTGACATTATCTTCCTCCGACGGCCGCCTGCTCGACTCCGCCCGCGTGGGCATCATCCCCGGCGCGTTCTGCTTTTTAGACTGATGCCTTACTGCGTTCAAATGTGGTGGATTGCCTCGACGATTCGCCAAGCCCGGAGGGTGAGTCCTCATGGGTGATGAAGGGCCGGATCTGTGCGCCACGAGCTTTGCCATTCGCCTGATTATTGCGCCCCTTCAGGGCTGGTTTGTTGTGGGGCTCGTTCTCGATGGGCTTCACCCATCGCTATGATATTGCGCCCCTTCGGGGCTTTCGCGGCGAAGCCGGCTCATTCAAAAGGGGCGTAGCCCTGGCATCTTGAGCCAGGACGCATTCGGATATTTCACCCTTGAAAGCAACCCGCGATGATACCCTGCTGGTTTTTCGGAACGAAAAACCAGAAGGGGCGGCCGCCGGTGCGCGGTGCCGCTAGGCGATGGGCGCGTCGATCACTCGACGACCACTTTGCTGCGGTGGAGCTCGCTTCCCGAAGAAAGCTCGACAAGGTAGAGGCCAGAGCCTTTGCCGGAAAGGTCGATGTTGAAGACATCGTTCTGGCCCAGCGAGGCGACTTGGTTCTGCCAGACCACTTGTCCGGCCAGGTTGAAGATCTTGATGGTAACGGCCTTGTCGAAGTCTTGCGCGAAACGCAGCTCGAACATTCCGGTGTTGGGGTTGGGCACGATGCTGAAGCTGGCCTGCTCCTCCGGATTGGAAAGCCCGACAGTACCGTTCTGCTGGATCATCACGTTGGTCGAGCCTTGCTCGCCGCCGGCGGAGCCGTCAAGCTGGAGCCAATAGACTTTGCCAGGGGTCAGGTCCTCGATGGCCGAAAGGCGGGCGTTGTGGTTGGAGGCAGAGAGGTCGTCGTTGGCCCCCAGCAGGGTGTAGTCGCCGGCCAGGAGGGCTTCGGCGGACTCGGCGTCATAGAGGGCGATCTGGCAGTCGAAGCCTTGGGTGAGGATGTTGACCGATCCGGTGGCGGGGGCCTCGAAGCGGTACCAGACCGAAGCCTGGACGCCGCCCTCGGCGCACCACGACATGGGCCCGGTGCAGTTCGTGGTCGGGGGAACCGGCTCGCCGTCTTGCGCGGAGGCGCAGGAGTTTGATGCGGCGAACACGACTCCGACGGTGACCATCTGGGCCTCGGCGATGGCGTCGTTGCTGGCGAAGTTGACCTCCAGCTCGACCTGGGCTTGTCCTTGGCAGGCGCCGGTGGTTCCGGTTACGGTGTAGGTGGTGGGCACCTGGGGGGCGACGGTAACGGTGGCCTCGCCCGCGGGGGCGTCGCCTTGGCTGGCGGTCCAGGCGTAGTCCTCGGCGCCGCTGGCGTAGAGGGTGGCCTCGCTTCCGCGGCAGAACTCGGTGGTGGGCGTGTAGATGGCCACCTGGAGCGCGTCCACGATTTCCAGGAGGTCGTCTTCTTCGGCGGTGGACTCGCCGGCGTCTCCACTGACGGTCAGGCTGATGGTCTGGAAGCCGGAGCCGCTGAAGGAGACCTCGTGTGGCCCAGGGCCTTCGGCGGCCTGGGGCGTCGCGTTGGCGCCAAAGTCCCAGGCGTAGCTGTTGATGTTGCCGAAGGAGGCGTCCTCGAAGGTAACGACCGTGCCGTCGGAGCAGGCCTGGGTGGTAGAGGCGGTGAACTGGGCCAGGGGGGGAGTGGTCTGGTCGAAGTAGAGGTCGCTCTTCCAGAGGCCGCGCCCGTAGGTGGCTGCGCGGATGGTGTAGTCGGTGTAGTTGATTTCCAGCTCGTTGACGATGACGTTGGGCAGGCCAGCGTTGTAGAGCTCCCATTGGTCCATGCTGTTGTTGCGCACGTAAACTCCCCAGTCGGTGCCGACATAGGCCGCTCCGTTTGAACTTTTCTGGATGACCACACAGTTGGCGGGGACGTTGGGCAGTCCGGTGGAGTAATTGGTCCAGGACTGACCGCCGTTGATGCTGCGATAGACCTTCTGTCCGCTGGTGTAGCCGGAAATCGTCGCCATGACGTGCCTTTCGTCCTCGGGGTCAACGGCGATGTAGGTAACGAAGCCGCCTCCGGGCAGGGAGCGGTTGGTCCAGTTGCTGGAGCTGCCTCCGCCTACGGTCGTGGCGTACAGCGAGCTGCCAGAGGAAGCGTAGATGAAGTCGTTGTTGGTCGGTGCCACGGCAAGGGCGTCGAAACTCCCCACGGGCAGGCCGGTGGAGATGTTGGTCCAGTTGTCGCCCAGGTCGTTGGAGCGGTAGATGTCGGTGGTGCCGATGTAGATCCGGTCGGGGTTGACGGGGTCCTGGACGTAGGGCGTCACCCAGTTGCCTTCGGTGGGCGGGGTGATGTCGCTCCAGGTGCGGCCGCCGTTGGTGCTGCGGTTGAGGTCGCCGTAGTAGAGGCTCGCGACCATGGTGTTGGGGTCCGCCCATGAGATGAAGGTCTCCATGCCGTCGCCGCCGAGTATGGCCTCCCAGATGAAGCCGTCGGTCTTCATGGTTCCGTTGTCCTGCGCTCCGGTGGTGTTGAGCAGGGGGTCTTGCGGGCTGTTGCCCATTCGGTAGATCTGGAGGATGTGCAGGCCGTCGCTCATGTCGGTCCAGGCGTCGCCGTTGCTGTCGGAGATGTAGAAGCCGCCGTCGTTGCCGTTGTAGAGGCGCCCGGCCGGGGTGAACTCGAGCGAGTGCTGGTCGGCGTGGACGTAAGGCTTGCCGCCGCCGCCATACCAGTGGGCGTTGAGCTCCCAGCTTTCGCCGCCGTCGAGGCTGCGCCAGATGTTGACGCCGCCGACCAGGACGACGTCCTCGTCGGTGGGCGAGGCGGCGATCGAAAGGTCGTACCATCCCTGTCCGCCCGCGTCGTTGCCGTTCTCGCTCCAGCCCAGGAGGTTGGGCGAGCCGTCGGCCACCTGGGTCCAGGTCGTGCCCGAGTCGTCGGAGCGGTAAACGCCTTGCAGGCCGTTGTCGCTCTGCGAGGCCAGGGCATAGACCACGTCGGGGTCCGCGGGGGTAACGGCCAGCGCGATGCGGCGGCGCCCGCTGCCGGGCAGGGTCAGCTCGGTGAAGCTGCTGCCGCCGTTGGTGGACTTGAAGACCTTGCCTCCGCTCCAACTGTAGGTGGAGGCGTAGATCACGTTGTTGGAGCCGGGCTTCCATTCCATGTCGTAGAAGTCGCCCGTGGTTACTCGGGTGGCCGTCTGGAGGCCGTCGGTGCTGTTGTAGATTCCGGCCGAGGTGGCCAGGATGATGTGGTCGGCGTCCTCGGGGTCGATCAGGATGCGGGCCACCTGCTCCTGGTCCTGGACGGTGTAGTTGAACGGCGTCTCGCTCCAGGTCAGGCCGCCGTCGGTGCTCTTGAGCACGCCGATGGAGTAGGTGTCGTCGGCGAAGCGGTCGCCCGTGGCCAGGAAGATGGTCTGCGGGTCATCGGGGTGGAAGGCCACGTGCGTGGAGCCGATCGAGGCGAGCTGGTCGGTGGTGGTCATCCAGCTCTGCCCGCCGTCGGTGCTTTTCCAGAGGCCGCCGGCTGGCGCGCAGACGAAGATGGTGTTGGCGTCGTCGGGGTGGCTGATGGCGTAGTTGACGCGGCCCATGCCCCGGCGTTCGTTCGATTGGATGTTCAGCGGCGTTACGAAAGGCCCGATGTGCTCCCAGGTGGCCTCCGAGCCGGTGGCCTGCGGGCGCTGGCTCTCGCTCTTGTAGGCCTCCCAGGTCGCCCGGTGGTGGAACTCGCCCGTGGGATAGACCCGCGGCTCCATGAAGGCCTCCCAGCGCTTGAACTGCTTCCAGCCCTTGCCCCGCTCGATGGGGCGGCCTTCCCAGTATTGGTTGAATGCCGCTTGGACTTCGTAGAAGGTGTACTCGCCAGTGGCGAGCTTGTCCGCCGGAAGCAGCTCCATCCAAGGCTGGGCCGAACCGACTTGTGCCGAAAGCAGAAGCGCTGTCGCGCCGAATAGAAATTTCTTCATAGAAAAGATGTTAGAGTGATGAATGGCCACAAAGATAGTCGCGCAAGCCATCCAACCATCATTTGGTTTTGTCAAAAAATGGCTGAAAGTGCCATTTTTCCTGTCGGGCGCGGTCTCCCGCCCAACAGGAATGGAAAACACACCTCGTGCCCAGCGCGGACCTCACCTTCCGATGCCACGACGCTACCCATGCTCCCCAAAAAGCCGGTGGCGGGCCTCGGCGCGCGGGACTACCGCGGAACGCTGTTGGCGGACAGGCCCTTGAGCCGCTCGACAAGCTCCAGCAGGCTCTTCGGATTCCTGGGGTCGAAGCTCCAGTTGTGGTCGAAGCTCTCCAGGGCGCTGGGGTTGCCCGAGGCGCCCAGGGTGAGGCTGTGGAACTGGGCGCCCAGGCCGCGCGCCCGCTCGATGCCCAGCGTGGTGGCGGCGTCGAGGCCGCGCATGACGAAGTCGGAGACCAGCAGCAGGTCGGCCCGCTCGTGGCCTTGCTCCAGGATGAGCGCCAGGGCGTGCCGCAGGGCCGGCACCGCGTCCGTGCCGCCGTGGAAGGACATGGCCAGGAAGTCGGCCAGCGCGGGCAGGCCTTCGAGGCCGTGGCTGAGCTCCAGGGCGCGGGCCTGCTGCGAGAAGAGCACCAGCCAGCAGGGGCGGTTTTCCTGCAAGGCCAGGCGCAGCAGGGCCAGGGCCAGCAGCTTGGCCATCAGCTCGGGCGCGCCGTGCATCGAGGCGCTGGTGTCCACGCAGAGGATGATGGGGCCGCGGTCCTTTTCGCGGGGCACGCGGTGATCGCCCAGGCTTCTGCGCTCTTGCCAGAACTCGCTACGGGCCTGGAACTCCCAGGTCAGGAGCTTCTTCTCGGCGAAGTTCTTCATGAAGAGCAGGCTGGTGTCGGGGTCGGCCAGCAGGGCCAGCTCGGAGGGCAGGGCGGCCGCCAGGTCGTCGCTGACCTTCAGGCCCACGTACTCGGACTTGCGGGCGGGGTCGAAGCGCTCGACTCGTTCGCGCTGGAGCGTCTCCATCCGCTGGCTGACCCATTGGACCTCGGCCTCGCGGAAGCGGCCCAGCAGCTCGGCCAGTTGCCGGATGGAGTCGTCGCGGCGGAGCATCTCCCCGAAGCGGTGCAGCATGTCGAAGCCCGCCTTGTGCCAGTTTCCCGCGACAAGGTCCCAGAAGCGGCCCAGGAAGTCGGCCATGGGCTGGAACAGGGCCTGGAGGCGCAGGAAGTCGTCCATCTGTCGGTACAGCTCGGCGGCCATTTCTCGGCGCTGGCGCTCGATGGCGTCCAGCTCCCAGGCGGCCTGCTCGCGCAGGGCCAGCAGGCGCGCCTGCTCGGCTAGTCGCGCCTGGAGGGCCTCGGCCCGCTCGTCCAGCTCCTGGCCGTCCTTGGCCGCTTCCAGCCAGGCCTGGCGCTGGTCGAGGGCGAAGGCGCGGCTGGCCTCGGGCAGTTGGGGCAGGCGCGGCAGCCAGTCGGGCAGGGTTTGCCAGAACTCCTCGGGCGCGAGCTGCCCCAGCTCGTGGGCCACCTGCTCAAGGTCCCTGGCCTGCGGGCTCTGGGCCGCGGCCTTCTGGCTGGCCTTCAGGGCGAAGGCCAGCAGCCGCTGCCCGACCTGCCCGGCGATGGCCGGATGCTGGCGCGCGAGCTGGAGCAGCCGCTGGTCCGCGAGCACACGCTCAACGGCCCTCGCCAGGCCCTCGAGGGCGTCGGGCGTCCGGCTGGGCATCGGGCCCCAGCCGGCGCGCCAGCCAGCGGGCGAAGCCCTCGCGCTCGTCGCGGCGCCCGAGGGGGCAGAAGTCGAGGAAGCGGAGCTGGTCGAGGGTCCATTCCATGGTCGGGCGTCGCCGCGGCGATCAGTTCAGCTTGATGAAGATGTGGGTGAACAGCAGGTTGCTGGCGTCGTCCTCCACGATGCCGATGCCCGAGAGGGTGTAGTCGCCCTCGATGTTGGCGCGGTGGCCGTCGCTCTTGAGCCAGGTCTCGACGGCCTCGGCGGCTGTCGTGGGGCCGAGGGCGACGTTCTCGCCTGCACCCTGCACGCCTTCCACGCTGCCGGTGATGACCTCGACACGGGCCTCGAAGCCATTGTGGCCGAAGCTCACGCTGCCGTCGGCCATGTTGCGGCTGTGGATGCGCGCCTGGTTCTTGACCACCGAGTTGTCCTCGAGCGCGGTCAGGCCCAGGGTGGCCCGGTGCTCGTTGACCAGCACCAGCACCTGGTCTTCCATGCTGGTCAGGAAGACCAGCTCGCCCTCGTCGGCGGTGTCCTCTTTGCAAGAAAAAGCCCCCAAGCCGAGCAAGGCGAGCAAGACGAAATAGCGTAAATTTTTCATGTCGATTTTTTTTGAAAGATAAGTCGAAATGGCGGTTCCTTTGGCCAGTCCTCAAAAATTCGGCCCAAATGTGAGTCCAGTATAAAAACCATTAGGGGATTTGTCCACGAAAGGCACGAAGGGCACGAAAATTTTTTGAAATCAAAATTGATTCCAGTAG
>JAIFMG010000162.1:0-36357 GCA_020048645.1 Bacteroidota bacterium | reverse complement strand
GGACCGTGCTCAAAAAAGCAATGATTTTATACTTGATACTTTGTTAAATTAACTTTGCTCCCTGGAAATAGTTTTTAGACTGGACTCATTTATAAATTTACTTATCTATCATCGGTTAGGATTTCTACAAAGGCTTTCATTTCAGACAGGGTAACAAGACCTTATTTTTGGTTAAAACCTTAGTAGAAAATCAAATAGAGGTATAAAATCAACCTTATTACCTTATTTTGACCCATGAATTTGTAAGGCAATAATCCAAAATTATCTTGCATTGAATTTGAAATTACTTTCCAAATGGATATATGCTTGTTTTTCGTCCCATAAATAAAATTAAAACACATAGACAGATGAAAAAACTATGTGCCTATGTGTTTGTAGGGGCCAAAATATGAGCAAAAATTATTTTATAAATTTACTTATCTATCATCGGTTAGGATTTCTACTAAGGTTTTCATTTCAGACAGGGTAACAAGACCTTATTTTTGGTTAAAACCTTAGTAGAAAATCAAATAGAGGTATAAAATCAACCTTATTCCCTTATTTTGACCCATGAATTTGTAAGGTAGTAATTCAAAATTATCTTGCATTAAAATTGAAATAAATGTCCAAATGAATATGTGGGTGCGGTCTAAAAAGGTCATTTCTAAAATTCCCTTTCAAAAGTTATAGAAAAATGCAATCTAATTTTGATTTCAAAAAAATTTCGTGCCCTTCGTGCCTTTCGTGGACAAATCCCCGGTTTTTATACTGGACTCATATGTGCTTGTTCTTCGTCCCATAAACGTGCGGCTTCGCCGCGAAAGCCCCGAAGAGGCGGAATAGCATAGCGATGGGTGAAGCCCATCGGAACGCAGACGCAAACCATTCCCAAGCCCTGAAAGGGCCAAACAATCCGGTGATGGACAGGGGCAGAGCGGCCCGAATTTGTCGAAAATCGGGGCTTGGAAAATCGCATTAACGGAAGCAACTTGGTATGAGATTGTTTGTGAAGAATCCTTGGGGATGCGCGGCTTTCTTGTTGTGCGATTTGGGGAAATATCCTCCGGAAAGTCCTTGGGTAGGGGAGCTTTGAGGGCCAATTTTGAACGTTTATGAAGTAATAGCAGGACTTTCATCAAGTCGTCAATTTTTGTATCTTTAAAGGGCAGAAACAAGATTTCCTTGCAACAAGAACCAACAAAACCAACACATCCCATTGGATATGAACACTCAAAAAACCACCCTTAGGCTCGGGCTGTTGCTTGGGCTTTTCGGGCTGCTCTCGGTGGTGGTAGGCCTTCTGGGCCTTCTGCCCTCGTACCGTGCCCAGCAAGACCTGCGGCGCATCCAGCAGGAGCACGTCTCGCGGATCTGGACCCTGAACGAGGTCGCGGCCTCCTACGTCCGGGTTTCGAACAGCATCCAGAAGGCCAACCTGGGCGTGGTCAGCTACGCCCGCGCCAACCGCGAGATCGGGCCCACGATCAGCGAGCTCCGCCATTCGTGGTCCGAGTACATGGCCCAGCCCCTGCAAGGCCAGGAGCTGCAAATTGCCCAGCAGGTCGATCCGAAGATGCAGGAGGCCATCTCGCAGATCGAGGAGGCCACGGACCTGATGGAAGGAGCCGACAGCCTCAGCCCGGCCTCGCTGGCCGCCTACCTGCACGGCACGGTCTTGCCCCACACCGACCGGATGGTGGACGAGCTGGCTGGCCTCGAAGCCTTGCACCTTCAGCAGGCGGGGGCCATCCAGGCCGCCTCGGAGCAGCATTTCAGCGAGCTGCGCATCTGGGGAACGCTGGCCTTCGGGCTGGTCCTGGCCCTGCTGGCCTGGCTGGCCGCCGTCAACCTGCGCGCGCTTGGCGCCCAGATTCGCGGCATCCGCCTGGCCAGCGCCGCCCTGGCCGAGGGCGAGACCCAGAAATGGCCGCTCTCGGAAAACCCCAACGACCTCGGCCAGGCGGAGCGCCTGCTCGAACAGCTCCGCGCACGCATGGCCCAGCAGGTCGAGGACATGGAGCTGCTCAAGCAGCGGCAGCTCGACGGACTGCACTCGGCCACCCTCGAAGCCAAGGAGCTGCCCGGCAGCTTCCGCGCCGTGGCCGAGGCCCAGAACGCCATCCTCGAGCACCGCAACCAAGAGACCGCCAAGGCCATCGAGTTCCTGCATGGCCTCGAGCAAGGCCAGGCCGACGAGGCGCCCGAGAAGGGCACGGGAGAGGCCGCGAAGATGTCCAAGGCACTGGAAGCCATGCGCAAGCGACTGCTGTCCATGAACGTGGTCATCGGCGAGACCTTCGAGATGCACGAGAAAGGCGAAATCGATTATTTCATCGACCCCGAGAAAATCCCTGGTATTTACGGTCGTGTGATGATGGACCTCAACACGCTGGTAAAGAGCCACATCAGCGCCAAGAAAAAGGCCATGGCCACCGTGGCCCGCTTCGCCCAGGGCGACTTCGACGCGCCGCTGGAGCAATTCCCCGGCAAGAAGGCCTTCATCAACGACAACATCGAGCTGCTCCGCGCCAACATGCGCAAGTTCATCGAGCAGATGCGCCTGATGGCCGCCGCGCACGAGGCGGGCGACATCGACGTCCGCCTCGACGCCGAGCGCTTCCCGGGCATCTTCCAAGTCATGGCCGAGGGAGTCAACGAGATGGTCTTCGGGCACATCAGCGTCAAGAAGAAGGCCATGGCCACCGTGGCCCGCTTCGCCGAGGGCGACTTCGACGCGCCGCTGGAGCAGTTCCCCGGCAAGAAGGCCTTCATCAACGACAACATCGAGCTGCTCCGCGCCAACTTCAAGCAGTTCATCCGCGAGATGAACAAGATGTCCGAGGAGCACGACCTGGGCGACATTGACGTGACCATCCCCGAAAAGGCCTTCAAGGGCGAGTTCCGCGGCATGGCCGCCGGGGTCAACAAGATGGTCTTCGGGCACATCTCGGTCAAGAAAAAGGCCATGAACTGCGTGGCCGAGTTCGGCAAAGGCAACTTCGAGTACCCGATCGAGCAGTTCCCGGGCAAGAAGGCCTTCATCAACGCGACGATCGAGGACGTGCGGGCCAACCTGAAGGGCATCATGGCCGAGGTCAACGCGCTGATCGAGTTTTCGAAGCAGGGCAAGCTCAAGGAAAGGGCCAACCCGAAGAACTTCCGCGGCGACTGGCAGGTCATGACCAAGGGCCTCAACGAGATGCTCGACGCCATCCTCCTGCCCATCCAGGAAGGCAACCGCGTGCTGGCCCGCATCAGCCAGGGCGACCTGACCCAGAGCGTCAGCCTCAGCCTGCTGGGCGAGCACCAGGACATGAAGAACGCCGTCAACAGCGTCCAGCAGTGGCTCAGCACCATGGTCGGCATCATCAAGCGCATCGCCGACGGCGACCTCACGGCCAGCATGACCCGGCTCTCGGACCAGGACGAGCTCACCGAGGCGCTCATCCGCATGGTCGGCAAGCTCAACGAGATCGTGGCCCAGGTCCACCAGGCCTCCTACAATGTCAGCAACGGAAGCCTGGAGACCAGCCGCAGCTCCGAGATGCTCTCGCAAGGCGCCTCCGAGCAGGCCTCGTCCATCGAGGAGGTCTCGTCGTCCATCGAGCAGATGACGGCCAACATCAGCCAGAACACCGACAACGCGATGCAGACCGAGAAGATCGCCTTGCGCTCGGCCTCGGGCATCGAGGAAGGCTACCGCTCTGTGGAGACCACCGTCGCGGCCATGCGCGAGATAGCCCAGAAGATCACCATCATCAGCGACATCGCCGGAAAGACCAACCTGCTGGCCATCAACGCCGCCATCGAGGCCGCGCGCGCCGGCACGCACGGCAAGGGCTTCGCCGTGGTGGCCGCCGAGGTGCGCAAGCTGGCCGAGGTCAGCCGTGCCGCCGCCGTCGAAATCGAGGAGGTCTCGCGCAACAGCGTGAAGGTGGCCCAGACCTCCGGCGAGCTGCTCAAGCAGATCGTCCCCGACATCCAGAACACCGCCCGCCTGGTCCAGGAAATCACCGCGGCCAGCAACGAGCAGAACTCGGGCATCAACCAGATCACCTCGGCCATCACGCAGCTCAACACCGTGGCCCAGCAGAACGCCGCCGCCGCCGAGGAGCTCTCGTCGAACTCCGAGACCCTCTCGGACCAGGCCCAGCAGCTCAAGGCCATCATCTCCTACTTCAAGGTCAAGGACGGGCAGGGCAGCATGAACCTCCTGGAGGCGCCCGAAAGGCATTCGAACCTTGGGCAGGCCAAGCCAGTCGCGCCCGCGGCCCCAACGCGGCGCCACCAACCCACCAAGGGCATCAAGCTGGACATGAACGACAACGACCGCGACTTCGAGCGGTTCTGAGCCCGCGGGCGGCTTCGGCATCCGCCCAAAAAACACGATTCCCGCCCTTGGCTTCGGCCAGGGGCGGGAATCTTCATGAAAAAGGGTTAGCAAAATGGCTTTGCCTTTGGATGGCTTAGCGGTGTTCCACCAACTGGGCCATGGGCTTGCGCACCTTGGCTGCGTGCTGGAGCTTGTCTTCGGTCGAGCGGTAGCCGACGGCCAGGCACACGTCCACCTTCAGGCCCTGGTCGGCGAGCTGGAGGATCTCGTTGTACTTCTCGGCCTGGAAGCCTTCCATCGGGCAGGTGTCGATGCCCAGCAGGGCGGCCGTCTGCATGGCGAAGCCCAGGGCGATGTAGCTTTGCTTGCTGCACCACGCGGCGACTTTCTCCTGGCCCATCGCGGCCGCCGATTGCTTGATCACGTCTCCGAAGCCTTTGAGCTTGTCAACGCCCACGCCGCGGGTTTCGCCGATCAGGGCCATGTACTCATCGACCTGGGCGTCCTCGACCTGGAGGTTCGAGCAGAAGACCAGGAAATGGCTGGCCTCTTCGACCTGCGACTGGTTCCAGGCCGCGGCGCGGAGCTGCTTCCGAAGTTCCGTGTTTTCGACCACGATCACCTTGAAGGCTTGAAGTCCGTAGGAGGTGGGGGCCAGGCGGATGGATTCGAGGAGGGTCTCGAAATCTAGGGCAGAGACTTTCTTTTCGGCGTCGAAGGCCTTGACGGCATAGCGCCAGTTGAGTTGTTCCAACAGATTCATTTGCGAATTGTCTTTTTTGTTGTGATGAGAGCGTGATGGAGAAAGCGAAATTATCCGCGAATATGATATTTTCCGCCAAACTTGAGGTTTTTGGTTTCCAAACCAGTCGCAGTTTTCTTTTTTGGAAAAGCGTCATTTCACAGGGGCAAAATTAAGACTTCTTCGTCCTTTTTTATTTCAAAAAGTCAGGAAACCCTTGTTGTTTTGCAGGATGCTCAATCGCCGCCGGTCATTCGGCGCGGGAAATCATTGGGGCCAGTAGGCGTCTGTAACCATGCGCAGGGCCAGTTTTTCGAGCAATTCCTTGGCTTGCGCGTGCTCCTGGTTGTAGTTGTTGATGAGGAAGGCGAAAGTCAGCTTGCGCCCAGAGGCGTGGGTGGCGTAGCCCGCGTAGGAGATGACGCGGGTCATGGAGCCGCTCTTGGCGCGGATCTTCCCGGCGGCGGCTGTCCCGTCGCAGAAGGTGCGCAAGGTGCCCGAGACGCCCGCCACGGGCAGTGAGCCCTCGAAGGTCTTGGCCCAGGGCTTGGGCGCGGCCCAGCGCAGCACCTGCACCAGGTGGCTGGCCGAGACGCCGTTGTAGCGCGAGATGCCGCTGCCGTCATAGACGCTCAGGCCCAGGCAGTCGAGGCCGGCGTTCTTCCAGAAGCCCTGCATGAACGCGGCCCCGGCGTCGATGCTGTTGCCGCCGCCGCGCTGGCGCGCGCTGTGGATGAGCAGGTGCTCGGCGAAAAGGTTGTGGCTGGCCATGTTGGTCGTGCCAACCAGCGCGCCCACCGAGGGCGAGTTCTTGCGGGCGAGCTCCTCGCGGGGCAGCTCGACCCTCTTGGCGTGCGCCTTGGCCAGCGAGTCGGTTTGCAGGGCCAGATCGCGGACGCTGGTGGGCGGCAGGGCCAGGCGCAAGCCGGCGGCCAGCAGGGCCTTGTGCAGCTCGTTGGCCACCACCAGCGGCGGATCGGGAATGGCCCCTTCGAGCGTCTGCGCGGCTCCGCCAGCGGGGAATCCGCCCTTGAGCACGCGCCGAGGCGAGTAGGGGGGGCCGGTCAGGAACCAGCTCGGCCGCGCGACGTTGCCCACGTTGGCCTGGTTTTCGATGACCAGCCCCGGGATCGCGGGCTTGACCTGGCTGGGGCTGGCGACGCCCTTGCGCGAGACGTTCAGGCTCATCTGGAAGAGGTTCTCGTTGATGGACAGGCCCGTGGCGGGAGCGCAGTAGTACTCGGCCAGCTCGCCCCAGCTCCAGGTGGAGCCCGAGGCGTCGGAGTCGAAGACCCGGGCGTCGGCCACCACGCGGCCAGCCACGGAGTCGATGCCCTTGTCCTTGATCAGCCGGGCCCACTGGGCCATCAGGTCGCCGTAGAAGCCCCCGAAGCGGTCCGAGAGGAAGGCCGGGTCGCCGCCTCCGGTGATGTAGAGGTTGCCTTCGAGCACGCCCTCCGTCACCTTGCCGTCGGTCTGCAAGAGCGTCGCGAACTGGCGGCCCTCGCCCAGCACCTCCAGGGCCATGGCCGTGGTGAGCAGCTTCTGCGTCGAAGCGGGCACCACCACGGTCCGGGGGTTGATTTCGACGAGCGATTGGCCCAGGGCATCATCCCAAATGAGGATCGAGACGGTGGCGCCCAGCAAGTTGCTGTCCAGCAGCAGCTCGCGGATGCCGAAGAGGGTATCCTTGGCGGCGAACATCTGCTCCTTGTCCGAGTTGTCGGCCGAGGCCCTGGGGCTTGACGGGGCTTGCCCTTGGGCGCTGTCGCTGCTCGGGGCCTGGGTCTGGCTTTCCTGGCTTTGGCCGCAGCCGATGAGCAGGGCCGAGCCCAGCATCAGGGAGGCGAAAATCATTGCACTCTGTTTCAATACGTTCATTTCCTGTTGTTTTAGAAGGTGGGTGGCAGCATTGCCAGCGGCCAAAATATTCCATATGGGGCAAATGGCCAACCTTCGCCGCGCGCCGGGGCGCGATCCGCAGTTCATCGGGCTCGAACCTGGGCGCGCCAGCAAAAGCCGAAAGGATTATCTTCGCGGGGGAAACGACAAAAAGCAAACGACAGTCATGGCAGAAGATGTAAGGATGGACAAGTACCTTTGGAGCGTGCGGATCTTCAAGACCCGCTCGGAGGCGGCCGAGGCCTGCAAGAAAGGCAAGGTCAAGATCGACGGCATGGCCGTGAAGCCCAGCCGCGAGGTGAAAGTGGGCGACGTGATGGAGGTGCGCAAGAATCCGATCACGCACCGCTTCCGCGTCCTGGCCCTGCTCGACAAGCGCGTGGGCGCCAAGCTCGTGCCCGAGTACCTGTCGGACCTGACCCCGCAGGAGGAGCTCGACAAGCTGGCCCTGATCCGCGAGTCGCAGGTCGAAGCCCGCAAGGAAGACCGAAGCGGACGCCCCACCAAGAAGGACCGCCGCGACCTGGACAGCATTTTCGACTGACCCACGCCCAGCCATGATCATCGCCCAAGAAAAAAGAAAGACCAACATCGCCGAGTACCTGCTCTACATGTGGCAGGTCGAAGACCTCATCCGCGCCAACCAGTTCGACCTGGACCGCGTCGAGCGGAGCTTCATCGCGCAGTTTCGCCAGCCCGAGCCGGTTCTGGCCAAGATGCGGCAGTGGTACGCCGACCTGATCATCATGATGAAGCAGGAAGGCCTGAGCGAACGCGGGCACCTGCAATTTTTGCGCAACACCCTGGATGACCTGGAGCGGCTGCACCTGCGGCTGCTGGCCAGCGAGGCCCAGGACGACTACCAAAAAACTTTCGCGCGCGCGCTTCCCGCCCTGGGCGAGCTGCTGGCCAAGAGCCCCGAGCCCAAGCCCGGCCCGGTTGAGTTGTGTTTCAACGCACTTTACGGCAGGATGCTGATGCGGCTCGAAGGCAGGCAGATTTCCGAGGCTACCCTCGAGGCCACAGCCCGTTTTGCCGATCTGCTGGCCCTGCTCGCGGCCCGTTTCCTGGCCGAGGAGCGGGGCGAGCTCGACGATTGAGCGCCGATAACCTTCGCCCCGATCCTCATCCGGCAATCGTTTTTCAAGATTGGCTTGGCAAAATGTGCCAGGCCTGGCTGCGAGTTCTGAAAAATGGCTTAAATTTGGAATGAATTATCCCGATCTTGCCGTGCCAAACGTTAGAAGTTTCAGAGGATCGTCCATACCATAGCCCTGGCTTCGCCCTCGGTCGCCATCAACCCCGAAGAAGAACACCGTCTAACCCAACTCCAACCGTCCCAATGAAGAAGTTCAAACTCTTTCTCGCTCTGCTGCTTTCCTCGGCGGCTTTTGCGGACCTGTCCGCGCAGCCCTTGCTGAGCAAGTTCGACTTGATGAAAGAAACCGAATACCGCTCACTGCGGGATGCGTCGCGGGTATCGGACAAGGTTTTCATCCTCAACCTCGAGAGCAGCTACCTGACCACTTTCCCCGTCGAGATAGCGCAACTGGTCAACCTCCAGGTGCTGGCCCTGGAGTACAACCAGCTCACCACGCTGCCCGCCGAAATCGGCAACCTCAAGAACCTCCAGATCCTGACCCTGCAATACAACCGCCTGACGGGCCTTTCTTCCGACATCGGCAAGCTGCGCAACCTCCAGGAGCTCAACCTCTGGTCCAACAACCTCACGGCCCTGCCCACCGAGCTGGGACGGCTGAAGAACCTCCAGGTCCTCGACCTGCGCAACAACCAGCTCACGGTCCTGCCCCCCGAGCTGGGCTCGCTCTACAACCTGCGCAAGCTCGACCTCCAGCAAAACCGCTTCTCCTTCCTGCCCCCGCAAATCGGCGAACTGCGCGCCTTGGAAAAGCTAGACGTCCGCGACAACGCGCTGTCACAACTTCCGGCCGAAATCGGCAACCTGGCCAACCTGCAGATCCTCTACCTCTGGGGCAACAAGCTCAACAGCCTTCCCGCCGAAATGGCCAACCTCCAGAAGCTCCAGACCCTCGACCTTTCGGGCAACGAGTTCTCCGAGTTCCCCATGGTCCTGGCCCAGCTCGAGAACCTCGAGTACCTCAACCTCTCGGGCAACCGCCTGAAAGATCTGCCCGCCGACCTCGGGAAGCTCACGAACCTCAAGCGGCTCTCGCTCGAGCGGAACTACATCCCGGCCCCCGAGCAGGCCCGCATCATCCAGATGCTGCCCAACACGGAGGTGAACTTCTGAGCCTGGCAGCGACGCGATTTCAATTTCCCCGCCCAAGCCCATTCGCCGCAGAATGCCTGCATCCTCCTTTGGCCCGAAGACAAGCCCACTTCATCGGGTCGGCCGGAACGACAGGGCAAGCCGAGAGCCAGCGCGGGGTACGCCGCCTTCCGCCTTTGCGCCGGCTTGGTTTGGTTGTATTATGAATTTTTTGATACTTTTGAGCGAAAACTGGCGTTAAATGGCATCCCCAACAGAAATCAACATCATGTCAAACCCCAATACTCAAACACAATGAGAATCGGAAACAGTTCAAACCCAGCCCTTTCGCGCACCCGGCTCGAAAGCGTGTTCGCCAGCGCGACCAGCTCGGAACGCATGACAGTGGAAGGCGCCATCAACAAGACGGCCCTGATGCTGGTGCTGCTGGTGCTGGCGGGCGCCTACGTCTGGAACCTGGCCAGCAGCGGCGCCAACGTCATGCCGTGGCTCATCGGCGGAACCATCGGCGGCCTGGTGCTGGCCCTTGCCACCATCTTCAAGCCCGAGTGGTCGCCCTACACAGCGCCCGTTTACGCCGTGGCCGAGGGCCTTGCCCTGGGCGCCATCTCCGCCCTCTACAACAGCGTCTTCGGTGGCATCGTGTTGCAGGCCGTCGGCCTCACCGTGGCCATCCTTTTCATGATGCTCTTCCTCTACAAGACCGGCATCATCAAGGCCACGCCCAAGTTCAAGCGCGGCGTGCTCATCGCCACCGGCGGAGTCGCCCTCTTCTACGTGCTCAACATGGTGGCCGGCATGTTCGGCGGAGGCGTATCCCTCATGGGCATGGGCCTGCTCGGCATCGGCATCCAACTGGCCATCGTGGTCATCGCCGCGCTGAACCTGGTCATGGACTTCGATTTCATCGAGACCGCGGCCAACGAGGGCGCGCCCAAGCTGATGGAATGGATGGGCGCCTTCGGCCTCATGGTTACCCTGGTTTGGCTTTACCTCGAGATCCTGCGCCTGCTTTCGCTGCTGGCCAGTGGCGATTGATCGCCCGCGCGGCGGCAACTTTGCCTTTGCCCACCAACAAGCCCCTTTGAGAAGGGGCTTTTTTTTATGCGGGAAAGCGCTTGCCAATTCATCCAAAAAGCGTACTTTTACGGCCAATGGAACTTTTTGCAAATAAAAGACCTTTTTATCTTTAAATACTTCGACCATGATCACAACAGAAACAGACCTCCTGGCCATTGATAATGACCACGTGGTGAAGCTGGTTTACGAACTGCGCACCAACGAGGGCGAGTTGATTGAAATCGTCAACGACTCCCGCCCGCTCGAGTTCTACTACGGAGCCGGGCACATGCTTCCCAAATTCGAGGAGCACCTCAAAGGGCTCCGCGAGGGCGACAAGTTCCAGTTCCGCATCAGCAACTTGGAGGCTTATGGCCCAAGCCAAGCCGATTCCATCATCGACCTCGACCTCGAAATCTTCCGCGTCAACGGCGAGATCGACCGCGAGATGCTGGCCATCGGCAACACCATCCCCATGACCGACAACCACGGAAGCCGCCTCAACGGCCGCGTGCTGGTCGTGGGCGAGGACTCCGTCAAGATGGACTTCAACCACCCCCTGGCCGAGGAAGACCTCAACTTCACCGGAAGCATCGTCTCCGTCCGCGAAGCCTCCAACCTCGAAAAGAAAAACAAGCTCGTCAAAGGCCAGAAGGCCAAAGGCGGATGCGGTTGCGGCAGCGGGCACCACGACCATGACCATGAGCACGAGCACGACCACGACCATGAGCACGGACACGGGCATGGCGGCGGCGGATGCTGTGGCGGCGGAGGCCATGACCACGAGCATGGCCACGGACATGGCCACGGACATGGCGGCGGCGGCTGCGGTTGCCACTGATAGGTCCACCGCACGGATCAAAATTGACAGCCCTGGGAAAGCGATTTTCCCAGGGCTGTCCGATTGTACGCTTCCTCGATACTCAATCCAACCACCAAAATGGCAAAGGCGGAACCAGCGGCACGTCCATGCGCACCCGCCAGTCTTTGGGGAAATGGTTGATGACCCGCGCGCCGGCCTGCTTGTAGAAGCCCAGCGGCAAATCCTGGAAAGTGAAAATGCCCATGCCTTGTGGCAAATCGGCCTTCGTTTCACCCTTGGCCAAGTAGGTCAAGGCCGCGTGCAAGCCCAACTCCGTCCTCGGGAAAGCGTCGCGCCGCAGCCTTGTGCTGAAGGACAGCAGCGGATCGGGCCGCCATCCGCGCTTGTCGGGCAGAGCGAGAGGCTGGCCCAGTTGCAAGGGGTGCAAGTTTTGCCGCAGGTTCGTCATCAGCCCGCGCCATTGGCCCGAAAAGACCTCGACCGACTCGCCGGGCAAATGGAAATCGGCGTCGTCCCAGTCGATCCACTCGAGCACTTCGGGCTGTTCTTTGTTGCTGAAATGCGGATTTTTGGATGATTTCTTCTGGGTTTTGAATTTCTTGCCGCTCACTCCGCCAGGAGTTTTGCGCAGAACAGCCAGGAAAAAGCCTTCGCCCGTCAGCCTGTGCGGCAAAAAGGCGAAACCGCTGGCCGAAACCGCCTCGATTTTTTGCACTCCCCAGCCCTCGGGCAGCTCGATGGGCAGTTCCTCCACGGCGAAATTCTCGCAGAGCCATTCCAAGATCTGCTCGTTCTCCCCCGGGTTGTAGGTGCAGGTGCTGTAAATCAAGATTCCATCTTCTTTGAGGGCCGGCCAGGCTTCTTCCAGGATTTTTTCCTGTCGCTTTTGGCACATGAGCAGGTTCTCTGGCGACCAGTGCCCAATGGCATCCGGATCCTTGCGGAAAAGCCCTTCGCCCGAGCAAGGCGCGTCCACCAGCATCAAGTCAAAAACAGGCCCAAGTTGGGCGAAATCTTCAGGTTGGTTGCTTGTTATTGCAACGTTCGGACTTCCCCATTTGTTGAGGTTTTCTTTCAGGATCTGGGCACGAGTCGCGACGACTTCGTTGGCTACCAGCAGCGAGCCTTCGGGCAGGGCCGAGGCCAGCAGGGTGCTTTTGCCCCCGGGCGCCGCGCAGAGGTCGAGCGCGGCCAAGGCCCCGCGCAACCGCAGGTGCTCCAGCACATGCCCCAGGAACATCGAGCTGGCCTCCTGCACGTAGTAGGCGCCCGCGTGCAAGAGCGGATCGAGCGTGTACGAAGGCCTCCGGGGCAGCAGTTGGCCCCACGCGCACCAGGGAACAACCGGCAACGCCTTGGCTTCCAGGATGGTTTTGGCCGGATTCCAACGCACCGAACTGGGCGCGGGCTCCTCCAGCGCCTTCTCGAAGGCTTCAAATTCATCGCCCAGACGCGCGCGCATCCGCTCGACGAAAAGGCTGGGCAGGTTCAATTTCACTTCTTGCATTGTGGTTCAGACTTTTATGCCGATGATCAGAATGTCGTCCACCTGCTGGTGGTCGCCCATCCATTCTTCCAATTTCGCCCCTAAGAAAGCCTTTTGCTGGCTCATGGGCAAAGCGCTGGCCTCAAGAATGATGTTCCTGAAGTTCTTGTTCATCAATTTGCGCCCGTCGTCGCCGCCAAACTGGTCGTGAAAGCCATCGGAAAACATATAAAAACAATCACCATGCTGCAACTCAATCTCATGGTTTGTGAATGTTTTCGCACCTTTTTTCATGTAGATCCCAATGGGCATCCTGTCGGCCTTGATGGTTTCGAGCTTGCCATCGCGCACGAAGTAAAGCGGATTGTAGGCGCCGGCGAACTGCAAGCGCATGGCCTGCCGGTCAATGACGCAGAACGACATGTCCATGCCATCCTGGGCCTCGCCTTCCTGGCCCTTCTGCTTGAGCGATCGAATGACATCCTGCTTGAGCTGCTCGAGGATTTCGGCCGCCTGCTCGGCCTTGCCGCCGTTGACGATCTCGTTGAGGAAGCTGACTCCCAGCATGCTCATGAAAGCACCCGGAACTCCATGCCCCGTGCAGTCCGCGGCCGTGATATAAATTTTCCCATCGCGCTGGGTCATCCAGTAGAAGTCGCCGCTCACGATGTCGCGAGGCCGGAAGAAGATGAAATACTCGGCCAGGCTCTGGTCCATCACGGCACCCTCGGGCAGAACAGCGTCCTGAATACGCTTGGCATAGCGGATGCTGTCCAGCAAATCGTGGTTGATCTGGGCCAACTGGATGTTCTTTTGCGTTACTTCCGCCGTCCTTTCTCTAACCTTTTCTTCTAGCACCAGGTTTTCCCTTTTCAGGGAAGCCTCTCGAATTTTGATGTAGGAGACAATGGCCGCGGCCACAAGGCTCAAGACGATAAGATAAAAAAGCCAAGTCCTGTAAAAGGGAGGCGCGATGGTGAAGTGAAACGAAACCGGCTCGGAGTTCCAAAGGCCCGAGTTGTTGCAGGCCACGACCTCGAAGGTGTAGGAGTTGGGTGGGAGCGAGGGGAAGCTCACGAAGGTCTGGTCAGTCGGCGGGCGCCACTCCTCGTCGATGCCCTTGAGGCGGATGCGGTACCGCACGGCGCTGGGATCCGTCAGGCAGATGCTGCTGAAAGTGAAGGAGATGGAGTTCTGGTCGTAGTTGAGTCGCAGCCCCTGGGTCAATGCCGTCGCCTTGAAGTTGACGGTGAAATCCATGATGTGGGTGAGCGGCTCCAGTTGGTTTTCGGAGCTCAGGAATGGGTTGTGGCGAATGGCGCCGTTGACTGTTCCCAGCCACGCCATGCCTTGGCCATCCAGACAAAATGCGTTGTTTTTGACCTCGATACCAGTAAATCCAGTCCTTTCGGTGAAAGTCAGCAGCTTCTGGTCAGACCATCGCAACAGGTTCAAACCACGGTTCGATCCTATGTACATGTTGCCTTGTTTGTCTGTCCCCAAAACAGTGATCAAATCGGCCAAGAGGCCATCCGAAAGGCGAAGCCGTCGCTCGACTTTCAGCTCGCTGTCGAGCACGAAAATGCCCTGGCCCTCGGTGCCGATCCACATCCGCCCCGACGAATCCTGCGCGATTGCCGTGGGCGTGAAGTTGGCCCCCAAGTCGAGCGCCCGAATCTGCTCTCCTTCGATAAGGCTAAGGCCAGCACCGCGGGCCCCAACCCAAATTCTGCCTTGCTGGTCAGCAAAAAGCGCCGAAATGTCATTGCCAGCCAGCCCGTCGATCTGGCTCAGGAAAGCGACTTTGTCCTGGTCAATTTCGTAGTAGATGAGCCCGGCAATCGTTCCTACCCAAAGGTTGTTTCCTGAATCGACTTCGAGAGCAGTAACGAGGGTGTTGCCATTGGGAAACCGGCTGTTTACCAAGAAGTTGTAATAGAACTTGTCCTTTTGCGAATCGTAGTTTTGCACGCCCATGTCGGTGCCGACCCAAATGGCGCCGTTCCGGTCTTTCTTGAGGAACCTCACCCTCGAGTTGGCAAGACCTTCACGCAGCAGACTGGGCCTTCGCGGGCCCATAAACGCACTGTCAATCAACGCGATGCCATCGTTGGTTCCCAACCATATCCGGCCTTGCCCATCTTGCTCAATGGCCAAGACCTGCGGGTCGGGCAGGCCATTCTGTGGCAAGTACGAGAGGAAAGCAAGCCCTTTGAAAATCATCAGTCCATTTTCGTTCGTACCCACGAGCATATTCCCCTCGCGGTCAGGGGTGATGCTCCATATCTTGTTGTCTTTGAGACCGTTGGTAGCATTGAAGATTCTGATTTCGTCGCTTTGGCGATCAAGGACAGATATGCCGCCCCCCCAGGTGCCTGCCCAGATATTCCCCTGTGGGTCTTGGCTGAGGCAACTGACGAAATTGTGCGACAAGCCACTTTTTACTTGGTCATAAAAGGTGATTTCATCCTTGTTTTTGTCCCAATGGTAGAGGCCATCGTTGTAGGTCCCGAACCAGAAATCGCCGCGGTCATCTTCGAGCAGGCTGGTTATCTGGAAAAATTCGGGCAAGATTCCGACACCGATTCGTTCGAAGGTTTGTTGCTCGGGAATGTACCGTTTTACAAACTTGTCAATAACGAACAGTACTTCACCCGATCGGGTCTGGTAAAGGTTGAAAACCAAGTCGCTCAACCGCTCTTGGCCCGCGAACTGCCGGACGACGAAGTCGGCCGAGTCGGCTTCGGGGTTCTCCAAGAGGAAAGCTCCGGAGCCGTGCGTACCCACCCAGAGCTGGCCCTCGCGGGTTGCCAGCAGACTGGTGATATCCCCTTTGATCCCCCAGGCTTCTGGCTTGATGATGAGCAGCTTGCCATCTTTCCAGCGGCTAATGCCACCGCCTGTATGTCCGGTCCAGGTCGCTCCGTTCGCGGTATGGCACACGGCACGGACGCCGTTTTCGAAGAAGCCATCCTCGGCAGTGAAATTGCGAAAGCTTACCCCATCGAACCGAGAAATGCCGCTTTCAGTACCCAGCCAAAGGTATCCCTCGCGGTCTTGCGAAACTTGATAGACCTTCGATTGTGCCAAGCCATCCTTCACGCCATAATTGTCAAAAAAGTATGACTGGGAGAAAGTGATTTTCCCAAAAATTGTAATAAGCAACAGCAGTGAGACGATTTTTTTCATGGCAGAAGCTTGATGCGTTTTCCACAAGGTAAGAAAAAAACGCAAACTTGAAATTGCGGAGAAAAGAGCGGGTATTTCTAACGGAATGCCTTGATTTTCACGATTTGAAGCTGGCCTGCAACTCGGCCTCCGCCTGAAGCCAAATCGACAAATCCTGTCCAGAAGGTCGCCCCATCGCATCCCAGAGGTAATAGGCTCGGACTTCGATTTGGGAGTTGGTTGGGCGCGGGATAGGCAGGAAATAGTCGCACGAATTTGTGTCCGGGTCATAGGGAGCGCTGCCCAAGTAATTCTTCCGCCCGTATCGTGCAACGACAAATCGCCAGCAATCGACGCGAAGTGGACAGTTTCCACCGTAACATAGTGTCATTTCGCAATTGTATTCGTACTTATTTTGCCGATTGGGTTAGCCCTAGCCTACGACATGCTGACAAGCAACAGGGCTTGGCTAGGGCCCCCGCTTTAGTTTTTGTTGGGCAAGTGCGAGTAATGTTCGGCGTAGAACATCATCTGCTCGGCAAATCCCTGGTTGTAAGATAGTTGAATATCAACCATCGCGCCATTTTCGCAAACCGGGCTGAGCAGAGGATTGAGGAAACCGTAGAACTTGGGCATCTGGATTTCGGCAAAGCGAGCCTTCACCTTCGCGTGCATTTGCGGGTCAACCCGGACGCCGAAGTTTTCGACAAGCGCCTGTGCTGCTGCGTGATCGCCCTGCGATTTGATGCGCTGCACCTCCCGCAAAAGCTGTCCGATCCAGTGGCGAACCTTTGCGTAGTCATTGATTTGGACATAGTCAAGCCCGTCGATGTTTACCCATTCAATGGCTTTTTCGGGCAAGGCTTTCTCCATGACCCAATTGGCGATGAGTAGCCGGTTTCGCATGTGCGCTTCCTCAATGTTTTTTTCCAATTCAACACGATTCAATTGGGTCATCAGCGCATTGGTAAAATAGCGGTCGTATTCGGATTTGCCAGCACCCAAATCGGGCAGGAGTTTCAGTTCGACGATGCGAGGGTCGGTGATGAAATAGAGCGCCACCAAATCCGCACGGGTTTCCTCGATTACGTTCGCATAACTTTTCAAAGTGTTTTTTGGCGAATCAACACCAGGTTCCAACTTTCCGGAGCCGTGTCCAATCACCTCGTGAAGGCCAACCATGATTTTGAAAGGCCAAGGTCCATAAGCGCGATGTTTTTCAGCGGCTTCATGAAGCATGAATGAGGCCATGACGCCTTTCTTCTCGGCCATCATGTCATAGGCATCTTCGATGTTGGATAGCGAGATGGACTTCGAGCCATGCCGCTCGCGAATCCACTCCGAATTGGGGAGGTTGATGCCAATGGGCGAGGTAGGAGAGGTCGCGCCGGCTTGTGCCAAGCTTTGCACGACTTTGTAGGAAATGCCGGTGGGGTTTTCCTTTTTGTGCTCTTGCATGATGGGGGAGTTTTTCTCGAACCACGCGGCCTGTTCGGCGATGATGCCAAAGCGTTGAGTAAGAGCGAAATCCTTGATGTGGACCACCGATTCCCAAGTAGCTTTCTGGCTTCGCGGGTCGTCATAAACCTCGATAAAACCGTTGATGCAATCCACGTCCGAATCGTTGTCAGCCAGCCAGGCGATGTTGTACTCGTCGAAGGTGCGCAGATTGCCCGTTTGGTAATATTCGATGAGTTTGGCTATCCATGCTTTTTGGGAAGGCTTGTCGGCATTTTCTGCTGCCAAACGAAGGTTATCAACCACTTTTTCAAGTGCTTGCGAGTACATTCCGTCGATTTTCCAGACTTTTTCATCAATCTGGCCATCTTCAGTTTTTACCAATTTTGAGTTCAATCCATGCCAGGGCGGTGTTGGATCGCTGGGATCGCGAAATTTCTGGTAATAATCATCCGCATCACTTTGGCTTACATTCTCGTAGAAATTGACAGCGGAAGCCTTCACCAAATCGACCCCAGGCTCTTGCTCAACCTTTCGGGCGTAGAGTGTCTTGTCGAAAATAATTTTGCGCAGATCGTCTAAAAAGGTAGCCTTTTCGACATGTAATTCATGAAACCATTCGCTGTCAGCAAGACCATCAACGATTTCGTTCAACTCTTTTTCAGAAAATGTCGCCGAGATTTTATCACCAGAAACGTAGTGGTGGATGCCGTTGTGAAACCAAAGGTACTTCAGATACTTTTCAACATTTGGGCTATTGACCAGCTTGTTTTCCTTGTATAGCTTCT
Source organism: Bacteroidota bacterium (assembly GCA_020048645.1). GTDB lineage: Bacteria > Bacteroidota > Bacteroidia > Bacteroidales > UBA6013 > UBA6013. Next base: position 18,368 of record JAIFMG010000162.1, on the reverse strand, counting down.
CAAGGAATCTCCTTAGCAACAAATTGCTGGAAAAGTTTTGGTCCCAGACGATGTCACGTCCGTGCAGAGCGGCTTGCGATAAGTAATAGGCATATTTCTTTTGCTTGAGGTCCAGATGTTGGAAAGCGTCATTTTTAAACCGCAGCAAGCAGTAGTCGTCGAAGTAATCGGGATCTAATTGGAAACCCGAGGAGTGAATGCGTTCTATTGTTTCCATTTCGGAAGGATTTAGGTTTGTAATGACCATACAATATAGCAAAATTAGCAGACCTGACAAGCGTACTAGAAAAAGACAACCCTCAAGCCAAGCTCAATCCAACAAATGCTGTTTTGAACTATCCCGCCAACCGGCTTGCGATGAATAATCGACGATGAAAATTTTCAAATCTGCCTGGGACGCGTAATCCACGAAAAAAACCTTGACGTCTGCTTGCGATGCGTAGTCCGCCATGTGCCAGAGCCCGTCGTTGCTTGCCTGCGATGAGTAGTCAACGTAATAAACTTTCAAATCACATTGTGATTCGTAATCAACGATGAAAACATCCAAATCGGCTTGAGAGCTGTAGTCTGTCTCAAAAACACGCTGGGCTTCAACATTTTGTGAGAAGAAAAGTCCAAATTGCAAGGAAGCAATAATAAGTGTTGGTGTTTTCATGGCAATATGCTTTTTATCAATCTACTCATCAAATTTAGGCCCAAAGTCATCGCTATCATCAAACGAAAAATTTGATTTCGTAGATGATCAGACACCAAACAGTTCAAAAATATTTTTTCAAATATCAGTGTTTTGTTCAATCTTGAAATAGGGCATTGATCAAGCGTCCCAAGCGATGCTTTCTAATAAGGGACAGCAGTACAATTCACTTTCAATGAATGACAAAGCCCCACCGTCAAAGATATTCTGATACCCGAGTTGGGCCTGAAACATGACAACGTTCAATGTGCTTTGGGAATACATCCCGAAGCAATTGAGTAGCTTTTCAACGACCGGGCTTGGCCGCCAACGAAGGCTTCACCAGGCAACATTTCCTCGACTCCTCGGGAATGAACACCTTGGGAAACGTCGTGATTCCAGAGGCACAAGTCGAGACCCTTGAAACGCCCCCACGAAAAATGAACTCGATTGAGGTAAGGGGGATCTGCCACGTAAAAACACGGTTTTTTTGCTGGTTTCTACGCACATAGCTCGCTGGATGATCAGAAGGGAGCATGAAGATATCGAGCGCGGTGGCTCATAATTGCGTATCCTTAGCCACTAATGAACAGCCATTTAGCGATGAGTCAGCAAGTCTTCAATATAAGGTTTGGACCGAGATCCTCGAGCAGTTTCAGATAGGGACAAGGCGTTCGACAAGCCGAGCGCAAAGCAATTTGCAGGGGTTTTTACGTGATTTCCCATCCGTCCCATTGCAGGGCTATGGGCGTTATTGACTAGATTGTCAATTATTATGCCCAAGGACATATAATGACCTGATGAATGTCATTGACAATACCGAAACACTTTTGTAACTTGTGGTTAATCTTAACAGGCAAACCCTTCATTAACTTAACACTTTTGGGCATGAACGAGCAAAAAGCAAAACAGATAGCAGAGGACATGAAGAATGGCAAGTCTCATATCCAGCAAGACAACCAAGGCATCAACCGCATCTATTACGACAGCGGGCATTATTGGAAAGAGCGAATCGATCAGCGCGACCGCTCGCACCAAGAACTCAATCCCAACGAAGTCATCACGTCTTTGCTTGATTTTCCCTATGCAACAAGGTGAAATTGAACATTCTGCGATTTACTACTTCTGATGGTGTACCCAGAAGCGCCTGACGGACAGTTTGCCAAGTCGGCAACTCCTCGGAACCAATTTCGCGTATGGATTTTAATACCTCACAAGGTTAAATCCATATTTCAGCCGCTTTGTCTTTCATTGTTCATTCAATCGACTAAATTTGACCTGTCTCAAGCTGGGGCGGGTCATTTTGTTCAATGGAAATGATATATTCAATGCAAGACCTGCGCAATCGGTTCCGAAATTCCCGCCAATGGTGCTGGAAATCCTGAAGGGGAGTCAGTGCAAGACCAATGGGGAATAGCATTGACGAGATGCGGGATATCGGAGCCTTTGAATTTCAACAAACTGTTTTCGAACCACAAACAATACGAGAAATGAAAGAAATTTTCAAAAATGAAAACTTGACCCTCAAACACGATGCGGACAAAGATTTGTTGGTCCAGCATTGGTACGGAGAGCTGGATGAGCTGAAGTACAAAAGCAACATGCTTGAAATTGTGAAACTTTCCGATACTGGATACAATTCAAAGTACAATCTGATTTATCCGAATCTCGGATTTATCATTACGGTTGAACTTCAAGCGTGGAGTTATGAGAATGTCTTGACCAAAGCGACTAGACTCGAAAAAGTGGCCTTTATAGTTCCCGAATCCATCCTCGAGCACATGATTGAAGTCATGTCGATGGAGCAGACCATGGAAGAGGCGGAGTCGCTCTATGAGACCCGCTACTTCGTAACAGTGGAAGAAGCGATGCAATGGCTCAGCGACTAAGAAGCAACCGAAGATTATGATGCGCTTCGAAGCATGGCTGACTTTTTTTCAGGTTCAAGCACAAATCTGTGCCAAAATGGCGCAGATTTGAAGCTATTGATGTGAATTTTCATAGTTTGGGCCAGTGGTCCAAGTTTTGAAAAGACAGTTCAAAACCAATCCATACGAAGCGATGAACCTTGAGAAATTCACACACAAAGGCCGTGAAGTGGTCAACAAAGCCATCGAAATCGCTGAAGCCCGAAAGAACCAGGGGCTAGAGCCAGGGCATTTGCTTAGTGCAATTCTCCATAGCGCGCCAGCGCTGACCCAATTTGTTTTTAATAAGTTGGGAATTAACGCGAAGGCCTTCGATCAGGTAATTGAAAAACAAATTGAATCTTATCCCAAAGTAACAGGGGGTGAGAATTTTCTTGGCCGTGATGCCGAAAAAGCCCTCAATGTTGCACAGCAGACTGCTATTGCGATGGGCGACCAGTTCGTGGCGGTCGAGCATATCTTTCTTGGAGTCCTGAAGGGGGCAGATTCCACCGCCAAGTTTCTCAAAGATTTGGGAATCAATGAGAAAAATCTTGTGGAGGCCATATCTGAAATGCGAAAAGGCAGCAAAGTCAACAGTCAGACGGCAGAGGATACATACAATGCCTTGGAACGTTTTGCAGTGAACCTAAACGAAAGAGCAAATTCCGGGAAGTTGGATCCCGTGATTGGACGGGACGATGAAATCCGAAGAATTCTGCAAATCCTCTCACGGAGGACAAAAAACAATCCCATTCTGATTGGTGAACCAGGAGTTGGCAAGACGGCCATCGCAGAGGGGCTTGCGCACCGCATCATCAAAGGAGATGTTCCTGAAAACCTCAAATCCAAGCTCATCTACTCGCTCGACATGGGCTCTTTGATTGCAGGCGCGAAGTACAAAGGCGAATTTGAGGAGAGGTTAAAGTCGGTTGTTCATGAAGTTATGGCTTCGGAAGGCGAAATCATCCTGTTCATTGACGAAATCCATACCCTGGTGGGTGCTGGCAAAAGTGAAGGAGCGATGGATGCCGCCAACATATTGAAACCAGCCTTGGCACGTGGTGAGTTACGTGCCATAGGAGCGACGACCTTAAACGAATATCAGAAGTATTTTGAAAAGGATAAGGCTTTGGAGCGACGCTTTCAGATTGTCATGGTCAATGAACCTGACACCGCTTCGGCTATTGCCATCTTGCGTGGGCTGAAAGAACGTTACGAAAACCATCACCAAGTTCGTATCAATGATCAGGCAATAATTTCCGCCGTTGAGCTTTCTCAGCGTTATATTTCCGATCGTTTTTTGCCTGACAAAGCTATTGACTTGATCGACGAAGCTGCGGCAAAACTAAGGATCGAAATGAACTCGGTGCCGGATGACTTGGATGAGATAGAACGCAAAATCCAACACCTTGAAATTGAGCGAGAGGCCTTGAAGCGTGATGGTACTCAGCTACAAATCAATAGAGTGGTACAGGAAATCGCAAATCTTGGTGCCATTCGCGACGAACTAAGGTCAAAATGGCAACTTGAGAAAAGCCGGATAGACCAGATTCAAAATCTCAAAAGACAGATTGAGGTTTTTAAAATCGAGGCAGACCAAGCCGAACGCAACGGCAACTATGGACGAGTAGCTGAGCTGAGATACGGAAAAATCAAGGAAGCAGAGTCAAGAATTGATAGCCTGCACGCCGAAATGGAACAGAGCAAAGGCGAGAACTCATTGATCAAAGAGGAGGTCAAGACCGAGGACATCGCCGAAGTTGTTTCGCGCTGGACTGGGATTCCGGTAAGCAAGATGCTTCAAAGCGAACGTGAGAAATTGCTCCACATGGAAGATGAACTTTCTCGTAGAGTGTTAGGCCAACGTGAGGCCATTGAAGCTATTTCTGATGCAGTTAGAAGAAGTCGTGCAGGATTGCAGGACAAGAAACGTCCCATCGGATCATTTATCTTCTTGGGTTCCACGGGTGTAGGCAAAACCGAACTTGCCAAGGCGCTTGCCGAGTTTCTTTTCAACGACGACAACCTGTTGACCCGCATCGACATGTCCGAGTACCAAGAGCGGCACTCTGTTTCCCGTCTGATCGGGGCACCTCCAGGCTACGTTGGTTACGACGAAGGCGGACAGTTGACAGAAGCTGTTCGGCGAAAACCTTACTCTGTTGTATTGCTCGATGAAATCGAGAAAGCTCATTCTGACGTATTCAACATCTTGCTTCAAGTCCTTGATGATGGGAGACTTACTGATAACAAAGGGCGAACAGTCAACTTTCGCAATACGATTGTCATCATGACTTCTAACCTCGGGGCACCTATCATTCAGCAAAGTTTCCAAGATGGCGCCGGTCAAAGCGATGAAGCACGGCTTGAAAACACTAAAAAACTGGTATTCGATTTGCTCAAGAAAACCTTGCGACCAGAGTTCCTCAACCGCGTTGATGAGACGATCATGTTTACACCGCTTAGTCGCTTCGAAATCGAGCAAGTTGTTAACTTGCAGTTCGAATTGCTGAAGAAGACGTTGGAGGCCAGTAGCATAGACTTGATTTTGACGGATTCTGCAAAGCGTTGGCTGGCAGACATTTCCTATTCCCCACAGTTTGGTGCTCGTCCTGTGAAGAGGATGATTCAAAAGCACTTGATGAACGAGCTTTCTAAAAAAATACTTGCCAACCAGATTGATAAGACAAAAGCAATCGTGGTGGATTTTGACGGAATTGAGATTGTATTTACTAATACTTGATAGCATGATCAACAAGCCTCGCTCGGACTTGGTACGGTGAGGCTTGTTGAATTTTTTCTTATCGGTAGCTTTCCATCTGGGACAAAAATGTTATCTTCATTCCAAAACCATACCCGATGGCAATAGCAGACTCTCAAATCCTTGATTCAAAGCAAACCGATTGGTTGACGGGACTGTTTTTGCTGCCCCGCCGTCCGTTTTCCCTGAGTGAGTTGGGAAAACTCTTGCGGACCCCAGTCGAATCTACTGTTTATGAGGCACATGAAGAACTGCCTCGTAATCCGATCACCTTTATTGAAAAGCTAAGCTTGTGGGCTCGCTTGCGCATTCCATCATTGGCGAAGTTTGACGCCTACCCTCCGGTGGACAATCAAGGGGTTGCGATAGAGTTGGGTGTTGTCGAAACAGGACAAATTCGTGAGCTCTCCGAGTTATTCTTGTGCTTGGAAAAGCTCGTAGAACAAGGGTTTCTTGTGAAGGATTCTGATGATGCCTATCTTTTCAATGATTCAAATCCAGCAAATCCAAAGGCTACTCAACGCGTACAGGCAAATTCTAGGTCCTTAGCTTTTGGACTGGCAATGAGTTTATACCTACATCCCTATGGGACACCATCCCACAAGTTCGAACTTTATAGTCTGGCATTACAAATAGTCGAGAAAACTACGCCTGAAACCTACGAACAGGCTATGCTGCTCAACAATTTGATTCGATTCGACCTTTGGAAACGGAAGCATGATTTAGCGATTGAACACGCTGAAAAATCATTACGCGTACTTCATGAAATCAATTTCCACGATTCTATACTCCCACTTACAGTAATGCGGAATCTATTTCTTGTTTTAGAAGAAATTGACAATCACGAGGCTATGCTGTCATGTGCTGAACAGGAACAGGATTTTGTGGATAAAAACAGGAACAATTCTGCCTTATTGTCTTTACCACATGGGATTAACAAATTTGCGCCAAAACGAGAAAAACAACATCCCAACGATGAGTTGAAGCATCAACTTGTCATCTTTTCAGGAAAAAGTGTTTCGTATTTGCCAATTGATTATGGTTTGACAAATGTTTACGATAGGATTTCCGTATGCTATTTCCGGCTTGAAAATTTTGAGAAGGCTGTTGAGTTGGGTCAACTCGCTTTGGCTGACCATTTGAAAATTAAGAGCAAAGTCTCTACCTTATCGTTGTTGTATTCCAATCTATCTGTTTTCTACTCAAGGCTGGGTGATGATTCTAAAGAAAGAGAATATGCTGAAGAAGCGATAAAATGTTTTGAAACATTGTACGCCAAAGATTTGCCCGAGTTTGCAATTTCGTACCAAAATATGGCGGAAAGCTACTTTATGGCCGAAAACTGGGAAATGACCATATTGTATTCCAACAAAGAAATGAGCATTCTGAAAGCCTTGGCACGAGAAGAAGAAATAGAGTGGTCGGAAGCCGATAGGCGAGCATATTTCGCAAGGAAACAATTGCAGCGGTTGGGTTCGAGGCTAGTCTAAAATCTTGTTTCACTTGACATTAGGCAAAAAACAGATGTTCTAAATGTAATTTTGCTTATTATTGTGGCTTAACCTAAAACCCATTTTGATGACAGCAAGAATATGCCTCTTCATTATTTCCCTTCTTGTGCTTTCATGCTCCCGACCAAAGCAAGAAAGCGACACTGATTTTTCCCTTGAAAAGTGGCTAACTCATTATGAACTTTCTGGATATGTTGAGACACCCACATATTCGGAAACAATTGAATACTCAAAAAGACTGGCGGAAGCTTCGCCTTGGGTCAGTTACCAAAGTTTTGGACATTCGGGATTGGGCAAGGATCTGCCTTTGTTGATTGTCGATAAGAATGGAAACACAAATCCAGTGGCAATTCGACAGTCAGGTAAAGCGATTTTCTTTGTCCAGGCCTGCATTCATGCCGGAGAGTCTGATGGCAAGGATGCTGGATTAATGCTAATCAGGGATATGGTCATAACACGACAAAAAGAGAATCTCTTGGATAACGCCAGTTTCGTCTTCATTCCCATTTTCAACGTGGATGGCCATGACCGCTTTGGCCCAAACAATCGGCCAAACCAGAATGGGCCTGTTGAAATGGGCTGGCGAACGAATGCTTCAAACTTGAACTTGAATCGGGATTACCTGAAAGCCGACAGCCCGGAAATGCGGGCTTGGCTTGAACTTTATTTGCATTTTCTCCCCGACCTTTTTGCAGATTGCCATACAACTGATGGCGCTGATTATCAATACCCTATGACATATTCAATCGAGACCTACGGCAATATTGACACAGCCTTGGCCCGTTGGCAGTCCGAGACTTTGGAACCTTATCTTATTCGAGAAATGGCCAACGACAGCATGCCTATCTTTCCCTATGTCTCCTTTCGCGAGTGGTACAATCCCCGTAGTGGATTGGTCAAATCTGCCGCATCGCCAATGTATTCGCAAGGCTATGCGGCACGGCAAAACAGGCCAGGAATTTTGCTAGAAAGTCATAGTCTTAAAGACTATCGTACTAGGGTTGACGCACATTACAAAATGCTAGAGCATATGCTTGAACTTTTGAATCAACGTGGAGATGAGTTGGCAATTCTGAACTTGGCGGCAGATGCGAGAACCTCCTCTAGTGATTTTCGGAATGACCCTCTGGCTGTCTCGTTTCAAACATCTTTCAGTGATAGCACGATGGTCGATTTTTTGGGTTTCGAAATGCAACAGCGTGTAAGTGATTATAGCGGTTCCACTTGGTATGAATACTTTCCCGATAAGCCTCAGACATTTGCCATGCCGATGTTTGACAAGGTCGAAGTCAAGCATTCCGTCTTTTTACCCGAGGCCTATTTGTTGCCACCACAATGGACTCAAGCGGTCGAGCTGCTTCAAACTCATGGGCTGGCCTGCTCTGGATTGGCCCAAGCGATTGAAATTGAGGTAGAAAGCTATTACTTTTCTGATGTCTCGTGGTCGGCTAGACCATTTGAAGGGCGGTTTCAATTGAGCTTCAAACAGGAATCGCAGAAGGAAAGAGTCCTTTTTCCGCAAGGAACCTGGGTCATTGACATGAACCAACGAGGAGCCCGGGTGGCCGCGAGTCTTCTCGAGCCACTGGCTACTGGATCTTTGCTGGAATGGGGGTTTTTCAATCCCATTTTTGAGCAGAAAGAGTACGCAGAGTTTTACGTGTTGGAAAAGTTGATTCCTGAAATGTTGAAAAATGATCCTGCACTCAATGCCGATTTTGAATCCATGATGACGGATTCGGCATTTCGCTCAAGTCCCAGAACGATAAACAATTGGTTCCTATCAAAATCGAAATACTGCGATGTCATGAAAGACAAGTATCCTGTTGGACGTTTAATGAGCCGTGACGTGTTGAATGGACTGAAATATTTGCAGTAGGGACATAAATGAACTAACTTCAACCAGCACGACAGAAACAAATTCCAATGACCATGAAACGATTCTTTCTCCTATTCTCATTCATCTTTCCAGGGCTACTCCTGGCACAAAAGGAAGCGAACATCTGGTATTTCGGTTCTGTCGCTGGCCTTGATTTCAATAGTGGTTCGCCAGTTTCTCTAAGTGATGGGGTGATTGACCACATAGAAGGATGTGCGACCATTTCTGACAAGGATGGCAATTTGCTATTCTACACAGATGGCATGACGGTTTGGAATCGGCTTCACATGACGATGCAAAATGGTGAAAATCTTTTGGGAAATCAATCGGCATCTCAATCAGGGGTGATAGTTCCGCACCCAGGTAATTCAAATTTGTACTATATTTTCACTGTTGATGATTGTTACAATGAGTTGATTAATGGCTTGAGATTTTCAATCGTTGACATGAGTATGGATGGTGGTTTGGGTGCTGTTACAAATCAGAAAAATATCATGCTAAAAAGTAACTCGGCGGAAAAAGTTACGGCCACCTATCATGCCAATGGAAAAGATATTTGGGTTGCAGGTCATGGCTTTCAGAGTAATGTGTTTTACATTTATCGTATAACTGAGGCAGGTCTCAACCTGACTTCATTCGACCAAGCCATCGGTTCAGTCCACCAAGGCAATAACGATTGGAGTGATCTCTGCGGTGATAGGGGTTCAGCGCGAGGCTACATGAAATTCTCGCCTGATGGGAGAAGGCTGGCAGTAGCTGTTACAAAAACATCAATTCTAGAGGTGTTAAATTTTGACAAGCAGACTGGTTTGTTAAGCAATCCTTTGCTAATCAACGAACGAGCTGACCCCTATGGGCTCGAGTTCTCGATTGATGGTACAAAGCTCTACGTGACGCACTGGTACGATTCGAACCGTCCTTTGGTTCAATATGACCTGAACAATAACGCCTTTTCTACCAGTTTCATATCCAATGGATATGAACTTTCTGGCATTCAAATGGGTACAGATGGCAAGATTTACATAACCCAGCCGAACACGCAGGCAATGGCAACAATACAGCAGCCAAATTTGCCGGGACTCAATTGTGGTTTCAATACGAATCGCATTAGTTTGTCTGGAACTGCTTTGTATGGACTGCCAAATTTCATTCAGTCATTTTTTTATAATTTCAGCATTGCAGCCGAGTTCTTTTGTTTAGGAGATACAACTGAATTTAATTTTGCTTCCTCTTCTGAAGTGGATTCTTTACTATGGACATTCGGCGATCCTGCTTCAGGTTCCAATAATATTTCGAGAGCAATATCACCGACTCATCATTATAGAAATGCAGGAACATATCAGGTTAGCCTACAAATATGGTATAATAATGGCGAGCTTCAGACATTGAGCAGGGCGGTTCAAATATATCAACTTAGTACGAGTCTTGGTCCTGACTTGGAGAACTGTGGACCCCTTTCAATAGGCCCAGGTGGTGGATTTACGCGCTATGTTTGGCAAGATGGAGCGTCCGCCAGCACCTTTCTGGCGGATAGCTCAGGTACATATCATGTTTGCGTAACAGATTTCAATGGGTGCGAGGATTGTGATACCATTGTTCTTGATATATTCGAGGCTCCTGTTTTGGATTTGCCAGCGACACGATATGGATGTGAAGCGCAAGAAACAATCCTAGAAGGGCCTCCCGGTTATGATCGTTATGTATGGTCAACTGGCGATACGACTTCTAGCATCAACGTCACCGCCCCAGGTAATTATCTACTTACGATATTCAATGAAAAATGTTCAGCGACTGATAATACGTGGTTTATCGTTTTTCCAGGTCCTGAAGTCAGATTAGGAAATGATACGATGATTTGTGAAGGTCTGCCTATCGAGTTAAGAGCCTCAATTTCAGACAATGTCTCTTCAATTCGTTGGTCTGATGGTAGCACTGGTGATTTGTTGGTGGTCAGTGATTCAGGAACTTATTTCATAGAAGTCTTAACGAATCAAACCTGTTCATCGCGTGACAGTATCCAAATTTTTACTAGAGATTGCACTTCATTCCTGGAAGCTCCAAACGTCATGACTCCCAATGGTGATGGACGAAATGACGCTTTTAGAGTGAGTCATGAGAATTTAATTCTGTTTAAAGGCGCAATCGCCAATCGTTGGGGCGAGATTCTATATGAATGGGATGACCCAGAGCTTGGTTGGGACGGTCAAGTGAGCGGTAAACTTGCATCGAAGGGAGTTTATTACTACTTGATTGATGCCATAGGCGAGGATGGGATTGAATACAAGCTAAGCGGAGCATTTCACCTGTACGATGAGTAAACCCTCCACAAGAAACCCTCATCCCAATTTTTTCCATCTCGGATAGGAGTTTTTTTCTATATTTTTTAGCAAATCTAATCGAAAGTAAAATGAAAAGAATAGGTCTCTTGGTAATATTTTTCTCAAGGCTTTGCATTTGCCAGGCTGATGAGGGACTTTGGATACCGATGTTGCTCGAAAAGTACAACATCGACGATATGAAATCAAGAGGTTTTCGCTTAACTGCGGACGACATATACAGCATCAACCATTCTTCCATGAAAGATGCGGTTTGTCTTTTAAGTGACGGCGCTACTGCTGCGATGATTTCAGATAATGGTTTGATAATCAGCAGTTTTTCTGCCCTTTACCATAGAGTGCAACAGCATAGTGTTGGCCGTGATGATATTCTGAAAAGTGGGTTTTGGGCAAATTACACTGCTGACGAGCTCAAATATTTTGACATGACAGCGCAGTTTTTGATTCGTATTCAGGATGTTACACGTCACGTTCTTGAAGGTGTTGAGGAGGGGCTCGATGAGCGCCAGCGCCAAAATCGAATCGCGAACAATATTCAGTATCTGACCGCAGAGGCACGCGAAGATACGCCCTACGATGCGAAGATATTGTCATTTGATTTTGGGAACGCTTACTATCTTTTTGTCACGCAAACATATTATGATTTGCGCCTGGTGGCTGCTCCTCCTGAAAACCTAGCCTATTTCGGGAGTGTCCACGAACGGTTCGAAGCGCCACAACATGCGGCGGACTTTCTAATGCTACGTATTTATACAGGCCCTGGAGGAGAGCCTGCGGGTTATTCAATTGACAATAAACCACTTAGGCCACGAAAATTCTTTCCGATTTCGATTGAGGGTGTGCAGGAAAACGACTTTGTGATGATGTTGAGCTATCCTAAAATAACAACTCCTTTTATAACGTCACATGCGATTGAAATATTGTATGGGCCTGACACACTAACTTCAGAACGTCTCAAAGCACAAAAATTCCGGATGATCGAATCTACATTGCACCTTAACCGCGACATGGAACTAGCATATTCTCAGGCATATACAGTCTTAGGCGAGGACATGAAACGTGATTCCCTGATTTCCAACGAAGTTGCACGAACGAATCTTGTGGCAAATTGGCGCGACAGGGAAGCTGATTTTTTCCGTTGGGCAAGAGGCTCGCAAATTGTTCAAAATAGTCAGAACTTTGCCAGTCTTGAAGATGATTTTAAATATGTTTTTGATAGTTTGCGCAGAGTTTGGGAACTCTCAAGCTACGTGAATCAGGGTGTGTTAGCGATAGAGGCGATAAACTTGGCCTATAAGTATGATGTACTTATCGATGTTGCGCAAGTTCAGGTCGGACAGCTTGAACGGAAGTTCCTTATTGAAAGGGCGACCACGCAACTAGGCATGGAGGTGAATCGGTTCTTCAAGCGATATGATGCGGAACTTGATCAAGAGGTTTTTCGTTATATGATGCAAGAATATGCTCGAAATGTTCCGGATGAGTTTCAGCCTGCTTTTATGGAGGATATTCGCTCACGCGAATATCAACGCGATCCAATTGCATTTGTCAAAGAGCTGTATGCCCAAAGTTTCCTGACAGACAGGCTGAGAGCGGTCGAAACTCTAGCTGACTATGATGTTTCTGACAATATCATGATAGAAGCAGACCCACTATTTTTGATTTTCAAACAGTTTGAATTGTTGAGACGTCAAAAATTGCAACCTCGTCTGGACGAACTTCTTTTACAGTTGTATGGCCTCAACAGAAACTATGCGAAGGGACTCAAGGCGATGATTCCGGACAGTGTTTTTTACCCTCAAGCCAACGGCACACAGCGCATTTCTTATGGCAGGGTGCGTGGTTACTCGCCACAAGATGCTGTTGAGTTGTCATTTTACGCAACTGTGCATGGTCTCGAGCAGAAGCAGGTCTATCATGCTGATGATCCACATTATCAGCTTCCCCAAGACTTTCTAAAACTGTTGGAAAATGAAGATTTTGGCCCTTACTCCAATGGCAATACCATTAGAACTTCATTTTTGCACGATGCGCACTCTGCCAAGGGCTCTGAAGGCGCGCCAGTCATCGATGCTTGGGGCCGTTTGGTTGGTGTTCACATTTCAGCCAATGGGCCTGGCCAGATTGGTGGATTTCAGTACGATCCAACACGCTATAGAAGCATTGCCCTCGATATTCGTTATGCGCTGTTCCTGTTGGACAAATTGGGCCATGCCAACAAAATTATCGACGAATTGGACATTGTTGAGCTTCGAAATTGAGCGTGATTGCTCAATATAAGTCCCAATTTCCGCGCAGATAGTATTGATGCAGAACCGGTTCGTGGACACGGTTGATGCATACGCTATCGGTTTGTGAACCTGGGTAAATATTTTTTCCAAAAGAAGTTATCAGCAATAAGCTTTCGTTGTTCATCCATTTTGTGGGTACGTTGATTCGCAGTTCCCGAACAGTCTTTTTAAGGCTGTCTGGCGATTGCGATTTGCTACCCAGGACCCACCCCCATTCTCCCAAGGTCAAGATTTGATTGTGCATAGGGAGTGTTGCGAAGCCTGCTGACGCGATGGTCATGTCAATACATCGAAATGCTTTTGTGGCATAGTATGGACTTCCAGCTTGAGTAACCAAAACACCATCAGGACGGAGTCGCTTGTAGCAAAGTCGGTAGAATTCGTGAGAGTATAGTCGTCCTAACTCAATGGTTTTTGGATCTGGCAGGTCGATCAATATGCAGTCAAAAAACTTCTCGGTCTGTTCCAAGAAAGTGTAGCCATCCTGATTCACGATTTCAAGTTTGCTCGACCACATGGCACTATCGTTCTGGGCCAAAAGAACTGGATGTTCGCGGCCCAGATTCGTCATGGTCGGGTCCAAGTCAACAAGAGTAACATTTTGAACACTTGAATATTTGAGCACTTCACGCAATGCGCATCCGTCACCGCCTCCCAAGATCAGCACTTGGGAAGGATAGGGGTGCAGGCTCATTGCCGGGTGTACCAACGGTTCATGGTAAGCCTCTTCGTCAAGCGTGCTTAGTTGTTGGTTTCCGTTTATGAATAGCCAGTGGTTGCCTCGCCATTCCGTGATGACGATGCGTTGGTATCGGCTTTGTTCAGCATAAATTACTTTGTCTTTGTACCTTTTTTGCTCACCAAACAGTATTATCTGTTCAGCATTATACATTCCGACAAAAATCATAATAAATACTAAAATTGAAAGGCTCGCCAACTGCCGAAAATGAGATATGCCCAATGAATGTCTCAAAATCATAATCAGCCCAAACGCGACGCTGAGGTTGATGATTCCCAAAGCGAATGGAGTGTAGGTCAGCCCGAGATAGGGAAGACCCACGAAAGCGAAAAGTAGGCCGCCAACAAGGCTTCCATAGTAGTCTTTTTCAATGATCGATGCCACATTGACCCTTAGACTCTCGAACGAGTCGTTCAGGCGAACAACAAGTGGTATTTCCATGCCGACAAGTAAGCCGATGGCTATTCCAAGAGCGTATATTACTATCCCGACCGCTGGAAGGAAAGACGCCGCTGTGTACGCGACCATAGAGGCGAAGGCTACGAGTAGCGAAAGCAAAAGCTCCAGCGTGACGAATTTGTGCAGGAGATTGTTCTCAAAATGCCGACTTAGGCTGCTTCCAAGCCCCATAGCGAACATCATAACGGAAACCATCAGCGTCCATTGCAGGACGGAGTCTCCGAGAAAATACGTTGCCAATGTGGCAAGCACATACTCGGCGACTATTCCTGAAAGGCCGGTCGCAAATAATGATATTTTAAGAATATTTGACTCAAGTTTGACCATTCGATTTCGATTTGTATATTTGCTTTTGAACTGAAAGATACAAAAACGAAATGGAAAGTGCAAATATGAATGATATTATCTCAAATTCAGAAATTGAGAATGTCCATTTAGAAACCAAAACATGGAAATCTCAGCCTTCGTTTAACCAGAGGTACGAGCCTGTTCGCTCCAAGCTCTTTGAAATGCTCGTTGTTGGAAGCGCATTGGGCAATATATTGGATATGGTTTTTGTCTCGGAGCATTTCGTTTCATTCGCGCTCAATACAGTGAATGTAATGATTTCGTTTATAGGGTTCTTTTTGTACAAAACAAAATCATTTTCACTCAAAAGCGCTTCAATTTTACTTTTTTATGTGATTGTACTCAACCTCATTGTCAGCCTTACACTTCGAGAAACCAATTCTGAATTTATCGCCTTTGTGTTTAGAATATCGTTAGTCGTTGGCGCTTTTCTGCCTTTTATGGCTTTCATGGTTGGAAAAGTTCACGCTGTTTTCATGGGAATGATAGGCATAACAAGCTATATCTATTTTGGGGCTCAAGATGGAAGTTCGTTTCTTTTGGCTAGCTTGCCACTAGTTGTTGTTATTTTTGTTGTCTTGACTTCCGCTTCATACTATTTGATCGATTTGCTTCACAGAGCGCATGAAGAGCAAGGGGTCTTGATTGCCAATTTGGAGTCCCAGCAAAATCGTATTCGCCGCAACAACAAGGAGTTGAAGGCCGCGATTGCTGATAAGGACAGATTATTCTCAATTTTGGCCCACGACTTGAAAAATCCAATCGGCAACATCATAACCCTCAGTGGCTTGATGGCTGAAAATATTCACAACAAGGAGCACGATGATTTGGTCAGAATCGTTGACATAATATCCCAATCGTCCAAACAAAGTTTGTTGTTGCTTTCTAATCTGTTGGAGTGGTCAAGAAGCCAGACAGGTCGAATCAAATTTGCTCCTGCCTGGGTTCATTTGTTCAAAAAAGTTGAAGAAATCATAAAACTGGAAGCTGGACGATTAGCCGAAAAGAATCTTGATTTTCACAACGACGTTCCTATGGACTTGCTGGTACGAGCCGATGAATCCATGCTTAAAGTTATACTTATGAACTTGATTTCCAATGCCATAAAGTACTCAAAACCTGAAGGAACAATTTATGTCACTGCTCATGTGGTAGCCTCCGAGTTTTCGATAGAAGTTCGAGACTCTGGCGTTGGTATGGACGAGAAGCTAGTAAAAGCCAACCTGAGCGGTGAACATTCAGCAAGTCAATCTGGCACATTTTCCGAGCAAGGTAGTGGTTTGGGCTTGTTGTTGGTTCGCGACTTTGTGGCTCGTCATAAGGGACGTTTTGAGCTTGAAAGTAAGCCAAATCTTGGTACGACAGCAAGGATTTTCTTGCCTGAAATTCAAACTTAGCCAATGGAAACGTTCGCCGTCAATGGAAAAACTTCTCGGAGAAGACATTTACAACTTCAACCAAGATTAGAATGATGATGATGATTTCCAGCATGTTGCTGTGCTTCTGGTGCAGCAAATCCCTATAGAGGTCAAGATTTTCTTTGATGATTTGCAAATTGTAGTCGATGCCTCGAAAGCGGGGTTGAATGTCGAAGGTTTTTCTCATACCACTGTCCACTCGGCTTAGATATTCGTCTTCCCAGGTCGAGTCTGGCCGATCAACGACGTAGAGCTGGTCGATGATGTTGTTCTTGACATTCAATGTTTTGCCAATAAATTTGAGCAGCGACTTGGTTCCAATGGTCAACTTGCCTTTGTTTTCGAGCATTCGGGTATAGTGGTAGGTCTGGTCCAGCATTTGGCTGGCAAGTTGCTCATAATGTTCTAGCACCACCGATTGGCTCACGTTGAGCATAACAAGGCGCAAGACTTCAGGCGAATAGCGTGAAAGGAAAACTTCATTGTGTCCAAATTTGTCATGTTGCGAATCGGGGTGAAGCACAAATTCCTCGCTAAGTTTTTCTGGAAGTGGATTCTTGACAAAGTTATTCAAAAAGTCAAGTGTTTCACTGATTTTTAGCTCATCATAACCACAAAATGATACCGCACCGAATGAAAGTACCTGCAGATAACTATCGTTTTCGTTCTTGAAGAATAACTCAGTACTGGTGAAGCGGACAAGCAGTCCTGTATATTGGCTGCGAAACCGCCGGATGTCAATATCATCAGCGATTTGAAACGATTTGATTCTTAACATTTCGATTTAATGTGTTATGATTTATACTTCGCTAGTATTTCTCTTTCAAGAAGGCGAAATTGAATTCGGCACGAAATTATCAATTCTTCGCAGCTAAAAAAAATTAAGAATTGCCAATATTTGTTTATATTCGTACTTACAAGCCATTTCTCAACCAAACCAAACCATTAACATCATGAAAACAAGCATTTTCAGATTCATTGTGCTGTTTATGGCAGCACTAGCATCTTCCCAAGGTTTTTCGCAAGTCGATATCTATGACATGAGTTTAGAGGAGCTCATGAACATGACCGTAACCACCGCTAGCCAGACTCAAGAAGGAGCCAACAGGGCACCTGCCACCATGGTCGTCATCACGCAAGAGCAAATTCGTATGCGAGGTTATCGGTCTGTTAATGACATCATCATGGATTTGCCGGAAATGATGGTAACAGGAAAGAGTTGGGAAGAAATGACTCACAAGGTCAGCTCGCGTGGCCTCTTTGGTGCGCGCTATATCTTGTTGATGATCAATGGTCAACGGGTAAGCGCCGCAACGGGTGAGGAATACTCTTATGCAGAACATTTCCCCCTCTTTATGGCAAAGCAGGTTGAAATACTGTTGGGGCCTGCGTCTGCCCTCTATGGTCCTGATGCCGTCTCTGGCGTCATAAACATTGTGACTGACACGCAAGATACCAATGACATGGCTAATGTTGATTTGAACTATGCCAATGGGAATTACATGTTCGGGAATGCCTATCTTCGCAAGCGGATTGCTGACGATGCCGCCTTCAGCCTAGGTCTGCAAGCCATGGACGATCAGGGCTTTGACCTGGCCGATCGTTTCGAAGAGATGGGCTACGATTTATCTGACTATCAATCGGGTACATTCAATACTGAATTTGGCCCAATGACACCCGAGGCCCCCTTTAGCACCGAATTGACAGCGCCGAGAAATTCTTATGCGGTTTACGCCAACCTAAGACTTCAGGATTTGAGCGTGGATGTTTTTACAAATATGTATCGGTTTTCAACTGCGATGCCCAATTCGCCCAGCAATGCAATTTACAACGACGATGTTTTTTTCAAACAGCGCGTTACTTCAGCAGCAGCCAATTACCGCAAGGCCATTGGTGATTTGACATTTCTAACCACTTTGCAGGGCTTGCTCTACAACCTAGACCCCAATTCAAATTAAGTAAGGATTCAAAATTAGCTTAGTCTAAATGGGGAGAATTTGATGACGAGGTTTGTCCCCACGTTGGCAAGGCAACGGTTGGCGG